>CAZIWR010000219.1:0-4632 GCA_964542805.1 uncultured Acidobacteriaceae bacterium
GCCGGGGCGTTCCCCTCTTTTTCTATCTATTCCTGGTGATGAGCTGCAACGTGGTGGGGAAAGTAGCGAGAGCGGCGCTTTTCCTGGATAAGTTCAGCGCCAAGCAGCTTCCCTTCGCAGACATCAGCGTAGCGGTGCTGGTGGTTTTTGTGGCCGCGGCCTACCTGCGCATCAGCCGGCGCGTGAGCCTGCGCAACCTGTTGGCGGGGAGCGCCGTCTTTTTTGCTGCGAACTGCCTGTTGTTCTGGTGGCTGGCACACTTCCATCATCCGGCGTGGCTCTATCCGGTGTTCTACGTATGGGTGGGAGTGTTCGGTGTGATTGCGCCGATGCAGGTGTGGAAGCTGGCGAACTACGTGCTGACCACGCGCGAAGCCAAGCGATTGTTCGGGCTGGTGGGCAGCGGCGCGATTTCCGGTTGGGTGTTCGCCGGCTACATCTCGAAGATGGTGGCGCGCGGCCTGGGCACGGAAACCCTGCTGCTGGGAATGGCGCTGTTTCTGGGCATCAGTTCCGGGCTCGTGTTTTTCATCACGGACCAGCGCCGGGCAGGCGCGGGTGAAGCGGTGGAGAGCGACTCCCTGCGGGGGAAGACCAGCTTGAGCGAGAGCCTGCGACTCGTGTGGTCCTCCGGCTATCTGCGGGCTATCGCGGTGATGATTTGCGCTTCTTCTTTCGTGGTCACGGTAACCGGGTGGCAGTTCTTAGCGATCACGGCGCAGGCTTATCCGCAAAAGAACGCCATGGCCGCGTTCTTGGGCGACGTGAGCTTCTTCACGGGACTTTTCTCCATCCTCGGGCAAGTGTTTCTGACGGCGTGGTTTCTGCGGCGGTTCGGTATTGGGCCGGCCTTGTTGGTGCTTCCGGTAGTGGTGCTGGCGGCCTCGTCGGGGCTGCTTGTGTGGGGCACGCTGACTGCGGCGATATTCCTGAAAGCCTCCGATCAGGTGGTGCGATATTCGGTGGACAAGTCTGCCACGGAGCTTCTCTACCTGCCCCTGCCGTCGAAGGTGAAGTTCCCGGCCAAGTCGTTCATTGACACCGTGTCGTTACGAATGGGCGACGGTCTGGCGGGGCTGACCGTGCTTCTGTTTGCCACCTATCTGCAGTGGCCGGCGCAACGCTTGAGCTGGGTGGTGCTCGTGCTGGTTGCCGCATGGGGCTTTGCCGTTTGGAAGGCGCAGGGGCTGTACGTGGACACGCTGCGCGCAGGCATCCGCGAGCACCGGCTGGACGCAGAGCGCGCGTCCGCGGCCGTGCTGGACCGCTCCACCGCAGACATTTTTGCTGCCAATCTTTCTGCCGGCGACCCGAAGGAGATTCTCTACGCGTTGAGCCTCTTACAGGTGGGGCGGCAAGCCACCACGCACCCGGCTGTGTACAGTCTCGTCAGCCATCCTGCGCCCGAGGTGAAGCAGAAAGCGATTTCCATTTTGGCCGCTGCCGGCGACATTTCCGTGCTCCCCCAGGTGGAACTGTTGCTGGCGGATCCGCATCTGGGCGTGCGCACCGAGGCGCTGCTGTACCTTGCCCATCACGCTCACGTGGACCCGCTGGCCAAAATCCAGGAGTGGAGCGACCTGCCCGACTATTCGCTCCGCGCCGCGATGGCTGCGTTCCTGGCCCGGCCGGGCTCCGCGCAGAATCTGGAAACGGCCACTCTCCTCCTCGAGGCCATGGTCCGGGAAAGCGGGCCGCAGGGAAAACAGGTGCGGCTGGAAGCGGCGCGGCTGTTCGGGGAGTTGCCCGACGAATTCGATACACAACTCCGAGTGTTGATCGGAGACGCGGATTCGGAAGTGGCGCGGGAAGCCATCCGCGCCGTGGGCGTGCTCCGCGCCGCGCGGCTGCTGCCGGACGTGCTCCAGCGGATGGCGGACACGGAGCTGGCGCCCGCGGTGGCGGAAACGCTGACCCAGTTCGGCGAAGACGTGGTGGACACGCTGCACGACTACGTGGGCGATTCCCGCGTGCCGGTCGCTGCCAAACTCGAAATTCCCAGTGCGCTGGCGGGCATCGGCACGCAGGCCGCCGAAATCGTCCTGATGGATAACCTGCTGGTACCCGACACGGCGCTCCGGCAACGCATCATCGCGGCCCTGAACAAAATCCACCAGCAGCACCCGGAGCTCCAGCTCGACCGGGACATGATTGAAACCGTGTTGCTGGCGGAGATTACCGGACACCTGCGGTCTTACCAGATCCTCGGCATCCTGGGCGTGAGCCTGGAAAGCGACGATACCGTGGTGCGCAACCTGCGCGAATCCATGAACCAGGAAGTGGAGCGCATTTTCCGCCTCTTGCGGCTGATGTTCCCCCACGTTGATTTTCATAGCGCCCATTTCGGGTTGCAATCCAGCAGCCGCACCGTGCACGACAACGCCCTCGAGTTTTTGGACAATATCCTGAAGCCGCAGTTCCGCAGCTTGCTCGTGCCGCTGCTGGACAAGGATGTGAGCATCCAAGAACGCGTGGCACTCGCCAACAAGAACGTGGGCCTGAAGGTGGAAAGCCGGGAAGAAGCCGTAGCCGCGCTCGTCGGCAGCGAAGACCCCTGGCTGAAATCCTGCGGCGCCTATGCCGTGGGGATGCTCGGACTAAAATCGCTCGAGGGGGAGCTGGATAAATGCCTCAAGCATCCGGACGTGCTGCTGCAGGAAACCGCCCGCCAGGCGAAGCGGCGGCTGGCCTCGCCGCCCAACCCATCGACGGCGTAGCTGTGCACAGCCAATCCCGGACCCGCACTTCAAGGCGCTCGCCCTTCTGCGCGCATCCCATTACAATGTAGCTTCCCGCTGGGGCGTGGTCCAAACGGTAGGACGCTGCACTGTTAATGCAGACGGTGGAGGTTCGAATCCTCCCGCCCCAGCCATTTTCAATGTGCGGGAGGTGCACATGGCTGCTGGAAGCATGCCGTCGGAGCCCAGGGCGAGCCGTCCGCACGTGCCGGGCTATGGCGTCCCGAAAAACATGAAAGGCGCGCTGCCGTGGAGTTTTGTTTGCGAGCGCATGGCGAAATCGAAGAACTATTGGATTTGTACGTCGAGCACCGACGGGCGGCCGCATGCCGTACCCACATGGGGCGTCTGGGTGGACGGCGCGGTGTGTTTCGGCGGAGGACCCGAGACGCGCTGGGCGCGCAACCTGGCGGCGAATCCCGCGGTCGCCGTGCATCTGGAAGACGGCACCGAGGTGGTCATCCTGGAAGGAACCGCCCAGCGGATTACCGATCCGCACGACCCCATGACCACGCGCGTCGCGGACGCCTATGAAGCCAAATACAAAATGCGCCATCCGCCGCCGTTTTGGATGCTGCGGCCTGCTGTCGCTTTCGCCTGGAGCACTTTCCCAAAAGACGCCACCCGCTGGAAACTTGGTTAAGGGGCCGGCCAACCACCCATTCCGGCGTGAATCGAATCCACTGCCCCTCGCATCCCATAAGCAGGTTGGCGTGTATGACGCACATGCACGAATGTCCGAACTGCGGCGTGACGTGGGAGTGTGGCGAGGCCAATTACCAGGACGAATGTCCGTACCCCACGCGGGTGCTCTGCTTGAAGTGCTGGTCCCTTGCGGCGGGCCACTCGCCCTCGCGGAAGAATGCTGTGGAGCCTGCGCTCATGGAGAAGAAAAACTGACGGAGGCCGCCGCAGAGAGTCGCCTCGATTCCTTTTCCGGTGTATACTCACCGAAAATAGACAGCCAGGATAGAAATCCCGGCGGCACAGGAGAGGAACCATGTCCCTACGCATCAACGACGAAGCCCCTAATTTTTCCGCGGAAACAACCCACGGCAACATCGACTTCCACAAATGGATCGGCGACGGCTGGGCGGTTTTGTTCTCGCACCCCAAGGATTTTACGCCGGTCTGCACGACGGAACTCGGCTACATGGCCGGGCTGCAGCCCGAATTCGCCAAGCGCAACTGCAAAGTCATCGGTCTCAGCGTAGACCCGGCGAGCAGCCACAGCAAGTGGGCGGGCGACATTGAAGAGACGCAAGGTCACAAAGTGACCTTCCCGATGATCGGCGATCCGCAGCTCAAAGTCGCCAAGCTTTACGACATGCTGCCCGCAGAAGCGGGAGAAACTTGCGAGGGCCGCACCGCGGCCAACAACGCCACCGTGCGCACCGTGTTCGTCGTCGGCCCGGACAAAAAGATCAAGCTGACGCTCAGCTACCCGATGAGCACTGGCCGCAACTTCGACGAAGTGCTGCGCGTGCTCGATTCCATCCAGCTCACCGCCAAGCACAAGGTGGCTACGCCGGTGAATTGGAAGCACGGCGATGACGTGATCATCCTGCCGTCCGTCACCGACGAAGAAGCCAAGCAGAAATATCCCAACGGGTGGAAAGCGCCCAAGCCGTACCTGCGCATCGTCCCGCAGCCGAAGTAGTTTTCCTGAAAAAAGCGCGCGGAGGCCCATCATGAAGCGAACCGCATCCGCTGTGTGGGAAGGCGACCTGAAAACCGGCAAGGGCTCGCTCTCCAGCGCGAGTGGCGTGCTGAAGAGCACGCCCTATTCTTTTGCCACGCGCTTCGGCGACACTCCGGGCACGAATCCCGAGGAGCTGCTCGCCGCGGCGCATGCCGGCTGCTTCACCATGGCGCTTTCCGCGCAACTCGCCGG
>CAZIWR010000220.1:0-4610 GCA_964542805.1 uncultured Acidobacteriaceae bacterium
GCCTTTTCCTGGTCCTGCCAGAAATCCGGCCGGCTGGTTTTTTCTTCGAGGCGGGTCAGCAGTTCGCGGTGGCGGGCAACGTCAAAGAAAACTCCGCACCAGCTCCATGCGCTGCTGGAGCTGTTCGTATCGGTGTTGTAGGTCTTCGAGTATCACTGGATGCTATCCCTTCGTAGGGGCGCTGCTTGCTGCGCCCCTGGGCGGAAAGAGCATCGCCCTTACAAAAAAACCTATTGAGACAATTACACAAACCCACGCAAACCAATCGCCGAACCGCGAATAAATCGTCCGGTCGCTGCGAAAACTGAACGGCGCGCGCAGCACCCCGCGCACATCCGTCGCCATCTGCGCGACAATCCTGCCGTACGGATCAATCGCCACCGTGTAGCCGTTGTTCGTCGCGCGCAGCAGCCAGCGCCGATTTTCCACCGCCCGCACCCGCGCCATGGCCAGGTGCTGGTCCGGCCCCGCTGACCGCCCCAGCCAGCCGTCATTCGAAATATTAACCAGCAGCTCCGCCCCGTTGCTGACGAATTGCCGCACCTCGTTTGGAAAAATCGCCTCGTAGCAGATGGACACGCCGAACTTGTGCGGCGGCCCCGGCGTGCGCATTTCCCACGGCGCTGGTTCATCGGGCAGTTCGCACGTGACGTATGCTGTCCCCGCGCGAAAATCGCCCACCTCCGCCACCAGCGATTCCGCAAACTTCAGCCAGCGCCGCTGCGGCACGTACTCGCCGAAAGGCACCAGATGAATTTTATCATATTGAAAGACGCGCTTCCCCAACGCATCCAGCATCACCGCGCTGTTGTACGGCAGCAGGCGATTCTCCGCCCCGGGCCGCCACTCCACCACGCCCACCAGAAAATGTGCGCCGGAGTCACGCGCAATTCTCTCCGCGCGCGCCGCGAATTTCGGATCGAGAAAATAAAACGGCGCGGGCACTTCCGGCCAGATCACCATGCTCCTCGCCGGCGGCGGCGCCCTGTCCTGCCGAACGGCCTCCACGCTCATGCGCTCCAGCTCGTCCATCTCTCCCGCGTGCGCGTCCATCCAGTTCGCGGGATATTGCGGCGCCTGCGGAAAATTCAACTGCACCAGTACCGCTACGCGGTCTGAAGTCACCGGCGGCAGGGAGAGCCCGCCGGCCAATGCGCCGATGACAACAACGAGAGCAGCACCAAGCCCCATCGCCATGCGCGAGCTCCGCCATTTCGGTTGCTCCGGAGACGGTAAAACCCATACAAAAAGTGATCCGCACGCCGCCATGAAGAAGGACAAGCCGTAGATGCCGGTCACGGTGGCAAGCTGAATCAATGCGGGGCTTTTCGCTGCCACGTAGCCGGCCAGGTTCCACGGAAAACCGAAAATGGGCGCATGGGTTTGCGCAAATTCCAGCGCGACCCACAGAAATGGCGCAGCCCTCAGCGCGCGGCCGCGAGATTTGTTACCGAGCAGCGCGATGCAAATTGAAAATGCAGCGGGATATAGCGCGAGGTATAAGACCATCGCGGCCATCACGCCTGTGGCCGCCAGTGGATCCAGTCCGCCGTGCACGCGCATTACCGCGTATACCCATGAAAGCGAAGCGGCGTGAAAGGCCGCGCCAAAGACAAACCCGCTGGCGAAAGCAAGACGCCGGTTGACATGAAGACAAAAGAGGATGGGAAAGCCGAGAACGATCCATCCGAATGGCGCTAGCGAGCCTGGAGCAAAAAGAAGTGACCACACATACCCGGCAAACGCGGCAAGCAGCAGGCGCAGTGACCAGTGGAGCTTCATCCGGCGGTCAGCGCTTGGTGATAGCTTTGAAGCCTTCGCGTTCGAGGGCTTTCTTGGCCGCGTCGGCGGCCTTGCCGTCGGGATACGGGCCCACCTGCACGCGGTAGAGGTTGCCGGTAGTCGGCGTCAGCAGAAACGCAGGGAACTGTTTTTTCTGCAGCGCCTCCACCAGCGCCATGGCGTCGCCTTCGCGCGTCAGCGCGGCGATTTGCAGTACCACGGAGCCCCGCGGAATCACCGGAGCCTTCGTCCGCGCATTCTTCGACGTCGCCGACGACGGTTTCGCCACTGGCGCTGTTTTCTCCGGTGACTTGGTTGCCGCGCTCTCCGGCCTAATTGGCGTGGACGTAATTACCGGCGGTGGCCCGCCCGTGGCCGTGGTTTTTGCGGGTGTTTCCAGTTTTCCGGGCGACTTTTTCGCATTGCCGCCGCTCACAAAATCCCAACTCGAAGGAGCCGGCGCCGGCGTTGCCGTCTTATCCGCAGGCCGCGCGGCTGTACTTGCGGCGGCCGCCGCTTTCAGGCTGGAGTCCTGCTGCGTGCGTCCCATCACGTAGCCCAGCGTAAAGAACACGCCGCACAGCACCACCACGCCGAGGAACATTCCCACCACGTGGCGGCTTTCCAGCACGGTGTCGCGCCCGCCTCCCGGTTTTTTCATTCCGTTGGCCATGATTTATTTCGGCTCTTTCATCGATTTCACCCACAGGCTGATGAGGTCCACCGGCAGCGGGAAAACGATCGTGGTGTTCTTTTCCACGCCGATTTCCGTCAGCGTCTGCAGGTAGCGGAGCTGGATGGCCGCGGGCTGCCTGGCCAGTACTTCCGCAGCCTCGGCCAGTTTTGTGGAGGCCTGGAATTCGCCCTCCGCGTGGATCACTTTGGCGCGACGCTCGCGCTCCGCCTCCGCCTGTCGGGCGATGGCGCGCTGCATCTCTACCGGAATGTCCACTTGTTTGACTTCCACCTTCGTCACCTTAATACCCCATGATTCGGTATCGTGGTCAAGGATTTCCTGCAATTTGGAGTTTACCTTTTCGCGCTCGGAGAGGATGTGGTCCAGCTCGAACTGCCCCACAATGCTGCGCAGCGTAGTCTGCGCGAGCTGCGACGTCGCGTACAAATAATTCTCCACCTCGCGCAGCGCCCGGTTGGCGTCCACCACCTTGAAATAGCACACCGCGTTTACCTTCACGGACACGTTGTCTCGCGTAATCACGTCCTGCGGTGGCACGTCCAGCGTCACCAGCCGCAGCGGGATGCGGTACAGCGTTTCAATGGGCCACAACACGATGCGTAGGCCCGCGCCCTTGGCCTCCGGCCGCATGCGGCCCAGCCGCAGCACCGCTCCGCGTTCCCACTCCTTGATGATGTACAGCGAATTCCAGAACCAGATGAAAAAAACAAATACCGCCACTATCCATGCGTATTCAGTCATCTTGCCCTCCGTCCATAATCATTGCATCGGCTTATGAGAAAACCCGCGGCCCCCCGCGGTCTCAAACTTTTGTCGCGGCCGTCGCCTGCGGCGTGCCCGCCAATTCTACATGCAATGTCAGTCCGTCCACCTTCAACACGCGCACTACGGCGCCGTGTGGCAGAGGTTGTGCCGCCACCACGCTCCACAGCACGCCCTGCGCGGAGGCCTGGCCGTGATAGAAGCCATCCGGCTGCGGCGTTTCCGCCGCGGTCACCACTTCCCCGCTCGCGCCGACCATCTGCTCCATGCCCGTGGACGGCTTCCACGAAAACGACTGGAACACCTGCCGCATGAGAAACACGGTAATCAGCGCAAAGGGCAGTGTGACGATTAACGCCACCTGCGGGCTCACGCCCGCACCGGTGATGCCCGGCTTGATCAGCAGCATCGCGCCAAAAAACATCGCCACCGCGCCCGCCAGCCCCAGCATGCCGTGGCTGGTGATTTTCGCTTCGAGTACGAAGAGCACCAGCGCCGTCAGGATCAGCAGCACGCCAATTGCGTTAATCGGCAGAACTTGCATGGCCACCAGCGCCAGTATAAGCGAAACCCCTCCTACGATCCCGGGCACGATCAGCCCCGGATTGCTGAACTCGACGTAGAGGCCCAGGATGGCGAGGATCACCAGGATGAACAGCACGTCCGGGCGCGCGATGCGTCCCAGAAATTTCTGCCGCCCGCTCATCTCGAACGCGGTGCGGACCGGGCTGGACAGCGCCAACTTCACCGTCGTGCCGTCGAAGCGCCGGATTTCGCGCCCGTTCAATTGCACCAGCAGATCTTCCGTGCTGGGCGCGATGAGGTCGATCAGCTTGCCTTCGAGCGCTTCCTTTTCCGTGAACGCTTTCGCCTCGGTGACCGCCAGCTCGGCCAGCTTCGGATTGCGCCCGCGCTTGTCCGTGATGCTGCGCAGATACGCCGCGGCGTCATTCACCACTTTCTTGCGCAGAGTTTCGTCAATCGTCACCGTCTGCCCGCCGATGACAAAGATGGGCGAAGCCGCGCCGGTATTCGTGCCCGGCGCCATCGCCGCCACATCCGCGGAAAGCAGAATGTAGAATCCTGCCGAAGCCGCGCGCGTCCCCGCGGGCGACACGTACACCACCGACGGCACCGGCGACGCAATCATTTTCTGAATGATGGCGCGCATGGAGCTGTCCAGCCCCCCGGGCGTGTTCATAGTGATGAGCACCAGCCGCGCATTCGTGCGCGCCGCTTCGTCGAACGCATCCTGGATGAATTCCGCCTGCGTGGGATAAATCGCGTCATCCAGCCGCACTTCCAGCACGCGCGCCGCTTCCGGCGCGGACGAAGTCGCCGGCGGCGCCTGACCTGCCGCCACCAGCGC
>CAZIWR010000221.1:0-4540 GCA_964542805.1 uncultured Acidobacteriaceae bacterium
CGCGCGCAGACGGCCGCCGCATCGCTGGCGGCTTCGCTCGAAGTTCTGGCGCGCTTTGTGACTTCCTCGGCGCAGAGCGCCCCGGCCGGCGTCACCGAAGCCGTCACCCGCGCTGTTTCCATTCCCGTTCCGGAGCCCGCGCCTGCGCCAATGGCGCCTCCTCCTCCGTCTGTTCCCGTGCCGATGGCGGAAGCCCCCGCTCCGGTTGAAGCGCCTGCGCCAAGGATGGATCGCGTTGGGACCGGCACTGCCCACGAGGTCCGCCGCGAAGTCGGCATGGACACCGCCCGAACTTACCGCGACGAGCCGGTGCCCGAAGTCGCCGCCGAAGCCGCTGCACCGCCGCCTCCGGCTGTCGAAGCGCCTCCCTTTGATGTGCATTCGCTGTCCGCCGACGAGCAGGAAATGCATCGTCGCGCCAACCGCCACATCAAAGTTTCCATGCAGGACATCAAATTGCTCCGCAAGGAAGGCGTCAAGCTCGGGCGCGAGCAGAAGGATTTGTGCATCAGACTGAAGGATGACCTTGATAAAGCGCGCAAAGAGTACGAACGCCGTTTCCGGCCCATTCTCGGCCAGCCCGTGGACTATTTCTACAAGTGGGCCGTGGAGATTCTGGCCGATGGCGATGCGGCAGCGCTGGGCGAATACCCCTACCCGTCCCCGGTGGCAAAACGCTAACTTGGTCCCGATAAACATCTGCGCGATTCGTTGTCGCGCGCTGGTGTGTCTTTTGATCGCCACCTTTGTGTGCGGCGCGGCACACCCGGTGCCGGTGCGCGCCCGGGCGCCCCAGGCCGACCCCGCCACACTCGAGCTGGAAAAGCTCTCCCGCTCACTGAAGGAAAAAGATACCGCCGCGAAATACCAGCAGCTTGCCGCCTTCGCGAAGAAGCACGCGAAAAACGCCTTTGGCGCCCGCGCCGCGCTGGCCCTCGCCTTCCGCGACTTCACGCAAAAGAAATTTCCCGACGCCCGCCGCTGGCTCGCGCAGGCCGAGCGCGACGCCGTGCTCCGCGACTACACGCTGTACTGGTCCGCGCAGCTCGAGCGTGCCTCGGGAAATAATTCGAAAGCTCTCGCCCTCTTTGCCCAGCACCGCGAGGATTTTCCGGAAAGCGTGATGGCGCCGCAGGTGGTGCAGGCGGTGGCCGAGCTGGCGCTCGCCGCGGGCGATGCCTCCCGGGCACTCGCCGCGCTCGACGGCTATGCCAAGACTTCCGCGCAGACCGGCCTGCTGCTCCTTCGCGGCCGCGCCCGCGAACTGGCCGGCCAGAATCTCGCCGCCGCTTCCGACTACCTCAGCATCTACTATCAACAGCCGCTTGCCGACGAAGCCGATGTGGCAGGAAAACGCATCGATTTTCTGCTGCGCGCGCTCGGCGAAAAATTTCCCTCCATCCCGCAGGCGCAAAAGCTCAGCCGCGCCGCGGCCATTTTCGACGCGAAGCAATGGAAGGACGCGCGCGAAGAATTCAGCCGCTTGCTGCCTGAGCTGAGCGGCCCGTCCCACGAGCGCGCCGAGCTTCGCATTGCGCAGTGCCGCGTACAATTGAAAGCCCCCGTCGGCGTGCTGGCAGATCTGAAATTCTCCGACCCGGAAACGGATGCGGAGCGCCTCTTCGCGCTCTCCCAGTTCTACCGCAGCCTGAAGAACGACGCGGAAATGCTGGCCGCCATCGAGGACGCCGCGAAGCTCTACCCGCAGAGTCGATGGACGGAAGAGGCGCTGTTTGCCGGCGGGAACTACTTCTGGGTGAATCTGGACCGCGCGCGTGCCGCGGAGTTCTACCGCCGCTCCATGGAGGCCCTTCCCGGCGGAAAAAATAATCTGGTTGCGCACTGGCGCATTGCCTGGACCAGTTACCTTGACCGGCGCCCGCAGGCCGCCACGCAGATGGAAGAGCATCTGCGGCGTTTTCCTGCCTCGACCTTCTCCACCGACGCGCTCTATTGGCTGGGCCGCTCCGCCGAACGCGCAGGCAACCCGCCGCAAGCGCGCGCGTTCTACTCCAAGCTCGTCGAGCGCTACCCGCAAACCTATTTCGGCTTGCAGGGTCGCGAGCGGCTGCGCGCCCTGGGCACCGGCCCGTCTGCTGCCGTCGACGTAGTTAGCTTGCTCCCGGCGCTCTCCGCGTTGCCCAACGCGGATGAGCCTGTCCCAGCCGCGGCCATCGAGCGCTGGGAACGCGGCAAGGCGCTGCGTTCGATTGCCTTCGACGCCTCCGCGGAGCTCGAATTCCGCGCCGCGCACGCGCTCGCTGGCGCGCCGCGGCTGTTGCTCGAAGCTGCCAAGTCCGCGCTCGACGCCGGCCGCTACATGCCCGCCGTCGCCACCGCGCGTCAGGCGTACCCTCAACTCGAGGCGCGCCGTTGGGAGGATGTGCCCGCGGAAGTTTGGCGGCTCGTATTTCCGTTTGCCTACGGCAACCACATCTATAAATATTCGAATAAGAACGAGATCGACCCTATGCTGGTCGCCGGGCTGATTCGCCAGGAAACGATTTTTCAGCACGATGCCGTTTCCAACAAAGGCGCGGTCGGCTTGATGCAGGTGTTGCCCAAGACCGGGCGCCAGCTCGCCCGCAAAGAAAAAGTCCGCTACGCGCGAGCCCGGCTGCTCGAGCCGGAGTACAATTTACGTTTGGGCACCGTGTATTTCCGTGACTTGCTCAAATTGATGGGCTCCACCGAAGCGGCACTGGCCTCCTACAACGCCGGAGAAGACCGCGTGGTGGTATGGAAAGCGGAGCGCGCGTTCGACGAGCCCGCGGAATTCATCGAGTCCATGCCCTTCACCGAGACGCGCGACTACGTGCAAGTCGTTCTGCGCAACGCGGAAATTTACCGCCGGCTCTACACCTCGAAAAATGGAAGCCAGCGATGAATCCCGCCGCGCCTGAAAAAGTCGTGCAAAAAAAGATGCTCTCGGAAAAAGCCTCGCGCTTCACTGAATCCGTCATCCGCGAAATGACGCGCCTGGCCATGAAGCACCAGGCCATCAACCTCGCGCAGGGCTTTCCCGATTTCCCCGCGCCCGCCGCCATCAAGCAGGCCGCGCAGGACGCCATCGCCGCGGACATCAATCAGTACGCCATCACCTGGGGCGCCAAGCCGCTGCGCGACGCCATCGCCGAAAAATTCCAGCGCACGCAAGGACTCGCCGTGGACCCCGAGCGCGAGATCACCGTTTGTTGCGGCGCTACCGAGGCCATGATGTCGGCCATGATGGCCATCATCAACCCGGGCGACGAAGTGGTCATCTTCGAGCCGTTCTACGAAAACTACGGCCCCGACGCCATTCTGAGCGGCGCGTCGCCGCGCTTCGTGCCTCTGCGTGCACCTGACTTCACTTTCGACCGCGAGCAGCTTGCCGCTGCCTTCGGCCCGGCCACCAAGGCCATCATCCTCAACACGCCCAATAATCCGACGGGAAAAGTTTTTTCTCGTGAAGAGCTGGAGTTCATCCGCGAGCTTTGCATCCGCTGGAACGCCTTCGCCATCACCGACGAAATCTACGAGCACATCCTCTACGACGGTGCGCGGCACATCTCCCTGGCAACGCTCGACGGCATGCGCGAGCGCACCATCACCATCAACGGCATGTCCAAGACCTACAGCGTCACCGGCTGGCGCGTGGGCTGGTGCATCGCGCCGCCGGAAGTCACCGGAGCGATCCGCAAGGTGCACGACTTCCTCACCGTCGGCGCCGCCGCGCCCCTGCAACAAGCTGGCGCCGTCGCGCTGCACCTGCCGGACAGTTATTACGAAAAACTCGCCGCTGACTACCGCGTGCGCCGCGACCGCACCCTGGCCATGCTCGAAGCCGCCGGCTTCCGCTGCTTCAAGCCCCGCGGCGCGTACTACATCATGACGGACATCTCCGGCTTCGGCTTCTCCGACGACATTGCCTTCACTCGACACATGATCGAACACGTCGGCGTCGCCCCCGTCCCCGGATCAAGTTTTTATTCGAACCCCGCCAACGGCAGCCAGCAAGTCCGCTTCTGTTTCTGCAAGACCGACGCCACTCTCTCCGCCGCCGAAGAACGTCTCCGCAAACTTCGCTCGTAGGGGCGCTCCCGAGGCTTCGGGATTGCTGCGCCCGCTTCTCGAATTTCGATTTTCGCTTTTCGTCCGTGTTACAATTCCGCGCTTGCTGTTCGGGAGAGGATTGCATGCCCATGGAATTCGATCTGGTGCCGGCAGGGACCCGCGTTGATCAAAACGGCGACGGCGCCGCGGTGAACGTCAGCGCAAGCGCCACGCGCACCTTTCTCTGCACCATGCTTATTTCCGACCAGGTCGAGCAGGAGTCTCTGGACGTCTCCATCTTCGGCTCCGCCGACGGCGAAACGTGGCCCGCGAAGCCCCTGCTCAAGCTCCCGCAGCGCTTTTACCGCGGCGAGACGCGCGCCGTCCTCGAGCTGGACCTGCGACCCGAGGTGAAGTTTATCCGCGCGCACTGGGACCTCAACCGCTGGGGCCGTGTCGCCCCGGAAAAGATGTTCGCCTTCGGACTCCGCCTCGCCGAAGTCCC
>CAZIWR010000222.1:0-4514 GCA_964542805.1 uncultured Acidobacteriaceae bacterium
AGCGTGAGCAGCGCGGCCACTTCACTGCGCTTGAGAATCAATGTGCCTGCGGTGTGCATTGCTAATCTCCGGATGAAAGATAGCACGGAGAGGATGAGATTTGCTCTGGGCGGGATGGCTTCAAGCAGCCGCGTGATGCAGCGCAAAGTGGCTCATCCGGCGGCGACGGAACCAGCGAACAAACCAAATGACAGCGCCGAGAATGGAAACCGCGCCCAACGTAAGCACGCCCGTGGTGATTCCTTGCCCGGAAAGCCCGCGGACTTTGGCCAGAAAAATGGCGCTGCCGTCCGCGGAGATCTTGCGCACGCGCGGATTGCCGGCGAAATCGGCGTACCACGTAAGAAAGATGGAAGGCCCGTTGTAGGCGCCGAAGCGCTCGAGCACGTAGAGATCGCTGCCGGCCACCGCGACGCCGGCGGGCGTCCAGGCCTGCCCGGCATCCCCAACGGTGGAAACTTCTCCGGCGGGAGAGATTTTTCGAATGCGGCGATTGCCGAAGTCGGCGACAAAGATGTTGCCTAGCGCGTCGAATGCCAGGCCGGAAGGATGATGGAAGCGCGCAGCGGCGCCCGCGCCATCGGCAAAGCCCTCGTCCGGGCCGCCAGCGAGCGTAGTAACCGTGCCGTCCGCGACGAGCTTGCGGATGGAATCGCCGTCAATCAGGAAGAGCGCACCGTCCGCACCTCACGCGGCCGCGCGGACCTCGCGAAATTGCGCTTCGCGCGCGCGGCCGTCCGCCATGCCGCGCGTGCTGCCGGCAAAAATGGTTCCTTCACCCGCAGGACTCATCTTGTGCAGCTTCACCTGGTCCGGATAGCCGCTGACGAAGTAGAACGTGCCGTCGGCGCCGACGGTGAGGAGATAGGTCCAGCCGACAATGGCGCTGCGCTTGGCCTTGGACAGGACTTCGGTGGCCACGCCCTGCGGCGAGATTTTCCAGACGCCGCCGGAGATGACATCTTCGCAGTAGAGGTTGCCGTCCACGCCGAGCACCAGCGTGTCGCCATGCTTGTGCTCCGCGAGAGATTGCAGCCGCCCGTCGGTATCCACCATCCATATGCGGCCGCGAGAGGTATCGAGGAAATACACGCGGCCGTCGCGATCCACGACGATGCCTGCGCCGATGTGAGCCTGGGCAGCCGGCGGAAAGAGAAAAAATACAAGCTGGAACAGCAGCGCGATGACGATCGCGTACAGCCATGTGCGGCTCATGCGGCCCTCACTTCTGAAAAATTGTTGCGTTCGGCAGGAAAGACGCGGAGGCAGCGGTGGTGTTAACGGCGACGAGCGCGAAGTAGGGCGCTACTTCCCCGGCAGTTGCATGGTTTTCTTCCAGAAGAAGCGCCACCAGGTCATGCTGCCGATGCCGAGCTGGTCGGCCCAAGCGTCGCGCATAGCGGCATTGCCGCTCAGGATGCCTTCGCGCGTTACACCCGCAGGCGGCGGCACAAGCTGGGCCATGCGGTCAAAGATGCGGTTCTTTTCTTCCGGAGCGACGCGGGTGAGCAAGTGCCAGAGCGTGAGCGCATCCTTCTTGCGCGATTCCGCGAGCACGGTATCCAGTGCCGCAGCGCGGATTTTCTTCGCGCCTTCGACTCCGCCTGGCACGCCGCCCTCGACACCTCCGGCCACGCCACCGGCGACTCCCCCAGCAACACCACCGGCTACGCCGCCTTGCACTCCTCCGGCCACGCCACCCTGTGGCGCGCCCAGCAGCGGGTCCAGTTGCGAGAGCGCCAGCTTGAGTTTTTCCGGCGCGTCTTCGTAGTAAGGAGTGCCGGGCGCGTTGCCGGGACGCGTGAAGCACATCGCTCCGGCAGGCACCAGCGATTCACGGCCGTTGCGCTCGAGCGTGACGAGTCCGGTTTCCACATGCAACAGGCTCGCGCCGGCGGCATCCACTTCCAGACGGTACACGCAGCCCATGTCCACGGCATTAGCCGAAGGCGTTTGCACGGAGAAGAGCCGCGGCGGCGCCCAGATGCGCGCGAAGATCGCGCCCTGCTGGAGCGCCAGCCGGTGGTCGGAAGCATTGGCGCTCAGTAATTGCACGCGCGAATCGGGCTTCACTTCCACTTCGCCGATCAGGCCGACGTCAATCATCGCGCGCGAGCCGCTGTCGGTGACCAGCCACTCCCCAAGGCCCAGGCGGCCGCTATTGGAAATCAGCCGCGAAGCCACGCGCGGCGCGCCTTCCACGCGCGTGACCACCCACGAAGCACGATCTTGAAAGCGGAGCAGCAGCGTAGCGCCGAGCACGAGCACCAGCATGGCGGCCACCGCGGCCAAACGCGGCATCGTCGGCCACTGCCACCAGCGCACGGGAAAGCGCCGCACCGGCAGCTCGAACGCCAGCGCGGGCAAATCCTCGCGCAGCGTGCCGAGCAGCTTTTCGAGCCGCTCGACTTCCGGGTCCGGCTTCCCGGATCCATCCCAAAGATAATTGTTACTCATGGCCCGTACTCCCATCTCTCAAATCTTCTGAGGCGTCCTCTGGCGGCGCAGCGAGACCCAGCTTTTCTCGCAACTGCTTCATGCCGCGGTGCAAGTTGACGCGGACCGAGGCCGCCGTGAGCCCGGTGCGCTTGGCGATTTCCGGGCCGGTCATGCCTTCGACCAGCCGAAGGATGAGCGTTTCGCGGTAGGCCTCGGGCAGTGACTTCACAACGTCCAACACCGCCAGCGCTTCGGCGCGATGTGCGGCGGCGCCGCTGCGGCCGGGCAAATCCTCGGGCAGTTCTTCGGTGTCCGTCGAGCGGCGGAAGTAGTCCGTGGCGCGGTTGCGAGCGATCATGGCCAGCCAGCCGCCAAACGCGGCCGGCTCGCGCAGAGTGTGCAAGCGGCGCATGGCCTGGAGAAAGACGTCCTGCACCAGGTCAGCCACCTCCGGCGCGGGCACGCGCGAGAGGAGCAGTCCGTGCACCATGCGGGAATAGCGTGTATACAGCGCGCCAAACGCGGCACGGTCACCGTCGCGCGCCGCGACGACGAGCGCGGCGTCGGCATCTCCCGGAGTGGCGACGGGCGAGGTCACGCTGCGAAATTGCCTGATGCCAGCGCTGGCGTCAATCGTAATCTCCACGGGCTATTCCGGGAACCGGTCTCCGCGGGCGCTTCCCTGATCCCGCGGCCTATTCCACCACTTGGAGAGACGCTGGGGCGGCGAGAGTGTTAACACGAGGTGCAGCCAGCGGCTGCGGCAAATTGCCCTGTTGCGGAAAAACGAATTTCCACTAGGATAGGAGCGGCTGCACAGACCCCAAACTGATGAATCCCCCGCGCGAAAAAATCCTGATCCTGGACAGCGAAGAACCGTCGCGCCTGCAACTGCTCGAGCTGTTGCAATCCGCGGTGTACGACGTCTATCTGACCGCCGACTGCCGGCAGGCGCTGGAGACCGCGCGAATCGAGAGCGTGGACCTGGTGCTGCTCGGCACGAATCTGCCCGGCGACGACTGCTGGCAAGTGCTGACGGAATTGAAGGGCGCCGCGGCCACGGAAGCGACTCGCATCATCGTCCTTTCGGGCGGCGGCGCGGAAGAGCGGGTGCGCGCGCTCGACTTGGGCGCCGACGACGTGATGTCCAAGCCCGTCGAGCCGGACGAACTGATGGCGCGCGTGCGCAAGCAATTGCGGCGTCGGAAAGCGGAAGATGTGCTGGTGCGGCAGGCGCGAATCGCTGAAGAGAGCTATCAGGTGGCGCAAACCGGTTTTCAAGCGCTGGCTGTGACCGAGAGGATGACGCGCGACGCGCGCTCGCTGAACCGCAGGCTGATTCTTGGCGTGACCATCTTTTTCGCCGTGGCTGCGGTGATGGCCGTCATTTTTTTTCTGTACTCCCGGCGCACGGAAAAAGAGTACGAGCGTACGCGCGCAGCGATTGCGCAGTTCCAAAAGGGCCTCACCAGCCAGGAAGAGCTGCTGGCCCGCACGCGCACGATGCGCGAAGAAATGGAGCGCTCTGCCGCGGCCTCCGCCGAACAGCAGAAGCAGCGGCTGGAGACGGAGACGCAATCGTTGCGCGAGCGCATCGCCACCGCGGCTTCCGATGAAGTCTCCGCGTTGCGCAAGCAGCTCGACGAGAACAGCACGCGGCTGGGAAAAATCGAAAGCGATCAGAAGGTGGCGCAGGGCATCATCCGCTCCTACGCGGCCAGCGTCTGCTTGCTGCACGTCAGCGTGGCCTTCCGGCACAAAGAGAGCGGGCAGCGGCTGCGTTACGCCGGGCTGAACGAAAAGGGCGAGCCGCTGCAAGATAGCGAGGGACGCCCGATGTTTGAAATGCAGGGGCGCGGGCCGGAAGTTCGCGCGGATGTATTCGGCACCGGCTTCCTGGCCGCCGCCGACGGGCGCATCCTGACCAACCGTCACGTGGTCGAGCCCTGGTGGAAAGATGCCGAGTTGAATGCGATGGGAGAAGAGGGATTCGAAGCGGTGATTGCAGAAATGCGCGCCTATTTTCCGGACTCGCCGCGGGCCTACAGCGTGGAGATCCAGAAGATTTCGCCGGT
>CAZIWR010000223.1:0-4473 GCA_964542805.1 uncultured Acidobacteriaceae bacterium
CCGGTCTCCGTAGTAATGGCAGGTTTGCCCCGCGTGATGGCCGTGTTGGCTGTGTACACAGACTTGGCTGGATCGCTGCTCCGTTCATTGTCGATCACGATGTGGTCCAGCCCGAACGCAAGATTCATTTCTTTTGACTTGGCATTCACTTCCGGTGTCCCGCTCGTCATCCAGTAAGAGTATGGCCGCAACGCCTCGTTGCCGTCCCCGCAGTGCAAGTCCACCACGTAGTCCGACTTGTCGATCACCTCGCGCGTGATGATTTCCGCGATTCGCTCAGAAATCGTGCCATCGGCCCTGCCGGGATAGACGCGGTTCAAGTTCTTGTTGTCCACGGGACTGTAGTAAATCGTGCGGCCGAGAAACGACGGCATGTTCGCCACATGGACGATAATGATGGTCCCCGCGAGCTCATTCGGGTCCACTTTGCCGGGGAAACGCTGCATGGCTACGATCGGTGCGTACTCATAGCCGTGCGTTCCCGCTACCAGACCGAGCACCGGCCCTGCTTTTGCACCCCGGATAACCGTCACCGGAATTCGCGTACCCTGGTCCGTGCCCCGCGCCGCCACTTCCAGAAACCCCGACGCGCGCTCTCCTGGCGCGGCTGACACCGGCCCCACGGTGAAGCCCGGCCGTTGCGCCTGCGCCGCAGCAGGCAAGAACATGCTGACCAGCACGAAATACCGCAAGTACCGTCTGCTCCGCGCACTCATCACTCGCCTCCGTTCTTTTCCCATGGCAATCAAATCGGCGGATCCTGCACGGATGCAGCGCGGTTTTCGCGCGTCGCGCGCAGGACGCCCGACTCGTCCTGGTAAAAATTCCGGTAACCCCAGTTGCGTGGCCGTGCCAGCAATGTGTACTGACGGTGTGTGCCGCTCGCATCCGCTGGTCGCAAAGAGTACTCGAGCTGGTAACCTTCGCCCAGCGCTGCCTGCGCCGCATGCTTCATTCGCTCGCCGGACTCACCGGGCAACGCCTCCAGGGATGGCGGGAAGCTTCCGCCCTGCGCATCCGCATAAGCGGCGAGTGATGCGCCTGCATCGCGCAGCGCCCGGATGGCCCGCTCTTCCGCCTGCGCTGCGGCCTCGCCTCCGCGGCGCTCCGGCAGCACATACCACATGAAACCCCAGATGGCGCCGAGCAAAATCGCATAGCGAACAATAATGGAAATCCATTTCGTTTTTTTGGGCGCAGCTTCCGCCATTGGAGCATCAGCGCCCAGATCGGTTCCACAATACGGGCACACTTCAGTCGCCTGATTCAGCTCGCGCTCGCATTCGCGACACGTGTACATGCGGAGTGCATTCTACTGCCTTCTGGTGGTCGCAGCCAGCCACCGGCAACTCCTCATCGGATGGAAAATGACCGGCTGGTCGCTGGCCTCGATGCCCGTCGAACATCACGGCTGGCAAAACAAATTCTCCCGCCTTGATTCCAATCGTCGCATCTTCGATTTGTTCGAGGAAGTCTTAAAGCGTCCCTTGCCCGCGGAGTCAAAAAAGACGGCGAAGGGGAAATGAAGAAACCCAATTTCTACATTCTAATTTTGTTCCTGTTAGGCTTCGGGCGCGTGGCCCACAACAATGAGCCCCAGCGTCAGCGGCGCCGCCGCGCCGCCAACGGGCTGAACCTGAACGCGGAAGTAGAGCACCCACGCGTCCTCTTCTTCTAGGCGGACCACGTCTGGCAATTTGGAGTGCTCGCCTTCGCTGCTGGTGACGCTCCACACGGACGGGTGGTTGAGTCCGATTGATTTCTTGCTCAACTTCAGCGTGTCGTCTCTTGTGAAGTTAGCCGGGTTTACATCCTCCGCAGCGGGCAGCAGCAACAGGAAATCGCGGATCGGCGAGACCCCCATGTGGTTTCCGTCCACTGGGTTCAATGCGTAGCGCAGTGTAAAGACGCCGGGCTTCACAAGCTGTTTCCGAAAATCTCGATTTTCCCGAAGGAATCGGACCGCGCCAAACAGCGTGCCCTCTTCAAACTGTCCGTAAGCGACTCCCAGTTTCTGCTCTGCTGTAGCGCGCGCCGGCACGACTGCGCGAAACCAGATCTCGCACAGCGGCCCCTGCGGGCCGATTACGCGCACCGCCGCACTGCCCAGCGTTTCGCGGATCGCTGGCCCAAGCTCGGCCGGCGCGGCCAAATCAAAACTCTCCACTTTGTAGTCCTGCGCGTACGCGCTCGGCACAAGCGCAAGTCCTGCGAGCAGCGCCAACAAGAAAAGAAAGAGTCTTGAAGATGCAGTTTGCATGATTACTCTCATCTGAAAAAAAGGCCCGCCATGTTCCGGCGGGCCTTCTTATTCTCTCCCTTTGCTGCAGCGAAATCTACCGCGAAAACATACCCACGAATGCGCCGCGCCGCTCGGCTTCCTTCCATGTGCCGCCCAGGTGATTTCCCTGGTAGCTCGCATTCACGGCCACGGCAGGCATTGCATGCATCAACCCGGTAGCCAGAGGCTCGTAGAATACTTCTTCGTTGTGGCAGATCGCGTCACTCATCGTGATGGTGCGCGTGGTGATTCTCGCCAGGTTGCCCGCTTCGAGCGTGGCGTAGCCGTGCTGCCCGCCCACGTCCACGGCAAATCGAATCGGCGAGACCTCTACAGCAACGATGTCCTTCAGCAGCCCCGCCGTCTGTGCCTGCGCAAATTGAATTAACGCTGCGCGTTGTGCTTGATTAGCCTGCGTATCGACGATCATCACCGCTTTCGCCGGCAGCGGGTTGGAGTATGGATCGCCCAGTGTTGAGCTGGCCCGCACCACCGCCACCACGCTCAACCCGTCCAGCGCGACGCCGCTCCACGCTCCCTTTTCGATGCGCCACGCCAGCACCGCGTCATGCCCCGTCAGTCCGACTTCGCCGTTTGCGAAGCACGGCCCGGTATACACATCCGCCGTGCGCACTTCGATGTAATCTCCGCGAATTTGCGCCATCGCTGGCGCGGCCAGCGAGAACATGGCCAGTGCCAAAGCGAATAGAGTTCTCTTCGCATTCATGGTGGATTCTCCTGCTTGTGGTTCGATTGCGCTACGCTCGAGCGCAGAGACATTCTCTCACGGCCAGCGGAAGGATTCAATTCTGCCAATTGGAATAGTTCTAAGCCGTCTCGCAGCAGTCCCGGCCCGACCGGCATTGCTCGACGTCCACAGCCTGGCCGTCGGGCCCGAGCACCGACTGCGTTTGCGAGCACCACAAGTTGCCATACGTGCGCGACTCGGCCACGGAGGGATCGCCCGCCTGCTCCATGCCCTCCACCTGGTAGAACATGGTCTTCGCGCGCACGCAGCAACAGATTTGGCCGGTCGAAATCATTTCGTTCAAGCTAGCCATGAGTCATTCCCTCCTTGCCGTGCGCCACAGTCTCGAGCAGCGCCCGCTTTACTGCCACACGCGCGAGTTGCACCTTGTATTTGTTTCCGCTCAGCGGTTTCGCGGCCCGCACCGCGGTTTCACCGGCTTTCGCTGCTGTTTCCTCCGTGATCGCCTGGCCGGCGAGCCACTTACTGGCTTCCGTTGCCGGCCACGGCACCGGAGCCACGTGTCCCAGCACGATTTCTGCGCTCTTCACTTTGCCGCCGGCCATGCGCAGTGCGATGGACGCCGTCGCCAAGGGCCAGTCCAGCGCCTCTTTCTGCCGCACTTCGTAGGTTGCCGTTTGCATTCCTTTCGACGCGGCCGGAATGAAAATCTCCGTTACAATTTCATTCGGCATCAACACGTTTTCGCGCTCGCCATCTTTCTTGGGCGTCGCGAAGAAGCTGGCCAGGGCCACTTCCCGCTGGCCCTTTGGACCGGCGATCTTCACCGTGGTGCCGAATGTAATCAATGCGGGCGCCAGGCTCGACGCATGCACGTAGTACGCGCCCGGCCCTCCACCGGGATTCCCGAAAATAGCGTGGTAGCGGTTGTCGCCCGCCGGCACGAGCGGCTGCCCCTTTTCGTCCTTCGCCAGCAGCCCGAAGCCGTTGCGGAAGTACCAGCACCGCGGCCGCTGGCACAGGTCGCCGCCCACCGTACCTATGTTGCGGATCTGCATGCTGGGCACACTGCCCGCCGCATGCGCCAGCGAGTGATAATCGTCGTGGACTGCCTTGTGGTCGTGCAATTCCTGCAGTGTGACCATGGCGCCGATGCGCAGCCCAGCCGCGCTGGCGGTAATTCCACCCAGTTCCTTGATTCCCTTCAGGCTCACGAGTCGCTTCGGCGTCGCCACATAGTTTTTCATCAGGCTCAGCAGGTCGGTGCCTCCGGCCAAAATCTCCGCTTCGCCCCACTGTGCCGCCAGGAGTCCGGTTGCTTCCTTGACGGTTGTTGGATTCGCGTATTCAAAGAAGTTCATTTAGGCAGCGCCTCCTTCTTGTTCCGAGCGCAGCGAGGAATCGTTCAGAGCCGAGCGAGGAGCCTTTTCCAGCGCAGCCAGCACTTTGTCCGGCGTGAGGGGGATGGTGGGCACGCGCACGC
>CAZIWR010000224.1:0-4425 GCA_964542805.1 uncultured Acidobacteriaceae bacterium
CCCTTCTTCTCCTGGCCATTTATTTCGCGCAAGCGAATCTGCGTTAACAAAGTGCCTCGCTCGTGCGTCCTATGCGTAAGGAGATTTCCCATGAAACGCTTGACCTGCGCCTTGCTGCTGGCTGTACTGGTTCTGGCGGGAGCGGCCCCGCTTAGCGCTAAGAGAGAGCCTTTCGTCGTCTCCGCCGCCTGGCTCGCTGAGCACCTCAACGACAAAGACCTCGTGCTTCTCCACATTGGCGTCCGCGCCGAGTACGACGCCGCGCACATTCCCGGCGCGATGTTTATCGACAATCAGGCCATCTCCACGCCGCGCGGCGAGGGGCTCACACTGCAAATCCCCTCCGTCGAGCAGTTGAAGGAGGCCTTCGAGACTCGCGGCGTTTCGGACAGCTCCCGCATCATCGTCTATTTCGGCAAGGACTGGGTCACGCCCACCGCCCGTGTCTTCCTCACGCTCGAGTACCTCGGCCTGGGCGACCGCACTTCCATGCTCGATGGCGGCATGCCCGTCTGGATCGCCGAGAATCACCCGGTCACCGCGGAGGTCAAGCAGCCCGCGCGCGGCAGCCTCACGCCCAGGCCTCGCCCGGAAACCATCGCCGACGTCGCCTGGGTCAGCGCCCATTTGCAGGATTCTGCGGTGAGCATCGTCGACGCCCGCACCGAAAAATTTTACGCCGGCGATCCCGGCGGCTTTTCCCGCGGCGGACATCTCCCCGGCTCCGTCAGCATTCCTTTTACCACTCTGGTCGAATCGGAAACTTCCGACAAACTGAAGGACATCCCCGCGCTCGCCGAAATCTTCCGCGCTGCTGGCGTCAAGCCCGGCTCCGAAGTCGTCACCTACTGCCACATCGGCCAGCAGGCCAGCTTCGTCTACTTCGTCGCGCGCATGTTGGGCTTCAACGCACGCATGTACGACGGCTCCTTCGAGGAATGGTCCGCGCGCTCCGACCTCCCCGTCGATGGCGCCAAGCCCGAAACTAAGCCCGAGCCAAAACCCTGACGAGGGGATCGTAAATCGCAAATTGAGTGAACGGAAAAATTTAGAATTGAGTGCGCGGCCAAAGTGTCTTAGTGCCTTCGAATTTCTGAGTAACGCCGCGCCACCCGTTGCTGTTGACCATACTCTGCCGATGATATAGCATTTTTACGATTCCGCCTGGCCAATATGATCTTGCTGGTCGCTCCACGCGACGGCGTGAGCCTTGCGGATTGCGCGCAGGAGGGAAAATGCCATCCCAAGCAAGTGTGGAGGAATTCAAAGCGAAATTGCGCGGGCGTTTGCTTTCTCCGGCGGACGCGGAGTACGACGAAGCGCGCCGAATTTGGAATGCAATGATTGACCGGCGTCCCGGCTGGATTGTGCGCTGCACGGGCGCGGCGGACGTCACTCACGCAATTCATTTCGCCCGCGAGCATCAACTGCTCGTCGCGGTGCGCGGCGGTGGCCACAATGTGGCGGGCAATGCCGTTTGTGATGGCGGATTGATGATTGACCTTTCCCTGATGAAGGGGATCCGCGTCGATCCGGTGAGTCGAACCTGCCAGGCCCAGCCGGGCCTCACCCTTGGCGAATTTGATCGGGAAACGCAGTCATTCGGGCTGGCCACCACGCTCGGTTCCGTCTCCATGACGGGAATCGCCGGGTTAACTCTGGGCGGCGGTCTCGGCTGGCTCATGGGCAAGTACGGACTGGCCTGCGACAACCTGCGTTCGGTAGACATCGTCACTGCGGACGGCCAGTTGCGCACGGCCAGCGCCTCGGACCACCAGGACCTGTTCTGGGGTGTGCGCGGAGGCGGAGGCAATTTTGGTGTGGTCACCCGCCTTGAATATCGTCTCCACCAGGTCGGGCCCGTGCTCGGAGGCATGGTGATTCATCCGCTGAACCAGGCGCGAAACATTTTCCGCTTTTGCCGGGAATTCGTGGCCCAGGCGCCGGACGAGCTTAGCGTGTACGTGGGAATTCTGACTGCTCCCGACGGCAATCCGGTTATCGCCGTTCCCATTTGCTACTGCGGCCCGCTGGAGCAGGGCGAAAAAATCGTCGCTCCGCTCCGCAAGTTCGGTTCACCTGTTGCAGACCTCATCGGCCCCATGCCATATCTCAACGTGCAGACCACTTTCGACCCTGCCTTTCCTCCCAATCACCATAATTATTGGAAAGCAGGTTTCCTCCCGGCCTTGAGCGATGAGGCCATCGACGTGCTGGCCGATTATGCTGCGACGAGGCCTTCACCCGCATCCTTGATCATGCTCGAACACATGCATGGCGCCGCCGCGCGCGTCCCTGTTACGGAAACGGCTTTCCCCCACCGCCGCGAACAGTACACGTTTCTGATTCTTTCCATGTGGAAGGACCCGGCAGAGTCAGAAAAAAATATGCAGTGGGCCCAGCGCTTCTGGGGTGACTTGCAACCGTCAGCGCAAAGCGGAGTTTACGTCAATTATCTCAGCCAGGAAGGCGAGAAGCGAGTCCTCGCCGCCTACGGCCCCAGTTACGATCGCCTGGTGGCTCTGAAAAACAAGTATGACCCCGCAAACTTGTTCCGCATGAATCAAAACATTCGTCCCGCAAGCGGAGTTTCCGTCTCGGCTTGAAAGAATTTGCTTTTTGCGGCGACTGTTGAAACTCCCGAAAACCCTTGCGCATCCTTCTCTCTGCCGCGTACCATCCGACACGCGATGACGCTTTCAACCCGCACTCATCTTGTAAGGAGAACGATCATGAACACTCGAGTGGTCTTCCGTCAGTTAGCCGCCGTGTTGGTGCTCGCCGCGCTGGTGTTCGCCGCCGGTAGCTCCCTCGGCCTCGCGCAGTCCAAAAAACCCGCCGCGCCGGCCGCCCTGCAGAACGACGCCGACTACACCGCCGATATTCTGAAATTCACCACCGAAAAATATTTCCTCACGGACCTTGTGGACCATCTTCCCGCCTCGGCTACCGTGCCCTCGCCCAAAAAAGTTCTCGGCTATTCCATCGGCACCGAAGGCAAGCTCACCTACACCAAGGACATCTACCGTTACTATCGCGAGCTCGCCAAGGCCTCTCCGCGCGTGAAGGTCTGGACCGCCGGCAAATCCGAAGAGGGCCGCGAGTTCCTGCTCGTCGCCATCACTGACGACGCCAATCAAGCTCAGCTCGACAAGTTCAAGCAAATCACCGCCAAGCTTTCCGACCCGCGCAAAATTTCCGACGCCGACGCGCAACAGCTCATCCAGGACGGCAAGCCCATCTACTGGGCTTCCGGCTCGATTCACTCGCCGGAGACCGGCTCGCCGGAAATGTTGATGGAGCTCGCCTATCGCCTCGCCGTTGAGGATTCGCCGTTCATCCAAAACATCCGCAAGAACGTCATTTTCCTCATCACGCCGGTGGTCGAAGTGGACGGCCGCGACCGCATGGTGGACACCTACTACTACCGCAAGGCCAATCCCGACAAGCCCGCCCCCGGCCTCGTCTACTGGGGCAAGTACGTTGCCCACGACAACAATCGCGACTCCATGGCCCAGGCCCTCGAGCTTTCCAAATCCATGATGAAGAATTTCCTCGACTGGCACCCACAGGTCCTCCACGACCTGCACGAGTCCGTGCCGTATCTCTACACCTCCACCGGCACCGGCCCCTACAACGCCTGGCTCGACCCCATCGTCATCAGCGAGTGGCAGAAATTGGCCTACTGGGAAATCGAGCACATGACCCAGCGCGGCGTCCCCGGCGTGTGGACGCACGGCTTCTACGACGGCTGGGCCGCCAACTACATGTTCTACGTCGCCAACGGCCACAACTCCATCGGCCGCTTCTACGAAACCTTCGGCAACGGCGGCGCCGACACGCGCATGCGCACCCTGCCCCCCGGCAATACTTCGCGCACCTGGTTCCGCCCGAATCCGCCGCTGGCGCGCGTCCGCTGGTCCATCCGCAACAATGTGAACATGCAGCAGTCCGCGCTTCTTTTTGCGCTGCAATATACTGCGGACCACGGCAAAGAATTTCTCGAAAACTTTTATTTGAAATCCAAGCGCAGTGTCGCCAAGGCCGCCACCGAAGGCCCCGCCGCCTGGGTGATTCCCAACGACGGCAAACGTCCCGCCCTCGCCGCTGGCCTCGCCCGCCTGATGCAGCAGCAAGGCGCTGAAGTCCACACGCTCGCGAACGAAACGGAAATACCAGATCCCACGCCGCCAGTTCCTACGGCGCCCGCCGGCCGCGGCCCCGGTGCTGGCGCAGCCGCGCCGCCCACTGATGCTGCAGCCCCAGGTACCGCAGAAGCGAAACCCGCCGAGCCAAAAATGTTAAAGCTCCCCGCTGGCTCCTACGTCATCCGCATGGACCAGCCCTACTCCCGCATGGTGGACATGCTTCTCGACACGCAGTTCTACTCCACCGCCGACCCGCGTCCCTACGACGACACCGGCT
>CAZIWR010000225.1:0-4393 GCA_964542805.1 uncultured Acidobacteriaceae bacterium
GACCTATAGCTTCACTCAGATCAGCCAATACCTGGCCTGCCCGCGCCGCTACCGCTATCGGTATCTGGATGGCTGGCGGGAGAAGGAGAACCGCGCCAATGCCCTCTTCGGCCGCTGCTTTGAGAAGGCTCTGGCTGCCATCTTCCTTGGCCAGGACAGCGCTGCCGTGTGGTTCACGGAGTGGGCTACCTATCAACAGGCCCAGCTCGAGTACACCCACGGAGATACCTGGGATCGGATGTTTCGCCAGGGGATTCAGCTCCTGGAGACCCTGGCTCGGGAGGACCGCTTGCGCATTCGCCAACCGCGCAGGAAGCTGCAGTTGAAGCTCACCAGGAAGCTCGGAGGTGGCAACAATTTCGTGGCCTACATCGACGCGATCGGTCAACTGGATGGCACTCGCTGCCTGATCGAGTGGAAGACCACGACCAGCCGCTACCCAGAGGAACCGACTGGACTGCTGGCCCTGGACCCACAGTTGGTCTGCTATTCTTGGATCAGCGGAATCGAGGAAGTCGCACTAGTGGCCTTCGTCCGCAAGCGCATGCCCGAGATTCAGTACCTGCGCGCCACCATCTCGGAACAGCAACGACAGGAATTTGCCCAACTGGTCGAAGAGACTGCGGCCCGCATCGAGCAGAGCTCGTTCCTCCCGCACAGCGGCATCCGCTTCCCGCAGAACGGCTGCACGAGCTGCTCCTGCGTGGGTTTGTGTCTCGGGAAACCAGAACTGGTGAGCATTCAACTTCTGCGTCAACCCGGAGCGAGTGACCTTGATTGGCTTGACGAGCTTACGGCCTAACGGGTGGGTTCCAGTGCTGCCCAAGCTCAATCGCCGGCGGGCCCTGCAGGTGCTGACCCGGATCGAGGAGATCCTGGCCTGGGAGCAGAGAACCGACCAGGAGCGGGACACCCGGTTCGTCGAGCTGGGGCACTATCTATGCGAAGTCCGGGCTGGGCAGTACTGGCGGCTGGACAACCTGAAGTCTTTCGATGACTTCTTGGAGAAGAAGTTCCCAGACTCGCGGCGGAAGGCCTACTACCTGATGGCTATTCACGAGCACCTCACCAAAATCCCCAGGCCCAAGCTGCAGCAGATTGGCTGGTCAAAAGCAGCCGAGCTGGTCAAGGTGGCCCGACGAGATGGAGAACGGTTCGACTGTGCAACCTGGTTGCACAGGGCGGAGCAGATGACCAAGGAGGAGTTCCAACGCGAGGTGGAGCGGCACCTAACGGGGCAAGAGACCGAACCGTGGGAGTTGATTTATTTCAAGCTGTACAAGAGCCAGTTGCCGGTGATTGAACAGGCCCTCGAGACGGCGGCACTGATGCTGGGCTCGGACAAGTCCCGGGGCTACTGCCTGGAGATGATCTGTGCCGACTTCTTGGCGGGGGCGCATCTGCAGGAGGGCAATCCCAAAACCCTGCTGATGGCACTGTCACGGCTCTTCGAGTTCCTGCCCCAAGAGGAACGCCTCAGCTTTCTCAAGAACATTGAGCCGGCGGCATGACCAGACTGAGACCGAAGAAACCGCGCCTAAGGCTGAAACCTAAGGGCTATCACCAGCTACGGTGGCACGTACTCGAGCGCGATGGCTGGCGTTGCCAACGATGCGGAGGGCTCAATCAATTGCAGGTCCATCATGTCAAGCGAAGAAGTGCGTTGGGCGATGACACTGCAGAAAACCTGGTGGCACTTTGTCCAGCCTGCCATCAAGCAATCCATGCTAGAAGCGCGAATTGAGCAGCTTCGAACCTTGGCACCCAATGCGGGCCGATCGTTCTTGCGTGCAAGGAGTTGTTGCCGGCGCTCAACAAAAACGGCCGCTCAGTAGAGCGGCCGTTCGAGAGTGATTGCGAAAGCAGTTTGCCGCTCCCTGGTCGGACCCGCCAGGTTAGTTCGGCCTACCGAAGGTTTCGGCGCGGCGGGTGTAGTGGCGTTCGTAGTATTGCCGGTAGGCGCCGGAGCGCGTCCGTTCCAGCCAATCGGCGTTAGCCACGTACCAGTCAATCGTCCGGCGAATTCCTTCCTCGAAGCTGACTTGTGGCTTCCATCCCAGCGATTCACGGATCTTGGTGCTATCCAGCGAATAGCGGCGGTCGTGGCCAGGCCGGTCTTGCACGAACTTGATCAGAGACTCCGGCTTGCCCAGCAGTTTCAGGATTGTCTTCACAATCTTCAGGTTTGGCTCGGGTGACCCTGCCGAAACGTTGTAGACCTCGCCTGCTTTTCCCTTCTCCAGCACCAACGCTATGGCGCGGCAGTAGTCCTCCACGTAGAGCCAGTCGCGCTCGTGCAGGCCGTCGCCATACACCGGCAGGGGCTTATCCTCGCTCACATTCGCGATCAGCAGCGGGATGAGTTTCTCGGGAAACTGAAAAGGCCCGTAGTTGTTGGTGCAGCGCAGGATGATCACCGGCAGGCCGTACGTGATCGCGTAGGCCGATACCAGGTGATCGGCCGAGGCCTTGCTGGCGGCGTACGGGCTTCTCGGTTCCAGCTGCGCGTCTTCCCGGAAACTCTTTCCCGCGGGCGCCGTGCCGTAGACCTCGTCCGTACTGATATGCAGGAAGAGAGGCAGTTTCACTCGCCGCGCCGCCTCGAGCAGCACCAGCGTTCCCATCACGTTCGTGCGGATGAAGGGCGAAGCGTCCTCGATGCTGCGGTCCACGTGCGTCTCGGCGGCAAAGTTCACCACCGCGTCGAAGCCGCCGGACAGCACTTCATTCACGGGCTTCGCTTCTGCAATGTCGCCGTGGACAAAAGAGTACCGCGCGTTGCCAGCCACATCGGCCAAGTTTTCGAGATTGCCCGCGTAGGTGAGTTTGTCAAAGTTGACGATCTCCACGTCGTTCCGAGACGCGAGCAGAAGACGAATAAAATTCGAGCCGATAAAGCCGGCGCCACCGGTCACCAGAAGCTTCACAAATTTCCTCCCGAAAAAGCAGTCCAGCCAAGATTCGCAGCTTGACACAGTTTTCGCAGGCTTGCTAGTCTGCCTGTCGATCTGTACAGAGAAAAGTCAACTCTGCCGTGGAGTTGAGTTAGTTGCCCTATGGGTTTTCAGATTGAGTCGAAACATCTGGGCGAGATTGTTGTTCTCAAGACCGACGTCTTTGGGGACGCGCGCGGTTTTTTTCTGGAGGGGTATCGCGCTGACTTGTTCCTCGCGCTCGGGCTGCCGGGTGAGTTCCTGCAAGACAACCACTCGAGGTCGAAACGGGGTGTGGTCCGCGGGCTGCATTTCCAGTGGGATCCTCCCATGGGCAAGCTGATGCGGGTGACGCTGGGCAGCGCGTTTGTGGTAGCCGTGGACATCCGCAAGGGCTCGCCCACGCTCGGCCAGTGGTTCGGCCTTGGGATCTCCGCGGAAGACAAGCGGCAGGTGTGGGCGCCGGCAGGATTCGCGCGCGGATTCTGCGCGCTGTCCGATTACGCAGAAGTGCAATACAAATGCACTGCGATCTACAACCCCAAAGGCGAATCCGGAATCCGTTGGAACGACCCTCGCATCGGCATCGAGTGGCCGCTCCAGGATTGCACCCTCTCCGACAAAGACCGCAACGCGCAGACTCTGCAAGAGTGGCTGGCGTCCCCCCATTCGGATGCCTTGAAGTACTAGCTGAAGAGAGTTTTTTCCAGATGTATGAAAACAGGTCGGCGACCTGACTTCCTGCGGCCTAATCGTCCAATGGAGCAGGATGAATCTTTGGGCGGCTGCCATCCGGCATCTTATTCGCGCCCGTTTCCGCGACCATGTTGCTGGCTCGGCGCAACGACTGAAAAGTCCCCGCATCGGTCCACCAGCCCTCCAGGATGCTGTGCGTGAGCGTGCTTTCCTGCAAATACATGTTGTTCACGTCGGTGATTTCCAGTTCCGCGCGCCTGCTTGGCTTGCATCGTGTAATCTTGTCGAACACCGTGCTGTCGTAGAAATAGATCCCGGTCACTGCATAGTTTGACTTGGGCTGCTTGGGCTTCTCTTCAATGTGCAGGATGCGCCCGTTCGCAATTTCGGGGCAACCGAACCGCTCGGGGTCCGGCACTTCCTTCAGAATGATGTGCGCGCCGCGCTCCTGCTTTTCGAACTGCTGCGTTGAGGCGATGATGTTGTTCTCGATGATGTTGTCGCCCAGGATGACGCAGATCTTCTCGCCCTCGACGTACGGCGCGGCCAGCCGCAAGGCGTCGGCGATGCCGCCTTCCCCTTCCTGGTAGGTGAAGTTCAACTGGCGCAGGCCGAAATCCTTGCCGTTGGCCAGCAGGCGCAGGAAGTCGCCCGCATTGTTCCCGCCCGTGACGATCACGATGTCCCGAATCCCGGCGGTAACTAGCGCCTGGATCGGGTAGTAGATCATCGGCTGGTCGTACACTGGCATCAGGTGCTTGTTC
>CAZIWR010000226.1:0-4372 GCA_964542805.1 uncultured Acidobacteriaceae bacterium
CGCAACGCGCTCACCGCGGTGATCAAGCTCTTCAACAACATTGACAGCATTCGCAGCAACATGCGTCCGGAGACGCGCATTCAGGGCGTGATTACCGAAGGCGGGGCCGCGCCCAACGTGGTGCCGGATAAAACCGTCGCCGATTTCTACATCCGCTATCCCGACGCGGTGTATCTCGCGCAGGTCACCGCATGGGTGAACGACGCGGCGCGCGCAGCGGCGCTGGCCACCGGCACAAAAGTTAAAATTGATCACTACGGCCGCGACCGCGACGGCATTTCGCTGGCCTCGCTCGAAGAGCTTTCCTTTGCCTACATGAAAATGTTCGGCGCAATCGACGTGCAGCCCGAGCACAGCAAGCCGAAGGGCTTCGAGGAAACCGGCAGCGTGTCGTCGCAGATTCCCGGTATAGGCGTGAGCGCGAAGTCGTCGAACTTTTCCAATCATACTTACGGCATGGAAGCCGACGCGCTCATCGAAGTCGGGCACCAGGGATTTATGATTGACGCGCAGACCATGGCCGCCGTCCTCTACGACTTCGCCACGCACCCCGAGCTGCGCGACGCCGTCAAGAAAGAGTTCACGCGCATCCAGGCGCTGTTCGGGGATTACCAGAAGGCGCTGGAAAAGGCGTATCCGAAGCCCGAGGTCGCTGAGCCGAAGCCCTAATCAAAACACATTGAGCACAGCTGTAAGCACGCTGCTGCCCCGTGCCTAGTGCGGAGAGCGGTCAACATGAAAAGTGATCTCGAACGACTCCAGGGAACCTGGAATATCGTCGCGCTCGAAATGGATGGGAACGCGATGCCGTCGGAAGGGGCCTCGATCTGCATCCAGGGCAAGCGCTTCACCACGACGGCCATGGGCGCGACGTATAAAGGAATCGTTGTGGTGGACGCAACCAAAACTCCGAAAACTTTTGACCTGAAATTCACCGCGGGCCCGGAGAAGGGCAACATATCCTTCGGCATCTACGAACTCGACAAAGACACGTGGAAGATTTGCCTTACCCTCACGGGCAAGAAGCGTCCGCAGAAATTCGCCACCGCGCCCGGGAGCGGCCTGGCACTGGAAACGCTCCAGCGAGACACAAGCGCAAGCGGCAAACGCAAAGGCCAGAAATCCAGCGCGCCGAAGCGAGCGGCTTCCACGAAGGAAGAGCAGGCTCTGCGTAATTTAGGAGACGCGCAGCCCGCGCCGGAGCTGGGAGGCGAATGGGCCATGGTTTCGTGCGTCATGGCTGGTCAGCCGCTGGACCAGGGATATATCAAGTTCGGCAAGCGCGTCGCCCGAGGAAATGACGTGACGGTGTCCATGGCCGGGCAAGTCATTTTGAAGGCCAGGTTCACAGCGGACCGCACGAAAGAGCCCAACACGATGGACTACGTTCTCCTGCACGGCCCGAGCAATGGGAAAACGCAGTACGGCATCTATGCGCTGGAAGGAAAAATGCTTAAGGTGTGCTCCTCTGCCCCGGGCCAGGCGCGGCCAAGCGATTTCTCCTCCAACAAAGGCGATGGCAGGACCCTGACCGTCTGGAGGCTGGTGAAGAAGTAGCGCAATCGTGCGGGTGGCGTGCCCTTTCACAAAGTCTCCATGTTCGACGATTCTCAGCCAAAACCGAGGGGAAAATTCCGCACCATTCTGCGCTACACGTGGTTTATCCACGTGGCTGTGCTGCTGGCGATTGCATGGATTTTTTTCTTGCGCTGGGACGCCGACCGGCAAATCCGGGAGCGCGCAGCGGAAAAAAAGCGCGAAGATGACCGGCGCACGGTGGAACTGCTCGGCGGTGACCGCTTCGAGATTTTGCAGTTCTACGCCAGCCCGGGTGTCATCCACCGCGGCGAAACGGCGCAAGTGTGCTACGGCGTGTCCAACGCGAAGGTGGTGCGCATTGAGCCGCGGCCCGCGAGCGGCGTGTGGCCGTCGCTTAGCCGCTGCGTGGAAGTCGCACCCACGAAAGACACGACTTACACTTTGACCATCGAAGATGGCAAGGGAAGCACGAAGACCGCAACGGTGGAAGTAAAAGTTTCGAGCAAAAACGCGCCCTAGTTTGCCTTCGGCTTTTTGATGAAGGGAAGCAACATCGAAGTGCGGTCCCGGTACGATTTGTACTGGTCGCCAAAGAATCTCACCAGGTCGCGCTCCTCGAGTTTGATGGCGATGAGGATGTAGCCGGTCGTGGCAAGTGCAAACAGCAAGTGTCCCGCCGTCATGTTCGGAGTCGCCCAAAAGGCCATCAGGAAGCCCAGATAAATCGGATGGCGGACGTGCTGATAAAACGACGGAGACTTGAAACCGATCGGTGTGTAGTCCTTCCCTTTTGCGAACAGCCCGACTTGCCGCAATCCGAACAGGTCGGAGTGGCTGACCAAAAAGGTGCTGATTAAGACGATGATCCAACCCAATCCGAACAAGCCCGTCAAAACCGCGCTGCCCGCGGAATTTTCCACGTGCCAAATGACGTCCGTCATTGGCTGCCATTGCCAGTAGAGCAGCAGCAAGCAGAGACTGGCGAAAATGACGTAGGTGCTGCGCTCAATGGGCGTGGGAACCAAGCGCGTCCACCACTTCTTGAATCCCTGGCGCGCCATGCCGCTGTGTTGAATGGCAAAAAGCCCCAGCAGAAGCGCGTCGATGATCAGCGCTTGCAGCGAGAAGGTCCCTGTCCCGGAATCGATGGATTTGGGGACAAAGACGTTGCCGACGAAACCAATCGCGTAGAGAAATGTGCCGAAGAAAATCACGTATGCGACCAACCCGTAAAGAAAGGCGGCGGCTTTCAGCATGGTGAAGGTCTCCTCTCAAACAGAATTACGGTCCTGTTGGAAACGGCCCCGTCAATTCACTCCATGATGAGAACGTGGGACTAAGAGAAAATACGCCCAAACTCATCCGCTCGTCAATTGCAAACCAGTTGGTGCGACCCCGAGGCCCCTCGCGACACTCGGGACAAGCCGGAGCCTCGGGGCTCGTCCTGAGAAAGTGCGGTGGGGCGTGGGCTATGGGCTTTGACTTGACCGCTCGGACTTGCATAGAATCCGCCTGCCGATAGGGTGCATGCGACTCACATCTACATTGGGAGCAAAAACATGAAGAGGCTTTTGAGTTTTGGCGTGGTGGCGATTCTTTTGGTATTCGGATTGGCGGCGGGCGTTGCGGCGCAAGCGCCGGAGCAGCCGCGGCCGCAGGAAGGGCGGCCACCTGCCGTCATGGACCGCGCCGCGGCAGCGGCCGAAGCGGCGGCGCTCAAAGAAGAATGGTCGGTCACTGAGCACACTATCCGCGTCGGGGGCCAGACGATTCCCTACAAGGCCAGCGCCGGCACGACGCTGCTGAAGAATGACAAGGACGAGCCCGCCGGGATGCTCTACTCCGTGGCCTACACGCGCAGCGACGTGAAGGACCTCAGCACGCGGCCGGTGTCGTTCGTTTTTAATGGCGGGCCCGGCTCGGCGTCGCTGTGGCTGCACCTGGGTGCGTTCGGGCCGCGCCGCGCGTTCACCGTCAACGGAGAATTTACGCCCCCCGCGCCTTACAAGCTGGTGGACAACAACGAATGCCTGCTGGACAAAACCGACCTGGTGTTCATCGACATGATGGGAGCCGGCTACAGCCGCGCGGTGGGCAAGGGGCAAGAGAAGGATTTCTGGGGAATTGACGAAGACGTCGCGGCCTTCGCGCAGTTCATCAACACGTACATCAGCCGCAACGGGCGCTGGAATTCGCCCAAATTCCTGCTCGGAGAAAGCTACGGCACGTTTCGCTCCGCCGCGCTGGGGAATTTCCTGCAGTCGCGCTACTCCATGCACTTGAACGGCATTTGCCTGATTTCCTCGGTGCTCGACCTGGCCACGCTCACCTTCGGCGCCGGCGACGACCGTCCGTACATTTTTTATCTGCCCAGCTACGCGGCCGTGGCCTGGTACCACAAGGTACTGAAAAACCGCCCGGGCGATATGCCCGCGTTCGTCGAAGAAGCACGGCAATACGCTGCGGGCGAATATGCGGCCGCGCTTTACAAGGGCGCGAAACTTTCGACGACGGAAAAGGCCGCCGTGGCGAAAAAACTTTCTTACTTCACTGGCCTGAGCGAAGACTATCTCCTCAAGGCCAACCTGCGCGTGACGCTCGGGCAATTCAACGTCGAGTTGATGCGCAGCCGCGGGCTCACCTCTGGACGCATTGACGCGCGCTTCTCCGGTTACACGCGCAATCTGCTGGCCGAAACCGCGCAGGGCGACCCCGAAGGCCCGGCCGTGGGCGGCGCGTTTACGGCGCTGATTAATTACTACAATCACGAAGAATTGAAATTCGGCAAGGACAAGGTCTACCGTAACTCCGCCAACGTCGCCGGCGGCTGGAA
>CAZIWR010000227.1:0-4348 GCA_964542805.1 uncultured Acidobacteriaceae bacterium
GGGGAGGTCGTCATGATGTCTCGCATGCGTGTCCTGGTTGCGCTGGCAGATCCCGCCAGCCAGAGAGCGTTATCCAACGTCCTTCCCCTGCATGATCTCGAGCCGGTGTTTGCCGCCACGATGCGCGAAGCGCGCGCCGTGCTGGCGAGCGAATCGATAGGCCTGGTGGTCTGCGAAGATTGCCTGATTGACGGCAGCTACCGCGATCTGTTGCCGGTGGCGCAGGCCGCGCGCGGTGACGTTCCGGTCGTGGTCACCTCGCGCACCGATAACCCCGAAGAGTACCTCGAGGCGATGAAGCTGGGAGCGTTCGACTTCGTTGCCGCGCCCTTCAGTCGTACCGAACTGGATCGCATCGTTCACAACGCGCTGCACCGCGCCGTGGCCGCCTTCTAACGCGGCCCTCCCCGCCCGACTCGCGGCTTGCGCACAATAGAGAACCCCATGAGCGCCGAATCGCCGTTGATTTTGCTCGTCGGCAGAGGCTTCACGCCCGGCTCGCAGTTTCTCGAGCGGCTGTGCCGCAATGGCTGCGCCTGCAAGGTCGCGCACAGCCTGGACGAGGCCAGCACCGCGGTAAGCTCCGCGCACTTTGATGTGGTGCTCAGCGAGATGGGCTTGCCCGACGGCAGCGCCTTCCCGTTGATTGCTCTGCTTGAACGCACGCCGGCGACGCTGTTCTTCTGCGTCGGCGTGCACGAAAGCTGCTGGTGGCTGCCGGCGCTCGAGCGCGGCCGGCGGACGTGGGGCCAGGCGGCGCTGCGCCCGGCGGAGTTTGCAGTCCTGCTGGCAAAGCTGCTTGGCACGGATGCGCTGTGCGCTGCCGTGCCTGCGGCGGACGCGGTCCTTGCCAACATCATCCCCATGCCGCCCCTGGAAATCTCGCCGCCCAAGCCCGAGCGCGCCTCGACGGAAGAAGCGCAAACGCGTAAATCGTCCGCGTAACTTTCCGCTCTGCGTCCAGTGCCCTTGACAGAATGTCTCAGATATGAGACATTCCCTCCGTGAAAACAGCCGTTTTTCATCCTGCAGCCAGGGCGGCCATTCGGCTGTTTCCCGCCGAAGTGCGCAAGGAGCTGGGCAAGGCCATCTGGGACCTGCAAAACGGCGAAGTAATCGGCATGCCGCTTTCCCGCCCGCTGCCGTCGCTGGAACGCGGGGCGGCAGAGCTCAGATTGAGCGATCGCTCTGGAATCTATCGCGCGCTTTACTACACGCGTTCGCTGAAAGGCATTCTGATCTTTCATGCCTTTGTGAAAAAGAGCCGGGCCATTCCCAAACACGAGATGGACTTGGCGAAGAAACGTTTGAAGGAGCTAATGGATGAAGCGACCTAAAGCAGTGATTACACGCACAGCAGGTGAGCTCGCCCGCGTGCTGGGCCTGGCCCCGGCGGACGGCGCCGAGATCGAACTTCGCAGCGCATTGAACTCCAAAATCGTTGCAGTGGTGCGGCGGAAAGACTTGACGCACTCGCAGGTCGCTCGTCTTGCGCGCACGTCGCGCACGCGCGTCACCGCCATTATGAACCGCAACACACAAGACATTTCCACGGATCTCTTGCTTCGCGTGCTGTATGCTCTCGGCTGGACCGCCAGGATTTCGTTCCGGAGCGCTGCCTGAACTCGCATGGCCATCGAAAAGAGCCAACTCAAAAAACTCGACGCCTACCGCTGGCTGGTGCCCCGCGGCACCAAGCCCGGCATGCTCACCGACGCGCTCATCTACGCCGACGAGACGCTCATGGAGCAAATCGTAAAAGATCTCTCCATCGAACAGGCCATGAACGTCGCCTTTCTCCCCGGCATCGTGGGCCGCTCGCTGGCCATGCCCGACATTCATCAGGGCTACGGCTTTCCCATCGGCGGCGTCGCGGCCACCGACTGGCAGAAGGGCGTCATCTCCCCGGGCGGCGTCGGCTTCGACATCAACTGCGGCGTGCGCCTGCTGGCCAGCACCCTGCAGAAAGATGAAGTGACGCCGAAACTGAAAGAGCTGGTCAACCAGCTTTTCCGCGACGTGCCAGCGGGCACGGGCTCGCAGGGCAGCGTCCCGTGCAGCCATGCGGAACTAAACGAAGTGCTGGAGCGCGGCGCGGCGTGGGTGGTCGAGCGCGGCTACGGCGAACCCGCGGACGTGGAGTTCTGCGAGGAGTCCGGCTGCATGGCCGGCGCCGACGCGCGTCACGTCTCCGACCGCGCCAAGCAGCGCGGCCGCACGCAGATCGGCACGCTCGGCAGCGGCAATCATTTTCTCGAAGTGCAGTTCGTGCAGAAAATCTTTGAGCCGGAAATCGCGGAGGCCTTCGGGCTGCGCGAGGACCAGGTGGTCGTGCTCATCCACTGCGGATCGCGCGGGCTGGGCCACCAGGTGTGCACCGATTATCTGAAGGTGATGAACGAAGCCATGCGCCGCTACTCCATCGAGCTCCCCGACCGCCAGCTTGCCTGCGTGCCCATCCACAAGCCCGAAGGCGAGCAGTATCTCGCCGCCATGGCCGCGGCGGCGAATTTTGCCTGGGCCAACCGTCAGGCCATCACGCACTTCACGCGCAAGGCGTTTGAAAAACTTTTTGGCGGGGATACCTCCGTGCGCGTGGTGTACGATGTGGCCCACAACATCGCCAAGCGCGAACGCCACAAAATGAACGGCGGCGAGAAAGACGTGCTGGTGCACCGCAAAGGCGCCACTCGCTCATTCCCAGCGGGCTCGCCGTTCATTCCTGCGGCGTACAAAGCAGCAGGCCAGCCGGTGCTCATTCCCGGCTCGATGGGCACCGCGAGTTACGTTCTTGTTGGAAATGAACAAGCGATGAGAGAAACTTTCGGCACGGTTTGCCACGGCGCGGGCCGCGCGATGTCCCGCACCGCCGCCAAAAAAGGCCGCGACGCCCGCGTCGAAACCCAGAAGCTCGCCGACCAGGGCATCATTCTCCGCGCAGAAACCCGCGACGGCATCCTCGAGGAAATTCCCGAAGCCTACAAGGACATCGACGCCGTCGTCGACGTCGTCCACAACGCCGGCCTCGCCCGCAAGGTGGCGAGGCTCAGGCCCATGGGCGTAATCAAAGGCTAAGAAGCGCTTTCTTATTCTAGTAATCTCGCAAACTCTTCCACGGAAAGCCCGGCTTGGCGAATTATTCCACGAAGTGTTCCGCGATCCAGTTCCCGGTGATCAGGCACCACAACCTGCGCAAATGGACTGTCACGCCGCAGGATGATGTGGCTTCCCTCCTGCCGTTTGAGCAAGAATCCAGCCCGCTCGAGTGCCTTCGCGCAATCCCTGCCGGAAATGACCGGCAGTTTAGTCATACGGTCAGGATTTCAGCTTGCGAGTCTTCGGGGGGAACTTGCAGATGGTCTTCTTCGAGTGCCGCGATGTAACCCTGAATTGCTTCCCGGATGTTCGTGACGGCTGCTTCGCGGGTTTTGCCTTGTGAAATACAACCGGGCAGGCTGGGACATTCGATCACCCAATAGCCGTCCTCGCCTCGAAACAGAATCACGCGGCGCAACGCACACCTCACGTATGTCACATTTTACACTTCGACCATTTTCGCGACAACAGCTTTCGGAACTACGGTGCGTCGGGTGTCAGCCTTTGGCAGCGAAATCCGCCACGCGCGGCGACACCAGTCGCTTGAAGTCCGCATATTTCATGCGGACGGCGTCGCGGTGCGTCCCGGCATTGAAGACGATTTCCTCGTCGGCTTCCAGCGAGCGATCCACGTACACGGGCAGCTTGTAGAGCTGGCCGAAGGGCGGCATCGCGCCCAGCTCACAATCCTGGAACAGGCTGATGAACTCCTGTTCGCTGGCCAGCCGCGCGGGCTTGCCCAGCAGTTCGCCGAGTTTTTTCAGGTTGACGTGGAACGACGCCGGCAACACGGCCAGCGCGGACTGGTTGCCGGCGGTGACCACCACCGATTTGGCCAGCTCCTTGCCCGGCACGTGCATCGTCGCTGCCGCCGCTTGCGCCGTGTACGCCGGCGAGTGCGACATCAGCGTGTAATGAACTTTGTTTTCGTCCAGATAAGTTTTCAGGCGCGCGGACATGGTCATGATGAACCTCCCTCCGCACGGGCGCTCTTGGGGCCATTATGCTCCTCTTGTTGCAGTCAAGGGAATAGGTCTGACGGTAATGGGTTAGTTTCCGAGTTGTCGACAAACCGGGAGCTGCCGATCTTCAGTCAATACTGCGGCGTTACACGCGATTTATCTCAGCCAGTGTCTCTCACCACAAACTTCCTCGAAGGAAACTGTTGGCTCGCGTCGGCAGTACGGCAGACTGATAGGATAATCTTCGAGTGCGCCATGACTCGGACGGAAATACTGTTCGGGTCCCGTGG
>CAZIWR010000228.1:0-4342 GCA_964542805.1 uncultured Acidobacteriaceae bacterium
GGCGCCGGTCTCAACTTTTTCAACGGAGGCTTGCCGTGATCACATTGCCGCAAAAAATGGCAGCGGAGTTCGTGGGCACCTTTACGCTCATCTTTATCGGCGCCGGCTCCATTTGCGTGGACCAATTCATGAAGTCCGGCAGTCCCGGCGCGCCGGGCATGGGGTTGCTAGCCATCGCCGCGGCGCACGGATTGGCCCTTTCGGTAATGATCTCCGCAGTGGGACACATCTCCGGCGGGCACTTGAATCCCGCTGTCACCATCGGCGTGTGGGTCACCAAGCGCATGAGCACCATGGAAGCCCTGCTCTATTGGGTGGCGCAAATCGCTGGGGCCATCGCCGCAGCCTATCTGCTGACCGCAATCATTCCCGACGACGCGTGGCGCGCCGTTTCGCTGGGCACTCCGGCGCTGGCCGCAGGCTTTACACGCACCAGTGGAATGATTCTCGAAGCGGTGCTGACGTTCCTGCTCGTGTGGGTGGTGTTTGCCACCGCCGTGGATGAGCGTGGCGCTTTCGGCAAAATTGCCGGATTCGCCATCGGTCTCACCGTAATGATGGACATTTTCGTCGGCGGCCCGCTCACCGGCGCGGCGATGAACCCGGCGCGCGCCCTCGGCCCGGCCCTCGCCTCGAATTTCTGGACGGCGCACGGCGTGTACTGGGTGGGCCCGCTCTTTGGCGGCGCCCTGGCCGGCGCCATCTACGACGCGCTCTATCTGAAGAAGCCTGCGGCCTAGAAAATCTTGATATGAGCACCGGGCCCGCGTCCCTGCTTGCCTTGCTTTGTCGCGCGTGCTAGTGTCGCTGGAAAGTTTTTGAATGCGAGGAGTCTCTGCGCCATGGCACTGAGCGTTGATGACCTATTGCGACGAGCCGTTGAAACGAAGGCCTCCGACCTCCACCTGAAGGTCGGCAACCATCCCTACTTGCGCATAGACGGCCAGTTGGGGCCGCTTACCGATGTGCCCCGTGTCACGCCCGAGGAAATGCTCTCGATGGCGTTCAGCATGATGACCAACCGCCAGAAGCAGAAGTTCAAGGAAACGGCGGAGCTCGACATGGCCTACGGCGTGGCCGGCCTGGGCCGCTTCCGCGTCAACGTCTTCCAACAGCGCGGCAACGTGGGCATGGTGCTGCGCGTCATCCCCACCAAGATTCGCTCGATTGAAGAGCTGGACCTGCCGCCGGTGTGCGACAAGATCTGCGAGGAGCTGCGCGGCCTGGTGCTGGTCACCGGCACCACCGGCTCGGGCAAGTCCACCACGCTGGCGGCCATGATTGACCGCATCAACTCCACCCGCACCGACCACATCATCACCGTGGAAGACCCCATTGAGTTCCTGCACCGCGACAAGAAGGGCTTCGTGAACCAGCGCGAGGTCGAGGTGGACACGGCCAATTTCTCCACCGCCTTACGCGCTGCACTTCGCCAGGACCCCGACGTGATTCTAGTCGGCGAAATGCGCGACCTCGAGACCATCGGCACCGCCCTGCTCGCTGCCGAAACCGGCCACATGGTCTTCTCCACGTTGCACACCCTCGACGCCACGGAGACGATTCAGCGCATCATCGCCGTCTTCCCGCCGCCGGAGCAGAAGCAGATTCGCTTGCAACTCGCCGGTACGTTGAAGGCCGTGATCAGCCAGCGCCTGGTGCGCAAATCGGACGGCGTCGGCCGCGTGCCTGCCGTCGAGGTCATGATCAGCACCGGCTACATCCGCGATTGCATCATCAATCCGGACAAGACACGCATGATCCGCGACGCCATCGCCGCCGGCACCAGCCAGTACGGCATGCAGACGTTTGACCAGTCGCTGCATGACCTCTACACGCGGCAGCGCATCACCTATGAAGAAGCCTTGACGCGCGCGTCCAACCCGGACGAGTTCAAGCTGCGCATCCAGGGCATTCGCTCCACCGCCGACGCCGCCCGCGAAGAAATGGAAAAGGCGATGACGGATTTCGACCAAGGTAGTAAACGATAAGCTTGGAGTGCAGGAAGCAGAGAGTTGTCTCTGCTTCCTGCATCCTGCCTCCTTGCTTCCCTGCTTCCCTGCCTCTATGCTTGCAGCCTGATGCCCCGAGCTCCGCGAAAACTTCACACGGAAGAAGAGCTTTACGAGTATGCGCTGAAGGCCCTGATGCGCCGGGCGCATTCCGTCTTTGAAATGCGCCGCGCCCTGGAGCGCCGCGCGGACGAGAAGCCCATCGTGCAGCGCGTGCTCGCCCGTCTGAAAGAACACCAGTATCTGGACGACGCGCGCTACGCCATGCAGTTTGTGCGCCAGCGCTCGGAAAACCGCCGTCAGGGCCGTCACCGCATCGCCCGCGAATTGCGCGCTCGCGGCGTCCCCGACCGGCACATCGAAGCGGCCCTCGACGAAGTGCTGCGCACTGTGGACGCGGCAGCGCAAGTGCGCAAGCGCATCGAGCGCAAGCTGCGCAATCTGCGCGGCCCGCTCGACGCGCGCAAAACGGCCTCGCTCTACGGCACGCTCCTCCGCGCCGGCTTCGATTCCGACATCATCCGCCGCGAACTGCGCGCGATTACCAAACGGGAAGTCGCGGAATTGCCGGAAACCGAAGAAATTGAAACCACAGATGAACACAGATAAACACAGATTCAGGAAACTGAAGATCGTCGAGCATCTTTGCGCAACGCAAGCTTCAGATGGGGCCTCTCTGATTTTCTGACTTCATGACCTCTTGACCTCCTGACTTCACAGCCGCCTCGCCGCCTTGCTGTTATAATGTTTCGTTTTGGGATTCTGCTCGACTGAGGGCACATTGACCGGCCACGAAATTCGCCAGAAATTCATCGACTACTTCGCGCAGAACGGCCACCGCCCGGTGCGCAGTTCGTCGCTCGTGCCCGTGAATGACCCGACGCTTCTGTTCACCAACGCGGGGATGAACCAGTTCAAAGACGTGTTCCTCGGCCTCGAGCAGCGCGACTACAAGCGCGCGGTCACCTCGCAGAAATGCGTCCGCGCCGGCGGCAAGCACAACGACCTGGAAAACGTCGGCTTCACCAACCGCCATCACACTTTTTTTGAGATGCTCGGGAATTTTTCCTTCGGCGACTACTTCAAGAAGGACGCCGTGGCCTTCGCTTGGGAGCTGATTACTTCCCCGAAATGGTTTGGAATTCCAAAAGAAAAGCTATTCGCTACGATTTTCAAGGGTGAAGAGAGCATCCAACGCGATTCCGAGGCCTACAATCATTGGGTAAGCGTCGGCGTGCCAAAAGATCGCGTCTTCGAGTTCGGGTTGAAGGACAATTTCTGGGCCATGGGCGACACCGGCCCCTGCGGCCCCTGCTCCGAGCTGCACTACGACATGGGCCCGGCCGCGTCCGACCAGGGCCACAAGGATTGCGCGTTCGGCTGCGAGTGCGGCCGCTACGTCGAAGTCTGGAACCTTGTCTTCATGCAGTTCAACCGCGACGCCGAAGGCAAGCTGACTCCTCTTCCCAAACCCTGCGTGGATACCGGCATGGGTCTCGAACGACTGACGACCGTGCTGCAAGGAAAAGTTTCCAACTACGACACGGACCTTTTTATGCCGCTGATAGAAAGCGCAGCTACGCTTTGTGAAACGCAGTATGGTAGGACAGACCAAGTAGACGTAGCTCTTCGCGTTTTGGCCGACCATGCTAGAGCAACGGCATTTCTGATCGCGGACGGCGTCATTCCATCCAACGAAGGTCGCGGTTATGTGCTTCGCAAAATCATCCGGCGTGCCTGTGATTTTGGCAGGAAGGTGGGCCCCGAAAGACCCCTTCTGTACATACTCGTGGACAAAGTTGGGGATTTGATGGGCCAAATCTATCCCGAACTGCGTGAATCTGCGGAACAAATTCTTTCGATAACTCTCCACGAAGAAGAAAAGTATTCCCGCTTGGTCAAGCCTGCGAGTAACAAACTTGCATGGCGTGTGGAGTCGAAGCCTGCCGCAACCTCTAAGGAATGGGAAGAAGCTCAGCGCGCATATTTTGAGGGCAAGGCAAAGCGCATGCCACATGTCTCGGGAGTGGTCAGCGCAGATGATTTCTTTTACGCCTACACCACTCTTGGGCTTAGGCCAGATTATGTCTTGGACCTTGCCAGAGTGAACGGCTGGTTCGTTGGGGACAGGGAATTACAAATCTTTGAAAAACTACTGGACTCGGAGCGTGAGCGTTCGAAGGCCTCTTGGAAAGGCGTGCACAAGGAAACGGCCAGCCCGGTCTATGCCAAGCTCGCCGAAACGTTCAAGACTGAACCCGATTTTTACTTCGGCACCCATTCGCGCGACTGCCGCATCGAAGCCATCGTCACGAAAAACGGACTGGTGAAGG
>CAZIWR010000229.1:0-4338 GCA_964542805.1 uncultured Acidobacteriaceae bacterium
AGGATTTGCTCAAGATGCACAGCGCATGGCCCGCTTCCAGCGCGAAGCGCAGTTGCTGGCATCGCTGAACCATCCGCACATCGACGTGACCGGCTTGAATTAGTCCAGCGGGAGTGAGAGAAAATCACTCTAAAGGAGAGCTGGACATGCCGATCAAGAAACACAAGCCGGAGCAAATCGTGCTGCTGCTGCGGCAGATCGAAGTGGGAATCGCGAATGGTAAGACCACCCCACAAGAGAAAAGGAAAGCGGGAGGAGGCTGGGCAGTTCACGTGGAAAAGACGGGAGAGCCAAGGACGTCGAAGCGTGGTGAGATGCCGAGGCCTGGCGCGGTTGAAGAGGCGAGACGGCCGTGGCTGCGTTGCGGTGCGCCTTCGGCGATGCTGCGAGTGACGTAGCTGTTGAAATCGGTGGTGGAAAAAAGAAATTCGGGCGGGGTGCTGTGGGCGAGATGGGCAATCGCAGCAGTAACGATGTCCCCGCCCCAGGTGTCTTCAATGGTCAGAGCGACGCCGAGCGAGACGCACAGGTCGCGAATCTGACGCGCGCGAGTGAGCCCACCGACTTTGGAGATCTTTAGGTTCACCACATCCATGGCGCCATCGGCGACACCGCGCACGACCGTGGAAATTTCGTCAATGACTTCGTCAAGGATAAAAGGACGATTGGTGTGACGCCGCACCACGAGACACTCTTGGTAGGTACGGCAGGGCTGCTCGATGTAAACGTCAACGTCGCGGACGGCGTCAACGACGCGCAGGGCCTGATGCTGCAGCCATCCGGTGTTGGCGTCGGCGATGAGGACATCTCCCTTTTGCAATTTGGGAGCAACCGCGCGGATACGAGCGATGTCCGTATCGGGATCGCCACCCACCTTCAATTGAAATTTGGTATAGCCCTGGGTACGATATTCAACCACGCGTGCGGCCATGGCTTCTGGGGATTCCTGCGAAATGGCCCGGTACAAAGGGAAATCATCGCAGGTGCAGCCGCCGAGGAGCGTGGCAACGGGCAAACCACATCGCTTGCCGAGGATGTCCCAACAGGCAATGTCGACGGCTGATTTGACGTACGGATGGCCTTTGAGAAGCTGATCCATGCGGCGATTGAGAACTTCCAAATCGAGCGGGTCGCAACCGATAAGAGCGGGCGCAATTTCGGAAATGCCAGTGCGGGCTCCGGCGGCAAATGCGGGGAGATAGGCGGGACCGAGGGGACAAACTTCGCCGTACCCGGTGATGTTCGCGTCGGTCTCTACAGCGACCACCGTGGAATCGAAAACAGTGACAGATTTTCCGCCGGACCAGTTGTAGCTACTCTCGTGCAAGGGAAGCTCGACTCGATAAGCGGAGATCTTGGTGATGCGCATTTGTGGTTCAAGCCGGGATGTAAATGTACATGAAGAAAGGAGAATTCTGAAATTAGAAAGCAATGGGCATGAAATGACCGGGATTTCTCTTGACGTGACCGGGGTTTTTTGTACCAGTGGGAGTGAGGGAGAATCGAGAAAAAGCTAATCTGGGGCTGGAATTGAAACGTGGTACAACCTTAGGGGGCAGGTCAGTTGCAGGCAAACGGAAAGGAGTTCCACGTGAAACTCACCGTGAATGGGAAGGAAGTCAACGTCGAGGCCGATCCGGGCACACCGCTGCTGTGGGTGCTGCGCGATCATCTGGGATTGACGGGAACAAAATACGGCTGCGGCATGGCGCAATGCGGAGCGTGCACCGTGCATCTGGGCGGCGAGGCGGTGCGCTCGTGCGTTACGCCACTCTCCCGCGCGGCGGGGAAATCGGTGACCACCATCGAAGGGCTCTCCTCCAATTTGAGTCACCCGCTGCAGCGCGCGTGGATTGAAATTGACGTGCCGCAGTGCGGCTACTGCCAGTCCGGGCAGATCATGGCCGCGGCCGTCCTGCTCGCGGCAAAACCCAAGCCCACCGACAAAGACATTGACGAAGGCATGGCCGGCAACATCTGCCGGTGTGGCACCTATCCGCGCATTCGCAGCGCGATTCATCGCGCTGCTCAATTGAAGGCCAAGGGAGGTGCGCAATGAGCTCCATCGTCTCCATTCCCCGCCGCAGATTTTTGCAGACAAGCGCCCTGGCGACGGCCGGGCTCATCATCGGATTCCGGTTGCCGCTCGAAGGTGAAGCTGCGGGGCCTGAGGCAGAGTTTGTGCCCAATGCGTTTCTGCACATTGCGCCGGACGGCCTTGTGACCGTGCTGGTCGGCAAATCGGAGATGGGGCAGGGCGTTTACACCGCGCTCTCCATGATTGCCGCCGAGGAACTCGATGCGGATTGGAGCAAAGTGCGCGTGGAAGCTGCGCCCGCTGCACCCGCCTATTTTCATACCGCATTCGGAACACAGATGACCGGCGGCAGCAGCAGCGTGTGGTCGGACTACGATCAGTTCCGCAAGGCCGGAGCAGTGGCGCGCGCGATGCTTGTAGCCGCCGCGGCACAAAGCTGGAGCGTGGACGCGGCAAGTTGCCGCACGGAAAATGGAAACGTCATTCACGACACCACGAAAAAACGTGCGTCATATGGATCGCTGGCAACTGCAGCAGCGAAGCTGACGCCTCCAAAGGAAGTGAAACTGAAAGACCCCAAGGACTTCCGCATTATCGGCAAGCCAACTCATCGCCTGGACACGCCGGAAAAAACCAATGGCAAAGCCATCTTCGGCATTGACGTGAAATTGCCCGGCCTGCTCACCGCGCTGATTGCGCACCCGCCGGTTTTTGGCGCGAAGGTGCGCAGCGTCAACTCCGACAAGGCGAAAGCCATTGCTGGCGTGCGCGGCGTGTATCAAATTCCTGCCGGCGTTGCTGTAGTCGCAGACAGCTTTTGGCCCGCCAAGCAGGGCCGCGATGCGTTGGTGATCGAATGGGACGAAGGCCCGATGGCGGACTTCAGCACCGCGAAGCAGCGCGCGGACTTCACGGAGCTCGCGGGCAAGCCCGGGCTCGTCGCGCGCAACGACGGCGACGCCGCGCAGGCGCTTGCATCGGCGGCGAAGAAAATCGAAGCCGAGTACGAATTGCCGTACCTTGCGCATGCCACGATGGAGCCGATGAACTGCGTCGCAAGAATCAGCGGTGACTCGTGCGAAATCTGGACGGGCACGCAGGCGCAAACGATTGATCAAGGCGCAGCGGCAGCCGCCGCAGGGCTGAAGCCGGAACAAGTAAAGGTCCACACAACTTTCCTTGGCGGCGGATTCGGGCGGCGCGCGAGCCTTGTCGCGCAGTTTGTGTTGGAGGCCGTGCACGTCGCGAAAGCCGCGAAAACGCCGGTGAAAGTGGTCTGGACGCGCGAAGACGACATGCGCGGCGGCTACTATCGGCCATTTTTCCACGACCGCTTTTCTGCCGGACTCGATGCCGACAACAATCCGGTGGCGTGGAAACACACCATCGTTGGCCAATCCATCATGACGGGCACGATGTTCGAATCGTTCGGCGTCAAGGATGGCATTGACGGCTCGTCCGTGGAGGGCGCGAAGGAACTGCCCTATGACATACCCAACCTGCGCGTGGAGCTGCATTCGCCCAAGCTCGGAGTGCCCGTGCATTTCTGGCGCTCGGTGGGTCATTCGCATACCGGGTTTGTGACGGAAAGCTTTTTCGACGAACTGGCGCACGCCGCCGGAAAAGATCCCTTCGAAATGCGCCGCGCGCTGCTCGCCAAGCATCCGCGTAATCGCGGCGTGTTGGAGTTGGCGGCAGAAAAGGCCGGCTGGGGTAAACCGCTCGCAGCCGGACGCGGGCGCGGCATCGCGCTGCACGAGTCGTTCGAAAGTTTTGTCGCACAGGTGGCCGAGGTGAGCGTCTCAAAGGCGGGCGTGCTGCGCGTGCACCGCGTGGTCTGCGCGATTGATTGCGGTCAGATCGTGAATCCGGACACCATTAAGGCGCAGATGGAAAGCTGCATTATTTTTGGCCTCACCGCGGCGCTCTACGGAGAGATCTCGTTTGAGCGCGGACGAGTGAAGCAGAGCAACTTCCACGACTACAAAATGCTGCGCATCCATGAAGCGCCGGAAATCGAGGTGCACATCATGCCCAGCACGGAAAAACATGGCGGCGTAGGCGAACCCGGCGTGCCGCCCGTTGCCGCCGCGGTGGGCAACGCGATTTTTGCCGCCACCGGCAAGCGCATCCGCCGTCTGCCGATTCGCAGCACCGACTTGGTGTGAGCAACGAAGAGTTCGCACGAAAAATGCAGGAGTGGGTGCGCAACGGCGCGGCAGCGCGTTATTTCGGGCTGCTTGCTTTGCGGATGTAGATATTGCCGTTGAAATTCTTGAACTGAATTTCCTGTCCGCCTC
>CAZIWR010000230.1:0-4334 GCA_964542805.1 uncultured Acidobacteriaceae bacterium
GGAGCAGGTGAGTTCCCTGCCCGCAACCCGGCGGCGGCCAACTGATTTCCACGCGGGACCATTCCAGCGGCCCCGTGGGAATATCTGTTTCCTCCTCGGCCTCGCGCATTTGCTCGGGTGTCGCCGGAGCCGGCGTAGTTGGCGCCATGCCGCGCACCACGCGAGTGAATTCGCCAGCGCGAAGGAGTACTTCGCCGGCTACGGCCGGGTCGGCGTTGAACACGCGGACGATTCCGTCGAGCGAAAGCACTTCGTCGAAATCCGGCAGCGAGCGCATGGAGAATCGCGTCCCCACGACCCCAGCCACGGCCACCGGTGAGCGCACCTGGAAGCTTGCGCCGGGCTGCGAGAGTCGCACCACGCTGGCGCGCATGTGGCCGTAAGCGAGTTGCAACTGCGTGCGCTGCGCCTTGGCGTCGTGCGCTTCGATACGTAATGAAGTTTGGGAGCCGACGTTGAGGATGGAGCCGTCCAGCAGACCCACGCGGACTCGACCGCCGCGATTGGTGCGCAACAAGTCCTGCCAGTACACCGCGTCGTAACGCTGCGCTTCGCGCGAAGCCGCGCCCGCCCGTTCGATGCTGGCTGACGGCACCAATGCGCGCACTTCTCCAGCGCGCGCCGGCGGCGCCTGGGCCCCGGCGGGCCACGAACTGAACATCAAGAACGCCAGTATGAGCAGGCGCGAACACAGAGATGCGACACGAAAGCTCAGACTTGAAGAGCAGGAAGAAGACAGCGGGGGACACACGTAGCGGAAGTGTCGGGCGGCGGCCACGAGTCAATTATAACAGTTGGTGCCGAAGCCAAAAGGAAGTTTTCGGAGAGCGCCCTAGCGCCATTTTTTCAGTGCGGCTATGTCGAAGAATGGTGGCGCGAAATCTGGCCATACAACATCCATCCGGAAACGATCGCGACGCCCAGCAGCGTCGCGCCGACCGCTGGCACGCCGAGCAGCAGCTTGCCCACGCCAATCAGCGCGGAATAAACCATGACGCAGCCCAGCAGCCAGCTGCCCAGGTTTCGTCCCAGGTCGCGGGTCGGCGGCACGTCGGAGACGAGCGCGGCCACCGGCCGCCAACCCGCCGCGTGCGGACGCACCTTGCGATAGAAGTCTGTCAGCACGCTTGTGGATTCGGCAGGCGTGAGCATGGTGACCACCAGCCACACCAGCGTGGTAATGCCGGTGGTGGTCAGCGCGCTTTTGGCAAACACGATCGGCGCGGGGCCTTGAAAGGGTTCGGCAAAATGAATCGCGACGGACACCACCAGCGCCGTGGCCATGGCGGAGATTTCGCTCCACGCGTTGATGCGCCACCAGTACCAACGCAGGATGTACACCGCTCCGGTGCCCGCGCCAACTTCGAGCACAAACGTCCAGCCTTCGCGGATGGAGGCGAGCTGCGCCGCGACAATGCCGATCACCGCTACGAGCACCAGCGTCATCAGGCGCGACACGCGCACGTAGTGCGACTCGAGCGCCTGAGGCCGGATGAACCGCCGGTAAAAATCTTCCACGAGATAGGACGTGCCCCAGTTGAGCTGCGTTGAGACCGTGGACATGTAGGCCGCAAGAAATCCGGCCAGCAAAATCCCGCGAAAAGCCGCCGGCAGGTGCTCGACGGCAATCATCATGTAGCCGCTCTCTGGGCTGGTGAGTCCGGGATAGAGTACCACCGCAGCGAGCCCGGTGAGAATCCATGGCCACGGCCGCAAGGCGTAATGGGCAATGTTGAACCACAACACGCTGAGCAGGCCATGCCGCTCGTCTTTGGTAGAAAAAATTCGCTGGGCGATGTACCCGCCGCCGCCGGGCTCCGCGCCAGGATACCAGAAGGCCCACCACTGCACGGACAAGTGCACCAGAAATGTGAGCGCGGGCAGAGTCCATAGCGCTTCGGCGGTCAAGCCGCGGGAAAAATCCGGAAAAAACGCGGTGATGTCCGCTGCGCCGGGGCCGGCGGCCGCGCGCGCTTCCGCCAGGCGCGCCAGCAGGCTGTCCATGCCGCCCACTGCGCCAACGGCGTAAAACCCGACGGCGATGACGATTCCCATCATCAACACAAACTGGAACAAGTCCGTCCACAGCACGCCCCACAGCCCGCCCATGGAAGCGTAGATGCCGGTAAATGGAATAATGAAGAAAATGCAGATGGCCAGAGCAGTGCGTTCGGAAACGCCCAGCGCGGTGACCAGAATGCTGGACATCGCTTTGGTCACCCAGCCGAGGATCAAAGCGTTCATCAACAGTCCGAGATAAATCGCGCGAAAACCGCGCAGGAACGCCGCCGGGCGGCCGGAGTAGCGCAGCTCGGCAAACTGCACGTCGGTGAGCAGGCCGGAGCGGCGCCACAGCCGCGCAAACAAAAACACCGTGAGCATTCCGGACGGCAGAAAGCTCCACCACAACCAGTTTCCGGCGATGCCTTGCGAGTAGACGAGGCCGGTGACGGCGAGCGGGGTGTCCGCGGCAAAAGTAGTGGCCACCATGGAAGTGCCTGCCAGCCACCACGTCACGCCGCGGCCGGAGACGAAGAAGTCCGCGGTGCTGCGTTCCGAGCGCCGCTTGAAATAGAGCCCCACCAGCATGGTGCCGATGAGGTAGGCAGCAATGGCAATCCAGTCGAGAGGAGTGAGTTTCATCTGTGTAAAGAGAGATCCTTCGCTGCGCTCAGGATGACACCGTAATGCTTGCAGCGCGGCGAAACTATATGACGCCGGTTCCATGTAGAGCAATCAAGAAAGAAAAAGCCCCGGGTCTGGGGGGAGACCCGGGGCCGGGGGGGTGAGGCATGGGCCGGAAAGAACTCTATTTCTTGCGTTGAGTCTCGAACAGCTTGCGGAGACTCTTGATTTCAACGGGCGTGCCATTCAGTTGCTTATCTCTGACGCCCAGGAGCGAGCGGCGCTGGCTCATGTGCGACTCTGGATTGCTCAGCAGCAGCTTCGGCCGGGCGCGCAGGAGCGCCGCGCTATGCGCATCGAAAGCCTTTTCAGCAAAAGGATCGAACATGGCCGGCTCCCTTAAGTAATCATGCTGGCCCAGTTGTCTTCCTCAACGGCCATGACCATCGCTTTGTAGATGTCCACATCCCAGCCATCACCGATGCGGAAGCGAACGGCATCGTACGTTTCGCCGATGATGGTGCCGCGCAGCGGAACTTGCATATCGCCGGCTGCCACCTGCAGCACGACTGGCTGGCCTAACCAGGTTGCATAACCGCGTTGCATGTTGACCCCCTCAGAATGCGATTCGATTTCTCGAACGCATGCGATTGTGGAGGTCAGGGGCGCAACCCACAATGGTACAGCCGCCCTAGAGTCCCTAGCCGGAAAGTACTAGCTTCCTGTAACGTATTGACAATACATGCGATACGAGCATAGAGAGGGATTGGTTTTGGCCGAGAGGCCGACGAAGTGCGGCCCTATGGCAGTGGATTCTCGCCGAAGAGGCTGCAATTGCAATCCTGCAGCTTTGCAGTTAAGCGAAGGGCCCTACGCCTGGAAGTGCGGATTTTGGGGACGCTGGGGGCGGAAGGTACAAGGGTACCTCCGGACTGAATCCAAAGTGGGATTCCGGCCCGCGAGGGATTGAGGCATACTCAATCCATGGCCGCGCTCTTCAAGGCTCTGCTGGAGCCGCTGTGGGAGAAATTGCTGCGCGGAACGCCGCGCAAAGTTGACGCAGTGTCGTGCCCCCTGGGAATCAGTCTCGCGCTGGGTGGAGGATTCGCCCGCGGGTTTGCGCATCTCGGCGTGTTGCGCGTGTTGGAAGACGAGCACATCCCCATCGCCTGCATCGCCGGCACGAGCGTGGGAAGCATCCTGGGCGCGGCGTACGCCAGCGGAGCGCCGCTGGAGCGCGTCATCGCGGTGTGCCGCGAAGTGCGGCTGAAGGATTTCTCGCGCTGGAGCATCTCCAAAATGGGCCTAGCTTCGAACGAGCGCATGGGCGAACTGATCCGGAAATGGTTTCGCGCACTGCGCTTCGAGCAGATGCGCATCCCGCTGGCCGTGGTGGCCACCGATTTGGGCACCGGCGAGGCATACGTTTTTCGCAGCGGTGAAGTGGTGAACGCGGTGCGCGCCAGCTGCGCGTATCCCGGCATGTTCCAGCCGGTGATGCACGGCAGCCGTTGCCTGGCGGATGGCGGGCTGGTGGCACCGGTCCCCACGCAGGCGGTGGCGGCAATGGGCGCGGGCTGCGTGGTGGGCGTCAACGTCGGCTTCAACAACTGGAATGGCTCAGCGCCGAAAAATGTGTTCCAGGTGGTGGCACGCGCCATCAATGCGGCGCAGAAACATCACGAACGCGCCTGGGAGCGCTTCGCCGA
>CAZIWR010000231.1:0-4332 GCA_964542805.1 uncultured Acidobacteriaceae bacterium
GGCACGCAGGAAGCCAAGGACTTCAAGGTGGTCATCGCCCTGATCGATCCGCCGGCCAATATCCGCCCGGGACTCTCCACCACCGCCAAGATCAAGACCGCGGAGAAGCAAGCCGTTCTTTCCATCCCCATGCAGGCCCTGGCCGTGCGCACGCGCAAGGACCTCGAAGACGCGCAGAAGGAAGCTTCCAAAAAGGGCGTCACCAGCGTGACCCTCGCCGCCGCCAAGACCGCGGAAAAAGGCGCGGACCCCAAGAAGGAAGAAATCCAGGGTGTCTTCGTCATCGAGAAGGGTAAGGCAGTGTTCAAGCCCGTGCAGACAGGTATCACCGGCGTCACTGAAATCGAAGTCACCGAAGGGCTGAAGGAGAACGATGAAATCGTCACCGGCAGCTATAAGGCTTTGCGCACACTCAAGCACGGCGCGCCGGTGAAGGTGGACAACAAGGCCCCGGGCGGCGAAGACCAAAAGAGCTAGCCAGCGTCTAAGGGAACAAGGAGCAGGGAATGCCAGTGGAAACCGAAGCAGCAGCGGATTCGTTTCGCCAGGAATTGGTGGACGGCGGGCGCGTCATCGTCACCGAGAGCCTGTGGAAGACCTACGAGATGGGCGCCGAGCAGGTGCATGCCCTGCGCGGACTCGACATTGAGATCCGCAAGGGCGAGTACTGCGCCATCATGGGGCCCTCCGGCTCCGGAAAATCCACGCTGATGAACCTCATCGGCTGCCTGGACACGCCCTCCAGCGGAAAATATTGGCTGGCCGGACGCTTGGTCAGCGAGCTGGACGACGACGAGCTGGCCTACATTCGCAACAAGGAAATCGGCTTCGTCTTTCAGACCTTCAACCTTCTTCCCCGGGCGACGGCCCTGCACAACGTCGAGCTCCCGCTGATTTACAACGGCACGCCGGCGGAAGAACGCGTGGTGAAGGCCAAGAAAGCGCTGCAATCCGTGGACCTGTTAGACCGCATGCTGCACAAGCCCAACGAGCTCTCCGGCGGACAGCGCCAGCGCGTGGCCATCGCGCGCGCGCTGGTGAATTCGCCCTCCATCCTGCTCGCCGACGAGCCCACCGGCAACCTCGACTCGCAGACCGGCGCGGAAATCATGGCCGTGTTCAGCCGCCTGCACCAGGAAGGCAACACCATCATTCTCGTCACCCACGAGCACGATATCGCGGCGAACGCGCACCGCGTCATCCATATCCGCGACGGCAAAGTCCACTCCGACGAAAAAACCCGCTAACCGGATGTGTAACTCACGTCCCCTTTACCCTGAACGCAACGAAGCGTTCGCGTCGAATCTTCGTGCGAACCGACCTGAGGAATCCTGTTTGGCTTTTGACTTGTAGGGGCGACCGGCAGGTCGCCCGCTTGGACTTTGTGCAGGTCTGCAATCACTCAATCACAAATCACTCAATCACAAATCCGGTCAGCACGCTCACTTCATCGCCTGCCCTGCCGCCAGCACGCCCTTCGCGGTAATCCACGGATGCAGCTCCGGTTTCAGGTAGCCCGCTTTCACTAGAGGATCCTCCTGAACCAGTTTGGCGGCCTGCTCTGCGCCCACGCTGTAGATGAAGATTCCCTTCAGTTCGCCCTCATCCCGCAGCGGCCCAGCCAGCGCCATGGTTCCTTCCGTCGTTAGCTTTCCGATCAGCGCGCGGTGCGGTTTCAGCAATTCTTGATATTCGGGCGACGCGGGGTTCCATTTTTCTCCGCGATTCATCAACGCCATGGTGTACTGCTCCATGGCCTGCGGCGTGCTCGCCGGATGGATCGCCTCTGGCCGGATCATCCACGGCCCGCGGACTTCAACGGCCAGCCGCCCGGCCTTCACCGCCGGATCCGAGTCGGCCCACTCCTGCGCCTGCTCCTTCGACGCCGCCTTTAACACAAAAAGTCCGCGCAGCGCTGTGTCGTCCATGAACGGCCCGGCGACGACCAGTTTGTTTTCCGCATGCAGCTTGCGGATATTGGCCATGTGCTCTTCCTGCAGCTTGTCGCCGGCCTCCTTGCTCAATTGCGGCGCGTTCGCCGGCCGCTTCAGCAACACCAGAAAGTACTGTTCCGTTGTCGCAGCCGCCGATTGAGGAACAGCCGCTTGCTGCGCGGAAGTGAGAATGAGCGGGAACGCACCCAGCATCGTCAGCAGCGACAAAGTCAAAATGAAACCGCCAACACGAATCTTCATTTCGATTTCCTTTGCTTAAGTTGTGAACTCAATGAACTATACGCACGCCGCGGTCTTCCGATTTCCGCTTTTCGTCTTTTCCTCGAAAAAGCTACTGCCCTTGCCACACCGGAACGGCCATCTCGATCCGCCAGCTCGGGCCTCCCAGGAAGAGCGGCCCTTCTAACTTGAGGAAGCCCGGAGCCTCGCCGCCGAGAACCCATGCGCGGGAGTCCTGCGGCTGCTTGCCCACCAGCGGCGCGAGGATCCCGACGATGCCTCCGATTTCCACATGAATCAGGTACCGCGTCGCTTTGCGGCTGGAGCCGCCGGCCAGGAAAGTCCCCTCGCCTTCGGACGAGATCACCATTTTCACCAGCCGCGGCTTGGGTGTGGCCGCCACGTACGAAACGCTCGTCCGCTTCGCTCCGGGTGGAACGTTCTTCAGCAAAACGGGGAGCATGCCGTTGGCGAGATCCGGCGGCAGCTTGAGCCGTTCGCTCTCCACCTTTTCTTTTCCGTCAGCGTTCGTGTAGCGGACCGTGACCTGGCCCGTGGCTCCTTCGATCTTCACTTCCATCGGCACTTTGAACGCCGGGCCCTTTTGCACCAGGCGGTAGCGCAGGAGCCGGAAACTGCGTCGCTGAGAATAAAGTACAGTTTCCTCGTGCACCGAGCCGTCCTTGAAATGCAGAACCAGATGGCTCGTCACGCGCTCGCCGCGCGCGGTCTGTGCCAGCTCTCCATGAGCAAGGTCTCTGCCTTCCAGCGTGCGCAGCACAAGAAACCCGCGGAGGAGCCCTTCGGTGTAGCGCACCGCCACGGGCGTTTGCGCCAGCGCTGCGGGAGCGAGCAGCGCAGCCCAGGTAAGCAATCCGCCGAGTAAAGGGAACCGGAAATGTTTTGCCATCTGAATTTCCTACACGCAGGTCCTCGGCCGCGCATCGCAAGCTAAATCGAAATTTTCGTGCGGGGGGGCGCGCACTCGAGCGCTGGGGCCGGACGCCTCGCCGCCATTCGCGGCGCGCACTCGCCAACTAGAACAAACCCATGCGCCGCAGGCCGACGTAAATCGCGAAACACACGCCGAGAATAAACAACAACGGCAACAGATACGTCGTCACCACGGAAGGAATCGAAAAGGGGATGGGCACCGGGCTGCCGGGGGTGGTGAAATAGTAGACGGTTGCGCCGAGCAGCATGTACAGCAACTCGCGGCGAATTTCCGCTCCGCCTTGCGGCGCGCTGTGAATTTTGATCCGCTCCGGAAGCGCTTCCCGGCAGTCCGGACACTGTTTCGCGTCCTCATCGACGAACGTTCCGCAGTACGCGCACTGTCTTCTCGCCATCAGGTCGCTCCTTCGTCGTCATTCCGGGCTGGGATGTTCTTCGCGAGACTAGTCGCCGCGCCGAGTGCTTGTCAAGATGCGCCTCCTGCGTTTTTCGCCGGTTTTTGCGGCTTTCCACAGCCGTGTCCATTTTGCACAGCCCTGCGAAACTTTTCTATGTCGAGGGGCTTGACCTTTTCGCGTTTCGTCCTTATACTCTTGGATTGGCTGTAGGCAGTTCCTCTTCACTGGGGTTTGCAGTCCAGCCATCGGCGCCCCGTAGGAATCATTACGGAGTGAGGTTAGCTACGAACACCGGATAGAACCATTCGAGCTTCGAGTTTCTTCGCCATCCTGTGGCGAAGGCACCCGGCGCTCGACGCCGGGTTTTTTATTGTCCTCCAGTGTTTTTGGCGGACGTCCCGATGGAATCGGGAGCACAGTTCTTTGACAACTGAATAGGCTGGCAAACACATCGTCCCGATGTTCGGGGCCATGTGTAGCCGCAAGTTCTGCTCGAGTAGAGCAATGTGAATGACGGCGAACGATCTTGGCACTCTTTCCGTCGCGAGACGCGAGGACGTGCTGGGTAAGTTTTATGGTTAAGCTACTAAGAGCGTACGGTGGATGCCTTGGCGCCAACAGGCGATGAAGGACGTGGCAAGCTGCGAAAAGCTTCGGGGAGCCGCAAGCAGGCTTTGATCCGGAGATGTCCGAATGGGGAAACCCAACGCGATGAACTCGCGTTACGGCCCGCTGAATATATAGGCGGGTACGAGCTAACCCAGGGAAGTGAACCATCTCAGTACCTGGAGGAAAATAAATCAACC
>CAZIWR010000232.1:0-4291 GCA_964542805.1 uncultured Acidobacteriaceae bacterium
GTGGACGACGAGGAAAATTCGCCCGGGGCGCGCTGCGTCGGCGTGCCGGTGTTCGATAGCCCCGCACACGTTGTCGCCGCTATCGGCCTATCCGGCACCACCGGGCAGGTGACGCACGAGAATCTGCCCAAGCTGGCGGAGTCGCTCCGGGAAACCGCGCGAAAGATCTCTCGCCAGTTGGGCTTCGTAGCCTTGCGCTAAGAGAAGCGTGCAAAAGCCGGGCGTGCCGCAAAAGCGCGATAGCTGGGCGTTACTTTTTCAACCGATCATTATTGTCTGTTTATTCATCGCTGCTTTGTGGCACAATCCTGCCAGGCCTCCCTAAGAAAATTGGATGACATTTCCCGTGTATCTCGAGCTGGGCGGGTTGCGAGTGCATCCGCACTGGCTCTTCGAGGCGCTGGCGTACGCCATCGGCTTCCGCGTGTATCTTGCACTGCGGAGGCGCGGCGACGTGGTGGACGACTCCGCGCGCTGGTGGGTGATTGCCGCGGCGGCGGCCGGCGCGGCGCTCGGCAGCAAAATTCTCTACTGGTGCGAAGACCCGCGGCTCACCCTCGCGCACTGGCATGACCCTGTCTATTTGATGGCGGGTAAGACCATCGTCGGCGGGCTGCTTGGCGGGCTCGTCGCCGTCGAATGGACCAAGCGGCGCATCGGCATGAAGACGCGCACGGGGGACTTGTTCGCGCTGCCGCTGTGCGTGGGCATTGCCATCGGGCGCGTGGGCTGTTTTCTCAGTGGGCTCGAGGACCACACCAGCGGCACGCCGACGTCGCTGCCGTGGGGCGTGAATTTCGGCGACGGCATTGCGCGCCACCCTACGCAGATTTACGAAATTCTGTTTGTGACGCTGCTCGGCGCGTTTCTGTGGCGTGCGGGAAAACGCCCGCACCTAATCGGCGACCTTTTCAAAGTTTTCATGGTTGCCTACTTCGGATTTCGGCTGCTGGTGGATTTCGTGAAGCCCGGCGTGCCGCTTGCGGGATTGACAGCGATTCAGTGGGCCTGCGTCGCCGCGCTGATATTTTACGCGCGGGATGTGTGGCGATGGCTCGCACCGCGAGAACAAACCTTGCGGCGGGAGGGAGTTCAGCCATGACGAATGAGTTGCAGGCAAAGAAAATTTGGCCGACGTGGAAACAAGTGGGAACCATGCTGGGCTCGGCAATCGTGCTGGGCGCAGGCGGCTGCGCGGTGTTCTTCAATTTTCCTGGAGATTTTCTGCCGGGGCTTGGCAGCATCGCATTCCTGGTTGCTGTGGTGTTGTTCATCGCCGGGCTCGTGGCGTTGCTGGCCCGGCTGATTCGTTCCTTCACCGGAAAGTGAGGGTGTAATGGCAGATGAAAAAGTGCCCGCGTCGAAAGGCCTGTCGCAGGGGCAGGCATGGATCTTGCTTGCCGCAGGAATGGTGCTGGCCTTCGGCGGCTGCGGGATGCCCATGTCTCAGAGATTTGTAGGTGTAGGCATGTTGCTGGTCGGAGCGGGGCTATTCGGGAGCGGCCTCGTGCTTCTAGTGCGGGCGAATGCGCGCCGGCGGATGTGATGATGAAAAACAGTCCGCAGCGGCCAAAAATCTTTGCGATGGTGGCCGGCAGCGCGTTGTTGCTGGAAGCCGGGCCATGTGATGACCTGGCGCGGGGGATGTACCTTACTTTCGTTGGTTTTACTTTGCTGAGCGTGGCGCTGGCAGCGGCGGCGGTGGTCGTGTGGAGGAGGTCCCGCAAAAACCGCGACACGGGGCGCGACGTGATTGGCATTTGGCGCAAGCCGGAGAAGGACAAGCGCGGCGATGACGAATGAGACGCAAGCTAGGCCGAAGAGGCCGGCGTGGAAGAAGGCGTGGACCTCGCTGGCCCCGGGGTTTGTGCTCGGCATCGCGGGCTGCTCTGTATGGTGGATGGACATTTCAAATCACCTCATGGACTACGGGGGGACGTGGTCGCCGTTCCGCAGCGTTGGGTTCGTTGCGTCCGTGGTCGGTGTGATTCTGTCTTCTGTGCGGAGTTCCCAGTTGATAAGCCAATGGGCCCTCGCGAACCGGAAAAATGAGTATCAAACGTTGCATGAAGCAGCGCTCACATGCTGGGCTGGAATTGCGATTGGTGCGGTTGGATTAGGGACCTTCGTGGGATTGAAATCGAATCAATTGGATAACTTCCTGGTGTCTGGGATCGCTCTCTGGGCATTGTTGGTCGGGGTGGTGATGTTTCTGGTCGGGATCGTCCTGGTGATCGTGCGGCTGGCGTTGTTGCTGGCGCAATCCTTGAGGGGAAAATGACCGACAAAACAAGACCGTACATGTTTTACGACGTGGCGGTATCCATCTGCGCGACGTGTTACCAGCGCGTGGAGGGGAAAATTGTTTTCGAGGACGGCGGCGTCTATCTGCTGAAGTGGTGTCCGCAGCATGGACGCGAGCGCGTGCTGCTGGCCGACGACGTGGACTACTACCGCCGCTGCCGCGAAGTGTTTATCAAGACTCCGGAGCAGCCGCTGCGCTACAACACCGCCCTGAGGTGGGGCTGCCCGTACGATTGCGGACTCTGCCCCGAGCACGAGCAGCACTCCTGCCTCTCGCTCGTCGAAATCTGCGACCACTGCAACCTGAACTGTCCCATCTGCTACGCCGATTCGGGCACGGCGCGGCCGGAATTCCGCACGATGGCGGAGATCGAATTCATGCTCGACGCCGTGGTGCGCAACGAAGGCCAGCCGGACGTGGTGCAGATTTCCGGCGGCGAGCCCACCATCCATCCGGATTTTTTCCTCGTGCTCGACGCGGCCAAGGCGCGGCCCATCCGCCACCTGATGGTCAATACAAACGGCATCCGCATCGCCGAGGATGAAGGTTTCGCCGCGCGCCTTGCCGGTTACATGCCGGACTTCGAGATTTATCTGCAATTCGATTCCTTCGAGCGCGACCCGTTGATGCAGCTTCGCGGCGCGGACCTGCGCGGCATCCGCGAGCGCGCGCTGGAGCGTCTGAACCGGCACAACATCTCGACCACGCTGGTGGTGACGCTGAAGAAAGGCGTGAATGACGGCGAAATCGGAAAAATCGTGGATTTTGCGCTGACGCAGAAGTGTGTCCGCGGCGTGACGCTGCAACCGATTCAGGCGGCGGGCCGCCTGGACAAATTCGATCCCGCGCGCGACCGCCTGACGCTCACCGAAGTGCGCAGAAAACTGCTCGAGCAAACCAACGTCTTTCGCGCGGAGGACGTCATCCCCGTGCCGTGCCATCCCGACGCGCTGGCCATGGCCTACGCGCTGAAGTTGGACGGCAAAGTCGTGCCGCTGACGGGCCTGATCGATCCGCAAGTGCTCATCAACGGCGGGCGCAACACCATCGTGTACGAAAATGATGCCGCGGTGCGCGAGGGCATCTTCAAGCTGTTTGCGACGAACCACTCGCCGCAGTCCGGCGCGGGCAGCCTGCGCGAGCTGCTTTGCTGCCTGCCGCGGCTGGACGCGCCGCCCGCGCTCACCTACGAAAACATTTTCCGCATTATCATCATGCAGTTCATTGACGCGTATTCCTTCGACGTGCGCTCGGTGAAAAAAACCTGCGTGCATATCGTCCATCCCGACGGCCGGCTGATTCCGTTCGATACGTACAATCTCTTTTACCGCGATACGCTGGAGCGAACGCGCCTCGCGCCGCTGCGCCAGCGCGCGGAAGGGTTGGTGGCGGTGGCAGCGCTGGCGGCAGGAGAAACCGAATGAATGAAACGCAACGACCGGAAAGCGAACGCGTGAACAGGGGAGTCGCGCTGGGGATGCTACTCAACATTGCCTTCGTGGGGCTCTGGTGCGCCGTGTGGTTCGGTATTCGGGGAGGCAGTTGGTTAGTAGTCAGCGGCTTTGGCGAAACCGTAATTTTCTGGTCGCTCTTTTGTATCGGCGCGACGCAACTGCTCTACATCGGCCCGGCGATCTGGTATTACCAGCACAAGCAGGAGCCGGGAATGGCGAAAGGGTTGATCATGCTGGCGGCGCTCGTGGCGCTGCTGAATGGGATGTGTTGGGCGGTAGTGAAAAGGTAGGAGTCAGGATTCGGGATTTCGGATTCAGGGAACGGAAAAAATGAACAGGGCGGGCACGGGGCCCGCCCCTACGACATCGTCACTGACGCGGGCGCAGCAAGCAGCGCCCCTACATTCTTCAACTTTTCACTTCGATGCTGCCGGGCGGAGTGCCGTCGGGCCTGCGCTGGAAGCGGCCGAGCATCAAGGCCACTCCGATGGCGATGAGGATGAGCGGCCACATCTGATGCATGCTCCACCAG
>CAZIWR010000233.1:0-4272 GCA_964542805.1 uncultured Acidobacteriaceae bacterium
CGCGTGGAAATCAGTTGGCCGCCGCCGGGTTGCGGGCAGGGAACTCACCTGCTCCGCCGCGCCTGGTCCAAGCAGATCAAAGAAGGAAAAGAAAGCGAAGAGCCTGTCGATTCGGAGTTGATTTCGGGGCGGCTGACGCTGGGCGTGAATACTCTGGACGTTGAGGCGGGCCGCGCCACTTTGCCCGACGGAACCGGCAATACTCTGCCCAAGGCGCTCTTCACGCCGAGGGGCGGCGCGAAGGAACTGCCGACCAAAATCTGGGAGGCCAAAGAACTTGTGCCGGGCGAGGGATGGCGCGCGCCGCGCGCGGTGTTTGCAGGAAGCGTCTTCTACGTGCAGGGACCCATGGGCATCGGCGGGCGTCCGGAGTTTTCCTTCGCCCAGCAGCGCGCCGAATTGCTCTGGCAAGGCCCGTGCGGCGCGGGTTTCCTGGCGCCGCACGGAATGGGGTGCGAATACGATGTCACGCTGTCGCTGAATGGTGAGCAAGTCGCGCGCGGGAAAATGAATTTGATCAGCGTCGCTTACCGCACGCCGCAACCGCCGGTTGTTCTGAAGGGACAGCAGAGCCGCTTCGGAGTGGACATCAGCGGCCTGGAAAACCTCATTCAATTTACGCAGGGACGTCCAGTGATGACCACCATCGTCACCAACAGAACCCCCGCGGTGATCGGCAACCTGCGGAGTTCGACGCCCGGCGCGCACGCCAGCGGCGAAACGATTACCTACGTGATTGGCGGGCCCAGCCTCACAGGCGGCCTCGGCGCCGGCGGCACGGTTCAACTCGACGGCATCGGTACTTCGCGCATGGCCGGCACGTTTGTCCTCGGCGTGGACAACAAGCTCGATCCCGTGCTCGAACAGCCGCGCACCCCGCTCGCACTGGTGAAGCAGTGAACGGTCCTCGGTATTCAGTCTTCAGCCCTCAACTCAAAGTGCACCCATCGCGCCGCTGTGCTAAAATATTTCCGCTTGCGCGCCCTTAGCTCAGCTGGATAGAGCGTCTGGCTACGAACCAGAAGGTCGGGGGTTCGAATCCCTCAGGGCGCGCCACTTTCTTGAGGAGTTTTTTTTCAACCACTTCCGTCGATGCCCTTTAGTTCGTTTCGAACTCATATTCTACGCTCGGCCCAAGTGCAACCAATCAAACTTTCACTTGTCCGGTTTGCGCGTTATACGCCCAAGCGAATTTCTTCCGAGTTCGCCGTGATACGGGCACAATCCCGAGAGGTGCCGCCGACTGGAAGTTATTCTGGAAGAGAAATAGCAGGTCATCATTGCGAAGCAGCAATCAGCAGCGTAACCAATCTACTTCCTCTGCCCGCCATGTCGAACCGGGAAATGTTTTCCGCAGGCTGTGCCCGAGAACGGTAATTTATTTTACCGGGGCACTTCCGAGAAGCCTATAATCAGCAGCATCCATGCCCCTGACGAATGGCACCAAACTGGGTTCTTACGAGATCGTCGCCCCGCTGGGCGCGGGCGGGATGGGCGAGGTGTATCGCGTGCGGGACACGCGGCTGGGGCGCGACGTGGCGATGAAGGTTCTGCCGCAAGCTCTGGCGCAAGATCCCGAACGATTAGCCCGGTTTGAACGCGAAGCGAAAGTTCTTGCGTCGCTGAATCATCCGAACATCGCACAGATTTACGGCGTCGAAGAGTCGGGCGGTGTTCGTGCTCTGGTGATGGAACTCGTGCCCGGCGAGACGATCAAAGGACCCCTTCCGCTGGAGACCGCTTTCCACTACGCAAAGCAAGTCGCCGATGCGCTCGAAGCCGCGCATGAAAAAGGGATCATCCACCGCGATCTGAAACCGGCAAACATCATGGTCACGCCGCAGGGTGTGGCGAAGGTGCTCGACTTCGGACTCGCCGCGGTGACCCAGCCATGCGGAGAAAGCCCGGGGGATCCCAATAATTCGCCGACGTTGACCAACCCGGCGACACTAGCCGGAATGATCATGGGCACGGCAGCGTACATGAGTCCGGAGCAGGCGGCCGGCAAGCCAGTGGACAAGCGCGCAGATATCTGGTCGTTTGGCGTCGTCCTATGGGAGATGCTAGCCGGAAAGAGATTGTTCGATGGCGAAACGAGCTCGCACACCTTAGCGGCAGTGCTCACCAAAGAGCCGGACCTGCAGCAAGTCCCATGGAAGGCGCGACGCCTGCTGCGATCGTGCCTGGAGAAAGATGCGAGGCAGCGGCTGCAGGCGATTGGCGACTGGCGGCTCCTGGTGGAGGAGGCGCCACAGGAAACTGCACCCGCAGCGCAGAGCAAAATGCCGTGGGCGGTGGTCGCGGCACTCGCCCTGATTACAGCTGTGTCATTGGTGTTTGCGCTGTGGAACCGACCTACGGCCGTGCAGAAGACCGCGACCCGCCTGACGATCCCGCTTCCGCCGGGTCAGGAAATTACCAGTTATCCGGCCATTACGCGCGACGGCCGAACGGTGGCCTACGTCACGCAACAAGGAGCTGAGGATTCGCAGCTCTATTTGCGCGATCTGAATTCTTTCGAGGCCCGTCAAGTGGCCGGCGCGAGCGGCGCCAAGCAACCTTTCTTTTCACCGGACGGCAAATGGATAGCGTTCTTCGCGAAGGGGCAGCTTCAAAAAGCAGAGGTCACTGGCGGAGCTCCTGTGCGGCTGGCCGAAGCTGCTTATTCCTTCGGTGGAACTTGGAATGACGACAACACGATTATCTACACCGAGTCACTGGGTTCCGGACTCTTGCGCATTCCTGCCAGCGGCGGAAAGCCCGAATCACTGACCAAGCCCGACGGCGCGGCCAAGGGGTACGCGCACGTTTTTCCGCAAGCGCTTCCCGGAGGACGAAGCGTTCTTTTCACGATTTGGGGACAAACGCAGGGAGGCGCCGTGCTCTCACTGGATTCAGGCCAATGGGAGCTGGTCATGCTCGCGACGGGATTTGGCGTCCCGACTTTCGAATCGACCGGCGGCTCCACGGGACGCCTCTTGCTGATTGACCAGTCCGCCGGCATCAAAGCCGCGCCGTTCGACGCCGCGCACCCCGTGCGGACAAGCGCCGATACTTCGGTGCTGGCCAACGTGTACCACGAGGTGGAAACCGAAAGCAAAGGCTGGCTTGCTGTCTCGAACACCGGCACCGCAGTCTACGCGACCGGCAACCCTGCAAAAACATCGCTGGTGTGGGTGGACCGGGAGGAAAAGATCGAATCGGTGGGCAACGACCAGGATGTGTATCGGGAGGCAAGCCTTTCTCCCGACGGGGTAAAGGCAGTCGTCAGGCACGGTCTCGACCTATGGATTCATGATTTGCAACGCGGGACCCGCATCCGTTTGACGTCGGCGGAGCGCAGTTCGAATATTCTGATGATGTGGACCAGTGACGGAACGCGGATTATTTTCGCTTCCAATCGCGGAGGCGACTGGGACATCTATTCACAACCCGCCGACGGATCCCGGCCCGCCGAAGCGCTGCTCAAGCGGCCTGGCGACCAGTTTCCGCTCTCGCTCATGGCCGACGGAACGCTGCTCTACATTGAAATCACCCCCAGCACCGGCCGGGACCTTTGGATTCTGTCGCCGGATGGAAAAAGCTCGCCATTGCGGGTCACGCCATTCAACGAAACCCAGGGCCAATTCTCGCCGGGCCCGGTGGGCGGGCCGCGCTGGGTGGCGTATGCGTCAGACGAGTCGGGGCAAAGCGAGATCTACGTGCAGGCGTACCCCGGCGGAGGGAACAGGATCCCAGTTTCGAATGGAGGCGGAATCCTGCCGCGGTGGTCGCGCGACGGCAAGGAACTGTTCTATGTAACGGGAGACGCGGTTGTGGCCGTGGCGATGCGGCCGGATGGGACGTTCGGCGCGCCGCGGCGGCTGTTTGACCGATCGAATTTTCTCTTCAACCACCGGTTCCACAGCTACAGCGTCTCGCCGGACGGCAAGCGATTCCTGATGATTCGGCGCGATCCGGGTTCGGTGCCGCGCCAGCTCAACGTGATTCTCAATTGGTCCGCCGAACCCGACCGGCCCGCGCCTGCGGGGAATAAATAACCGCCACCTCTTCACGCGAGAATTTCTGCATCGCAGTCTGACTTAATATCGTTGGCCGGATTGTCGACGAGTGGTCGCCCACTCGGAAACTATGCCAGCGCCTTGTGGTTCCGCTCTTGAAAGTAGCGGTCACTTGGATGTGCAGTCGCGTTACTGGACAAGTGGTCCTAGGGCTCCCAATCGTGCTACAGGCTCAGTCCAGCAGATAACTCCGCCTGTGGCAAACTTGCCA
>CAZIWR010000234.1:0-4267 GCA_964542805.1 uncultured Acidobacteriaceae bacterium
AGCTTGGGCACCAGGTCGGCGAGTCCCGGCGCGCCGATGTGCGCCTGGTGCTCTTTATTGCGGAACACGTTCAAGTACGTTTTCGGATTGAGCTGGAACGTATTGGTCCGCAGCACGTCCGCGCCCGCCGCGATGTATTCCTCGTGCAGCTGTTGCACCGCCGCGGTGTCGGTCAGCAGGCCGTGCTTGCGCCAGCGCACGCCGCGCCGCACCAGCTCCGAGTTCATCGGCCCGTCCAGCAGAACCGGCTGGCCATTGCGTAGTTTCTGTTGAATAGTAGTGTAGGTCATCGTGGGTTCCTAAGATGATTTCTGTTTACGTCGCCGAAAGCGAGGGTTCGCTGTGGCGCGCGCAGTGTAGGACAGATGCTTCCTGATTTTCAACGTCCAAATTTCGGCAAATCACGAATCCGACTTCTTCAGGCTGAACCACCTCTGCTTGTGTTTCGCTCGTAGCCCGCGCGGCGTCAGGATGTCCCGGTAGTCCGCCGGATTGGCCATCACAATGTACACGCCGAACGCCAGCGCCCCGAATGCCATCCCAGAAACAATGGCGATCGACAGATAGTGCAGCCAGGAATTCTGCGGGTCGGGGTTGAAAAACAGCCGCTCGAAATCCCGACCGAAGTTCATGCCGAAGAACCCGGTGAGCACCGCTCCCGCGCCCAGGATCATGCTCAACATGGCCAGGCGGTTCACCGCGTCCGTGCTCCGCGCCTGGTGATACTCATGCAGCGATGCGTTCAGCTTTTCGATTTCCTGCTCCACTTCGGTTTTCATCGCGCCGATCCGGTAGGCACGGCATTGCATGGTGAAGTGCTCGATTTCCTCGTCCTTGTTGGCCAGCTCCTCGAAATACCAGTAGTTGCTGAAGTGCAGGAATTCCGAGCGAAGCGTCGTGGCGATTTCAATATTCTCGTGGCTGAGCTGCCCGGCTTCCTGGTCGCGGAAGAGCCGCCGGGAGACCAGCGCGGTTTTTTGCGCGAAGTCCAGCATGGTCGCGCGGTAGAACAGCGCCACCACCGCCATCAGGTAGTAGCGCGTGTCGAACATCCGGTGGATCAGGAACCCTTCCTTCACCACGTGCTCGCCGCGGTCGTACACCCCCAGCGTCAGCGTGACGTTGCTGTAGCTCGTGAAGCCGTAGTTGGTCCCCTCGTGCGCCCACCGCCGGTACACGTGCTGCTTCATTTGCTCGCGCGTGAACTCCGGCTCGTAGCGGAATCGCTCGCCGTCGCGGTCCACGTACAGAAAGCGGCTCAGCAGCACGTCGTACGCCTCGGAGCCCGCGAACACCGGACCCACCGAAGCGGGATCGATGGCCGCGTAGCTGCACACAATCATTCGCTCGTCCAGCAGTTGCTCATATTCATGCTTTTCGAAATTGAGGAAGTAGAGCAGCGAAGTGATGGTTTTCGAAAGCGGCGGATGGAAGCCGCGCATCCGGCAGTCTTCGAAGCGCTCCTCCACCACCGTTTCCTCCCGCCCGTTCTCTTCCACCGTCAGGCGGTGAAGGTTGGCGACGCGGCCCTCGCGGATCTGCCGGCCGCTGGAAGGATAAATCTTGCGCATCGTTTCGTTGATCCACAGCGCATCGGCCGCGGAAAGGTTCCACGCCTCCACTCCGATAGCCAGGATGCCCATGCCGTTGGCGAACAGAAACAGCCGCAGGTCGGTCACCTGCACCTTGGCGCTCCGCCCGCGCACGTCCGCGGCCTCCAGCCACACTTTGCGTCCGGCATCCAGCGGAATCGCGTAGCAGCGGATGAGCGCTTCCCGGCCGTTTGTGTACTTGCCCTCTTCCTTGGTGTCGAAGAAGATGCGCCGCACGAACGGATGGAAAAAGACCATGTCCTGATAGGCGGGCGAGTCCAGGTCCGACCCCGAATAGGCGGCGCGTTGCCAGCAACCCAGCCGTCCGGACGGCGTGGCCTGCGCCGCCCCCGCAGCCGCGGCGATACACTCGTCCAGGCCGGCCAGCCAGTGCCGGTGCTTTTTCCATTGCTCGCCATGTTCCCGCGTGACGAGCTCACGGTTCATGGAGAACGGAAACAGAAAATAGGTGTGCAGGTGCAAAAGTTGCGCGGCCATCGCCGCAGAGTATAGCAAAGCTCTCCTCGGAATTAGTTTCTCTTCTCCGCGCGCCGGCTCGCCGGACTCTCTGCTGCGCAGCACCGCGCACCCGCGGTGTTACAATGCTTATGAACGCGTTTCTTGCGGCCGTTGAGCCCGCTACATACGGAGAACACGCTTGGCCGGTGTGCTCGTTTTCGGCGATATCAACGTGGATGTGCTGGCCCGCCTCGGGCGCGACCTTTGCCCCGGCGACGACAATCTCGTCCCCGAACTCCATCACCATTGCGGCGGCGTGGGCGCTAACGCGGCCATCGCTTTCGCCCGCTGGGGCCTGCCGGTGCGGCTACTGGGCTGCGTCGGCCGCGACTGGTTCGGCGAATTCGCTCTGCGCTGCTTGAAGCAAGAAAGCGTCGACGTTTCGTACTTGCAGCAGACCGACCGCGCGCTGACCGGACTCATTTTTATCCCCATTTCACCCGACGGCCAGCGCACCATCATCGGCAGCCGCGGCGCCAACCAAGAGATTTTGCACGGCGACGATTCGTGGTCTTGTCTCGATGGCGTCGAAGCGCTTTTCTTGGTGGGCTACGATTTTCTGAACGCGGCAAGCCGCCGCGTCGCGGAGGGCCTGATGCAGGAAGCAGTACGGCGCGGCCTGCGCATTGCTCTCGACGTCGGCGTCGCGCCCAGCCAGCAGATCCCGCACGTGATTCTCGAAGTCACCCGCAAGGTCAACTTTTTGTTCGTCAGCCTGGGCGAGGCCATGGCCCTGACCGGAAAGAGCGCAAAAGAAGAAGTCCTCGCTGCGTTGGAAGAATGTGGCGCGGGCGAAATGATCGTCAAACTGGGCGCCGGCGGCAGTCTGATTCGCGAGCCGCGCGGCTGGTGCACTGTGCCTCCGTTCGCCGTGTCCGCCGTGGACACCACCGGCGCAGGCGATGCCTTCGCCGCGGCGTATCTCCGCGCGCGGCTGCGTGGCTGGCCGGCCAATGAAGCAGCACTGCTTTCCAATGCCGCCGGTGCCGCCGCAGCCTCAGTTCTTGGCGCCGGAGAAAACATGCCCGGCCCGGAAGCTGTACTGCGTCTTTTGAATGGCAAATTACTCAGCGGCGAAATGGAGCAGGTGCGCCAACGCGTGGTCCGCAATCTGCAACAGGAATTGCAGCCGGCGGAATCCGCTGGCGCCTCAGGAGGCTGACGTGGAGCAAGGACCCAAGTGGAAGCAGGAGATGGATCGTCCTCGGTTGAAGTCTCTGGAGAGTCTGTTCGGCGTACCCAAGCCGGTGATCGGCATGGTGCACCTGTGGCCGCTGCCCGGCGCTCCCGGCTATTCCGGCTACAGCATGCCCGCCATCATGGATAGCGCGCTGCGCGATGCCGAAGCGCTCATCCGCGGCGGCGTGAACGGGCTGATGGTCGAGAACATGTGGGACCTGCCGTATTTTGTCGGCGACGACGTCAAGCCGGAAGCCGCAACCGCGCACGCCGTGGCCGCCGCCGAAGTGGTGAAAATGTCGCCACTGCCGGTGGGCATCAACGTGATTCACAACGGCGGCGTGGTGTGCTTGAGCATCGCGCTGGCTGCGCAGGCCAAATTCATCCGCGTCTGCATCCTCACCGGGGCGCGCGTGTGGGATACCGGCGAATTCGACCACGGCTGCGCGGCCGTCCTGATGCGCAAGCGCAAGGAACTCGGCGCCGAGCACATCCACATCTTCGCCGACGTGGACAAGAAACACTCCGTCACGTTCCCCGGCATTGATCTCGCTACGCACGTCGAGTGGACCGAGTTCTACGGCGCTGACGCGCTCATCGTCACCGGCCGCATGACCGGCAACGCTCCCGCCGTGGAAAAAGTCCGCGAAGCCAAGCGCCTGGCCTCCCGCCCCGTGCTCGTCGGCAGCGGCAGCGACGAAGAAAACATCGCCGCGCTCTATCAATACGCCGACGGCGTTATCGTCGGCTCCAGCCTGAAGAAAGACGGCATCATGCAGAATCCCGTGGACGTGGATCGCGTCCGCCGCTTTATGGACGCCGTGCGCTCTTCTCGCCCCGTCTAGGCGTTATCCTGAGTCCCAATGCTTTCTATCGGGACGAAGCATCTCTCTTCGAAATACGCGGAAGTTTCAACAGGAAAGTTTGGGGTGAGCGATGGGATTTGAACCCACGACCCTCGGTTCCACAGACCGATG
>CAZIWR010000235.1:0-4260 GCA_964542805.1 uncultured Acidobacteriaceae bacterium
AAAAGGGGGTCTCTCATGGAGACCCCCTGTAGCACTCTATCCCCACAAGTTCCGGTTCCATGGCGTGGACCGGAACCACCCCGGGAATTAGAGACAGCACTTAACTGATAGCAAGTCTTGTGCCAGGGGCGGAGTGAATCCAGCGTGTCGCCAGACCATTGTATTTGCACAAGATAGGAGATCGCCCCCGGCGGCGGTTCGCCGCTCAGACGCCCAGTCTACCGTTTCTCACACGAAAACCACCCGGCATCTACAGCGTTTTGGAGATAGTCGAACGGCTTGCCGACAAAACGACGGGAAAGCCCAGATCGCAAAGCGGCCTCTACTACGCCGCCGCGCGGCGGAAGCGCCGCCAAATCATCCGCGCTGGCCGTCACGAATCCCAGGGCATCGGGATCGGGAGCCTGTCCTACGATGCGCCGATGGCGGTGCGCAGCGCGGTGGCGATCGCCTGCGCCCAGCGGTCCACGTCTTGCTGCGTTTCGGCTTCGACCATCACGCGGGCCAGCGGCTCGGTGCCGGAGTAGCGCAGCACGATGCGTCCGGCATCGCCCAGCGCGCGCTCGGCTTCGGCGAGCAAGTGCGAAACCTCCGGCAGCGAATCGAGTGGCGGCTTTTCGCGGACTTTCACGTTGACGATGGTCTGTGGAAAAATTTTCAAACCTTCGACTAATTTTTCGAGGGGCCCGTGCAGGTTCACCAAGCACGCAATTTTCAGCGCCGTGAGCATGCCGTCGCCGGTGGTGGAATCGTCAAGCAGGATGATGTGGCCGGACTGCTCGCCGCCGAGGTTGGCGCCGGAGCGAATCATTTCCTCCAGCACATAGCGGTCGCCGACCGGCACGCGCGCGAGCTTTAAGCCTTCTTTAGCAAGAATGCGTTCCAGGCCGAGATTGGCCATGGTGGTGCCGACCACCGCGGGGCCTTTCAGCGTGTCATTCGATTGGAAGTAGCGTGCGAGGACGAGCAGGACGCCGTCGCCGTTCACCCGGTTTCCCGCAGCCGTGGAAAACATCGCGCGGTCGGCATCGCCGTCAAACGCCACGCCGAGCTGCGCGCCGGTTTCCACCACCTTTTTCTGCATGGCTTCCGGGTGCAGTGCGCCGCAGCCGGCGTTGATGTTGCGGCCATCGGGGCGGTCGTGGATGGCGATGACCTCGGCGCCCAGCGAGCGGAAGAGCGATGGAGCCAGCTCGGACGCGGCGCCATTGGCGCAGTCCAGCACAACGCGCAAATTTTCGAGTGAAGCGCCGGAGATGGCGCAGCCGCGGAGGAAGGCCAGATAAGCGAGGTCCAATTCGCGCTCAGCGGAGAGCACCACGGCCGCTGCGTGCTTACCGGGAACACTTTCGCGGTGCAGCAGGATATCTTTTTCGATGCGCGCTTCGATGGCGTCCGGGAACTTCATGCCGCTCGAAGAAATCAGCTTGATGCCGTTGTCGTGCCACGGATTGTGTGACGCGGAGACAACCATGCCCGCGGCAAACGCGCGCTCGCGCACCAGACACGCCACGCCGGGCGTAGTAATCACGCCGGCGAATACCGGCAGCGACCCGGCGTCGGCCAGCCCGCGCGCCAGCTTCGCGGCGATGAGCATGCCGGACTCGCGCGTGTCCATGCCCAGCAGGACGCGCTTCTCCGCGCCGGCCGTGCGCAGGTAGTCGCCGAGGGCGCGGCCAATGGCGTAAATCGTGGCGTCATCCAGCGGATACTCGCCGGGAATGCCGCGCACGCCGTCGGTGCCGAAGAGATGTTTGGCCATAGGGGAGCGCAAAACGCGCCTTCGAAACGAAGAATTTTAGCATACGCAATGAAGAATCCTGGCCGGGAGGAGCGTCGAAAGGTTGAAAGGTTGAAAAGTTAAAGCGCTCCGGCAACTGACGACTGAATAATGACAACGGATGACTTCTTTACTTCCGCGCCACCAGCGAAAGCCGGAACTCCGCGGGCGCGATGCGCACGACGGTGGCGCCGTAGGGCGTCTCGACCATATCCGGAGTGAGCTCGATGCGGAGTTCGCCCGGCTGCGCGCCGGCAAGATCCACGGAGACGGCCAGGTCGGCGGGGGAGAGGCGGCGCAGCAGCGCGGAGCGTCCGCGGACGCGCAGGCGCACCTGCGCGGGCGCATCGCCGGAAAGTTCGAGATGCGCGGGAACGTTGCGGAACTCGAGCGGGACAACGTAAGCGACTTCCGCGGCGGGCACCGATGTGTACGTGGACCACAGGAGTAACGCGGCGAGCAGCGCGATGAGTTTGAGGTGCCAGTTGTGGAGGACCCAGTTGCGAAAAAGGGGCATCGGCTAGTCCCTCACCGTCTGCGGTCGCGCGGGAAGCACGACGCGCGGGCGGTAACCCGCAAAAAGCGTGGCCAGGCGCTCCGCGAGTTGGTCAGGAGTGAGATGCAGCTCGATGGAGCCGGCGGCGGCCAGCGCGATTTCGCCGGTCTGCTCGGAGACGACCACGGCCACGGCGTCGCTCTCCTCGGTGACGCCGATAGCCGCGCGGTGGCGCGTGCCGAGCTGCGTGGAAATCATGGGATTCAACGACAGCGGAAGAAAGCACGCGGCGGCGGCGATGCGGTTATCCAGGAGAATAGCCGCGCCGTCGTGCAGCGGCGAGCCCGGGCGGAAGATGGAGAGCAGCAGGTCGTAGCTGAGCGCCGCGTCGAGGGGGACGCCGCTTTCGATGTACGTCTTTAGGCCGACTTCGCGCTCGAACACGATCAGCGCGCCGATCTTGCTCTGCGAAAAATGGCGCACGGCGAGCAGGACGTCATCATGCGATTCGTTGAGGTCGGGCGCATAGAAGCGGCGCCACAGCGGGTTGCGCCCGGCGCGAGCCAGCGCGCGGCGGATTTCCGGCTGGAAGAGCACGATGAGGGCGATGGCGAAATAGGGCAGCAGCGTGGTGAGCAGCCATTCCACCATTTCCAGGCGGGCCCAGCGCGCGGCGTAGAAAAAAAAGACCAGCAGAAGAACGGCCACCATCATCTGCACCGCGCGCGTGCCGCGGAGCAACACCAGCACGTAATAAATAATCACGGCGATGATTAGGATATCCACCACCGAGCGCAGGTCGAGGCGCGAGAGACTTTGCCAGGGAAGCTCGGCGGCAAGAAGCATGGCGGTGTGTACGTTAACAGCGCGGAGTGAGGCGAGGCAAGGGTGGAATCGAGCGCGCGGTGTGGTAATGTACGCCGTGCGCTGCGCGAACCCGCGCGGCGAATTCCGAGCGAGAGCGGGCGGGAATGTCCACCAATCCAGTGCAGGTTGTGCATGCCAAGAGCAATCCGAGCCAGCGAATCATCGCTGCTGGGATTGTGCTGGCATTTCTCTACTACGCGTCGGCCGTGGTGATCACGCTGCTGGTGTCCATCCTCATGGCGTATTTTCTGGACCCCATGGTGGAATTGCTGGAGCGGTTCCGCGTGCCGCGGGCGGTCGGGACGCTGATTGTGCTGCTGGTGGTGACCTCGTTGATGGTGGCCATGCTGTTCCTGGTGTGGGATCGCGTGGAAGAGTTCGCCAAGGACTGGCCGGAGTACAGTAAAGTGCTGAAGGGCGTCTCGGAAGCGCTGGACAAGCGCATGAAGCAGATTGAAGACGCCCTGAAAGGCATCCAACCACAGGACCAGACCGGCAGGCTGGTGGTGCAGCAGGAGGAACCCGGAATGGTCCGCAACCTATTGTTGCGCGGCCTGGGGTCACTCTACACGCTGCTGCTGATGGTTTCGTTTGTGCCCTTCCTGGTTTTCTTCATGCTGGCGGCGAAGCAGGACATCTGGCACGCCACTATGCAGTTGTTCCCGCCGGGCGAGCGCACCGGCGTGAAAGAGGCGCTCGAAGACCTGAGCAAGACCCTGCGCGGCTATATTGTGGGCAATCTTCTGGTGGCGGCAATCCTCTCTGTGGCCAGCTGGATTTTTTTCGCGATCATCAGATTGGACTATGCCTTCCTGCTGGGCGTGACCTCCGGAGTCTTGAACCTGGTGCCCTACTTGGGCACGGTGATGGCGTGGGTGCCGCCGCTGATCGTCGGGATGAAAACATTTGGCAACAACTGGGCAGCCTATCTGGGCATCGCCGCCATGATCACGTTTTTCCACATGATCGCCATCAACGTGCTCATCCCCAAACTCGTCGGCAAGCAGGTTCACTTGAACGCGCTGGCGGTGACTATTTCGCTGCTCTTCTGGGGCTGGTTCTGGGGCGGCATGGGACTCCTGCTGGCCATCCCCATCACCGCAGCGACGAAAGTGGT
>CAZIWR010000236.1:0-4254 GCA_964542805.1 uncultured Acidobacteriaceae bacterium
GAACACGCCCCAATTTCCGAGCAAGACCTATTCTCCCGCCGACCTGCTCCATCCCCCGGTGGGGAGGATGGCCGCTCGCCTCCGGCGAGCCGCCTTACGGTTGGGCCTTTCGGGCACACGCTTTGCCGTCAACGGCATTTTGCGTCATCGCTTCTGGGTGCGCGAAAACAAGCTCTGGGAATATGCCCGCGGCCTGTCTTGCATTCTCCGTGCTCCTCAACCGGCCGCAGCTCTCCGCGTCCTCGATTTCGGCGGCGCCGCCACCATCCCCATCTTCTTCCTCGCGTCACTCGGCTGCGATGTCCTCTGCCTCGACATCGACGCGGCGCTTTCTAATTGGACGAACCATGTCGCCAAACATCACGCCTGGAAGCTGCATGCCTCCACGCATAATCTCGTCGCAACTCCCGCACTGGAAAACTGGGGATTGTTCGATGCGGTCATTTCCTTCAGCGTGCTCGAACACATTCCAAAGACGGCCCAGCCGCCTATCCTGGCGCGCCTGGCGAAGCTCCTCAAGCCCGGCGGCATTTTTGCCCTCACCTTTGACTTCGGCCCGGAGGCTCCCGTAAACGACGCCGTGCGTGATCTCGCCGAAGTCGAACGCCTCGTCGCCGCCACCGGCCTCGACTATCTCGACGGGCAACCGCTCAACGACACCGGCGAACGCTTCGTCATCGACCGCCGCCATCCCCAGCGCCGCTTCACTTTCGCCTCGCTCTTCCTAACGAAGCGGGGATAAGCTCGGCCCATCGTGCGCAAACAATTCTCAATTGTTTTGCATTTGGAATTCTTGAGGAAGAATACTTAGCAACTGCTCGGTCTTTCTACACCCTACACCCTAAACCCTGTACCCTTTCCTCAACTTCCCCACTTCAACGAAAGCTTGGGTTTCCGCAGCCCCAAGCCGGAGCCTTTGCCAAAATCAATCAACAACGCGCGCGTTCCGCCGGCCTTGAATTCTCCGGAAATCTCCTGCTCCTGGTCAAACTTTGCTTTTTCCGAAATCACGTGCACGACCACCTTGTGCTCGCCGGCGTTCACCGGCCGCACCACGGTCAGCGGCTTCTTGTTCACCATCAACTCATTCAAAATCTCTTTGCCGTCCACTGTGATGATGAGCTTGGCCTCGTCGAAATTGTTGCGACAATCGATTTGCAACGTGGCTTTCCCTGTCACTGTCGCTTTCTTGGTTGCCGCCTTCGATTCCTCACTCTTTGCCGGAGCGGTCTTCACTGGGCTGGACGATTTCGGTTGCTGTGCCTTGCCCATTTCCGGCGAATTCGACGGGTCCGGCGGGGGCGGAGGCACATTCACTTGCGCTGCCGGGGCCTGCGTTGGCGCAGGCTGTTCAACGGCCGGCACGGTGGGTTGCGGACTCGGCTCAGCGGGTTTGCGCTGAATCACGAAATATCCTGCCACCACTAGCACAAGCAGTACGGCTCCTGCCCCCAGCAGTGTCTTGCTCTTTTTCTTTGCGGCCGCGGCAGGTGGCGCGATCGGCATCGTGTCCCGCTTCGGCGAGGTCACGCCGGGGGCCGTCCCTTCCGGCATTTTGCCTGTTTGTGAGCCGACGCGAACGGTAGTGTCCGTGAAGAGGGGTAGCGGAGTTTGCGGCATGCGCTGTTCCGCGGGCAGGCCGGCGGCTACCACCGGAAGCGGATTGGCCTGCATGAGGGTGATGTCAGACACCGGCGCCAGCGTGGTTTTCAGCGACTTGCCCGCCCTCACGAGCTCGAGGTCGTCTGCCAATTCGCGCCCGGTGGCGTACCGGTCGTTCGGATTCTTCGCCAGGCAGCGCGAGAGGATCACATCCAGCGCTGTTGGAAGTTTCGGGTTTAAGAAGGCTACCGGCAGCGGCGAGCCAAATACTACTTTGAACGAAATTTGCGTCAGCGACTCGCCCGGAAAGGGTTTCTCGCCTGTGAACATCCAGTAGAGCACTCCTCCCAGCGAAAACAGGTCGCTCCGCGCATCCACCGGACTCATACTCACCTGCTCCGGCGACATGAACGCCGGCGTGCCCATCGCGTGTCCGGTTTGCGTCAGGTTTGTTCCTGCGATCTTGGCGATGCCAAAGTCGGCAATCTTCACCCGCAGCCGGTGGCTCGCTTCACCGGCCTGGTTCCTGGCTCCTTCCTCTTGCGACACCAGAATATTGGCCGGCTTGATGTCGCGATGAATCACGCCCTGTTTGTGCGCGTAGTCCAGCGCCTCGGCGAGCTGGATTCCCATGTCCAGCGACGTCTCCATCGGCAGCGGTTCCGCTCCGACCTTCAGTCCGTAGCGCTCGGCCGTTCCCGAAGACTGCAACAGTTTTTCCAGTGTTGTGCCGGCCACGAACTCCATCACCAGGTACGGCTGCCCGTCTTCTGCCTCGGCGATGTCGTGGATGGTCACGATGCCGGGGTGGGACATCTGCCCGGCGGTCTGCGCTTCCCGGTAGAACCGCAGCTTGAAATGTTCGAGATCCTCTTTGGAAAGATTCGCGGTGAGTATGACTTTGATCGCTACTGTGCGGCCGATTTGCGAGTCACGCGCCTTGTAAACGGCGCCCATGGCTCCGCGGCCCAGTTCTTCGAGGATTTCATATCGCCCGATGCGTTCCATTCGCTGAAACCCGCCCCGCTCTGCAGCCCGCCTGCCCGCGCGCCGCTCCGCTCACAGCCCCGAAGAACTACGGGGCGCTATTTCTTTGCTGAAATGTTCAGCCGCAGGATGGTGGAACCGATGCGGAATTCAATGCCATCCCCCAGCATCGCCGCCCGCGTGCGCTCGTCGTCGTAATACGTGCCGTTGGTGGACTCCAGGTCCTTGAGCCAGATCGACGTGTCCTTCACTTCCACCGCGCAGTGCCACCGGGAAACTTCCGGGTCGTCCACTTCAAAATCCGCTCCGCCGCCCCGCCGTCCCAGGATGATTCGCGGCTTCTCCAGCGTGAGTGTCGTCCCGTTGGAGAGACCGGAGACCGCCGTCAACGTAATGGCTTTCCCCGCAGGAAGCTTCAGTCCGGGCGGGTCCTTTACCAGCTCGGCTAGCACATCGGCCGCGCCTTCCGTCCGCGCGAACGACGGCAGCGGCGTGGTCGAGCGTGTGCGGTCCGGCCGCATCGCGATGTTCAGCACAGTCATCTGTCCGCAGCTCGAACACTTGAACTGAACCTTGGTGTGATCCCCCAACTGCTTGTCATTCAGGTTGTGTTTCGCGCCGCAATGCTGGCACAGGGCTTCCATAATCCGATTACTCTACCACAAAGTTTCTGCCCTTCCAGGCTGGTGCGTGCATGTGGATGAAGACCATCGGGGAAAATCAATCGATGAGGGTAGCGTGCCTTTTAGCGCGAAAAACCTCGCTGCAGCCTACGGTCGCTTGGGCCGCCGCTTCAATACCGGCCGCTCATTGGGAGGGATAGTCATTGTTGGATCCACGGCGTTTCCGTTGCCGGCGGCATCGGCACTCGTGTCGGGATGTGCCTTTGCATAGCTGACCTGTGCATCGAGCACTTCCTGCCCCGGCAGCTCCACGGCCTCGTCCAGCACCACCACGAACGGCATGCCCGGCTCCAAGTACAGATCCGGTCCGCGCCTCGACATCATAATGATCAGCGCCGCCAGCGCACCGGCGCCCGCGCCGATTCCTGCGCCCTTGCCGCCGCCGATTCGCGCCCCAAGCAGCGTTCCCGTCAGCGCGTATTGCGCCATTTCTACCAAGTCCGTCCCGCGAGCGCTGTCCGCACGGATGCGGCCTTGCTTGTCCGTATCCGCCGACTGCAGCCGCGCGACCACCGTCACCATCGCATTTTGCGTCAGCTCGAACTGCTCGATCTTCACGCGGATTACTCCCGCCTTGCCAAAGCCTCCGGGTTTTTTGGCCTCCACCACGGATCCGTGGATGGCCGTGTCCGGTGGAATGTCGATTCCCTCAAACACGCGGATCGGCGAAACCGTGCGAAACGTTACTGGCTGATTCTTCTTCGCAATTCGCGTGCTCAACGGCGTTTCCAGCACCACGTTGAGAATGGTCCCGGCAGGCAAAGTCACTCGGTGGGGCACCTGTACCGGCGCGGGAGGCACGGCGACTGGCTGCAGGAAGCCCGGGACTCTTTCTGTGGGAAGCGTCAGGGGAGGGAAGGGTGGATTTTCCGGAGGTTGCTGCTGGGCAAAGAGCGGAACCCCATAGAGGGCCAAGCAGAGCACGGCGCTGGAAAAAACTCGGCGCACGCGCCACAGCCTGCTTTTCCGCCGCATGGAAAAG
>CAZIWR010000237.1:0-4254 GCA_964542805.1 uncultured Acidobacteriaceae bacterium
TTCAATCAAACCCACAACTCTTGTCTACTCAATCACTTCCAGGTTTGATTAAAAATGAATCAAAACGCGGAACTCCTTTGAGCTCAGTGGGTTGGGGGATTCGATGATACCCCCCGGGGGGGTGATCTCATGCTGCAGAAAGTCAGGCTAGTGACTGTGGGCTGTGGTGGTTCAGATTTCGTTTCCTTGACCCTCCTCAATCGGAAGGATATTCTGTCCTGTGTCGCCCAGGAACTGAGCACTGAAAACTGATAACTGACGACTGAGAACTCGCAAATGCGCCGCGTCTATTTCGACAACAACGCTTCCACTCCCGTGGACCGCGAGGTCCTCGAAGCCATGTTGCCGTATTTCGCGGAAAATTTCGGCAACGCCAGCTCGATCCATTCGCCCGGCCAGCAGGCGCGCAAAGCCGTGGAGCACGCCCGCGAACAGGTCGCTGCTCTCCTCGGTGCCCGCGCCGCGGAGATTACCTTCACCAGCGGGGGCACCGAGTCGGACAACCTTGCCATCCTCGGCATCGTGAACGCCGACGAGCGCCCCAAAAAGCACATCATCACCACGCAGATTGAGCACAGCGCCGTGCTGCAAACCTGCCGCGCTCTGGAAGAGCGCGGCCTCGAGGTTACCTATCTTCCAGTGAATTCCGACGGGCTGGTGGATCCCGCAGACGTGCGCAAATCGCTCCGGCCGGAGACGGTCCTCATCACCGTGATGCATGCCAATAACGAGCTGGGCTGCGTTGAACCGATCGAAGAGATTGGCCGCATCGCCGCGGAAGCCGACGTCTACTTCCACGTGGACGCCGTGCAATCCGCCGGGAAAATTCCTATTAGCGTCGAGCAGATTGGCGCGGACCTGCTAGCCATCTCCGCGCACAAAATTTACGGCCCCAAGGGCGTTGGCGCGCTCTTCATTCGCAAAGGCACGCGTCTGAAGCCCGTGCTTTTCGGCGGGAAGGACATTCGTGTGCACCGCCCGGGCACGGAAAATGTCGCCGGCATTGTCGGGCTCGGCAAGGCCGCGGAAATCGCGCAATACAAATTGCAGGCCGAAGGCGCGCGTCTCAGCGCGCTGCGCGACCGTCTCGAACAAGGATTGCTCGCGACAATCCCCAGCGCGCGCGTCAATGGCGCGCATGCGCCGCGCACGCCCAATACAGCCAACCTTTCGTTTTCATTCATCGAAGGCGAATCCATGGTGATCGCGCTGGATTTGAAGGGACTCGCATGTTCCACCGGCGCGGCGTGCTCTTCCGGTGCCATCGAGCCGTCGCACGTGCTCACCGCCATCGGTCTGCCCGCCGAGCAAGCCCGCGGCAGCATGCGCTTCAGCCTCGGCCGCCTGAATACGGACGACGACGTGGACTTCGCGCTAAAAGTAATTCCCGAAGCCGTGCACCACCTGCGCAAGCTCTCTCCGCAGTACAAGGAATCCGTCGCCACGTAGCGCAGCCACTCTTGGCTGCGCGCTTGTCTGTTGAATTGTTGAAATGAAGTTTTGATCATGACGACCGAAGCAAACAACACGGTTGCCGTCGCCATGTCCGGCGGCGTGGATAGCTCCACTGTCGCCGCCATCCTGCATGAGCAGGGCCGCTCGATTGTCGGGCTCACTATGCAGCTCTGGAATCAGCGCCGCCTGCCGGAATTAATGGCCGACGGCCCCGCGACCGGCGGTCGCTGCTGCTCGCTCGACGACGTCTACGACGCGCGCCGCGTCGCCGAGCATCTCGACTTTCCCTATTACGTTATCAACTTCGAGCGCCAATTCGAAGAAACCGTCGTCAAGCCGTTCGTGAACGACTACCTTTCCGGCCGCACACCCATCCCCTGCAGCCGCTGCAACACAGACGTGAAGTTCGAAGAGCTGTTGCGCACCGCGCGCCAGATCGGTGCCGAGCGCCTGGCCACCGGCCACTACGCGCGTATCCGTCACAACTCGGCAACGAATCGCTACGAACTTCTCCGCGCCCGCGACGATGCCAAGGACCAGTCCTATTTCCTTTTTGGGCTGACGCAGGAGCAAATGTCCCGCACAGATTTCCCGCTGGGCGAGTTCACCAAGTCCGAAGTCCGCGACATCGCTCGCCGCGCGAAACTCCCCGTCGCTGAGAAGCCCGAGAGCCAGGAAATCTGTTTCGTTCCCACCGGCGACTACGCCACATTCATCAAGGCGTATCTGCACGAGCAGGGAAGTGCCCCCGCGGAATCCGCGGGGGAAATTGTCAGCACTTCGGGCGAAGTCATCGGCCGCCACAACGGCTTGCATCACTTCACCGTCGGACAGCGCCGCGGCCTGGGCCTCGCCGCCGGTCGCCCGCTCTATGTCGTGTCACTGGACACTGCGGGCAATCGCCTGGTCGTCGGCGACGACGCGGAGTTGGCTCGCGATTCCTGCGACGTCGGCGATGTAAATTGGATTCCGTTCGAAAAGCCGGATGGCCCGCTGGAAGTGAAGGTGAAAATCCGTCACCGGCATGAGCCAGCGAATGCCGTAGTGCAAGCGCTGGATGCGACGACGGCCCGTGTGCGCTTCCGCGCGCCGCAGCGCGCCGTCACCCCCGGCCAGGCCGCCGTCTTTTATTCCGGCGATTTGGTCTTGGGTGGCGGCTGGATTCTCTAACCCATCTCGTCAACTCGGGCGCGCGCAACGTGCCGCGCGCCGCCAGTCGGGCAACGCGCCGCAAATCCCCCGGCCGGTCCAGATCGAAGTCGCGCTTCAGCAGGCGAAACGATGTCCGCGTAGCGCGCAGCGCCCGCAGCGTTTTGGCAAGCACTTCTACTGTTCCCCAATGGATTCTAGAAAACATTTTCGAAACTACTTGTCGAGCAGCAACCAGATAATATCCGCCGTCCTCGCTCGGCCCGAGCACAACGTCGGTTTTGTCCAGCAGCTGCAACGCGCGCTGGATTCGCGCGCGGCCCATCCACGGCGAATCGGTGCCCACGATGACCACTTTCTCCGCGCCGGCGCGCAACTGTTCCTCAATGGCGTTGCGCATGCGCTCGCCGAGGTCAGCGCCACGTTGCGTGACTACCTTCCATTTCGCACCAATCCGTACTCGTGCCGCCATTCGCTGTGCAGCCGCGCGTCTGCTCGCCACGTACAACCACCTCTGCGCGCCGGGCAGTGCATTCACCATGGCGATCGTATCTTTCACGCACGCCTCGTGGATTTTCGCCGCTTGGCCCGCGCTCAACGCCCCGATGAGCCGCGTCTTCACCCGGCCCGCCACCGGCGGCTTGCAAAACACGATCACTGCGTTATGCGCCATGATTCCTTCAGAAATGAAAATGGGGTGGAATCTTTCGATTCCACCCCGCAAGAATTCATTCGTTCAGATGAACAGCTCTTCGTCCTGCTGCTCGCGCGCGCGCTCCGGCGATTGTCGCTGCCCGCGGAGGAAGTCCAGCCCCGCCTTGATGCCTTTGACAAACGCCGTCGCCTGGCGCACTGGCCGCAACACGCTGGCCTTGAATTCCGTCCCCGCGCTCTCGATTTCCTCGATGGCGCCGGTAAGAATTTGGTCAGCTCGCAGCACCTGCATGCGCAGGCGATCGATCGCCTCGGTAAAAACGCGGTCAATCTTCTCCGTCTGCGCTCGCGCCAGGCGCGTGATTTCAGCGGCATTTTCTGCGGCACTGGAGATCTGCGGACCCACCTCCTCGACCACCATGTGCAGACGGCTGAGGATGGGATCGATGCGCGCATGCAGGTCTGTGGCGATGCGCGTCATCCGCTCGTTCATGCTCTTCACCTGCAAGAACATGCCGAGCAGGATGAGCATCTGTCCGATGATGGCCACCGCTGCCAGTACGATAAAAAACTTCAGCCAGGGATCCATTCATTCCCCTTAGTGGGCTTTGACTTTTTCACGGTAGGCGTCTTTGCCGGCGTCCACCGCGGCTGCGATCTGTTCCTTCTGCGTCGCAAGAATTTCCTTGCTGCGCTCGACCATTTCCTCTGCGCGTTCGCGCAATTCCCGCGCTCGCTTCTGCGCGTATTCGCGTCCGCGATCGGCCTGGTCGGCCAGATATTCCCGCGTCTCTTCGCCGGACTTGGGCGCAAACAGGATGCCCAGGAGGGTCCCCACGCCCAGCCCGACCAGGAAATAACTCACTTTGGAACCGGTGTTCTCGCTCATGACATCCTCCCGCAGCCACACTAGCATACGCCTGTTACGCAAGCAAGGATTCGCGCCGGATTCCAATTGGTTACCGAGGATCGCGTTTTTACTTAACACTGTTCACT
>CAZIWR010000238.1:0-4238 GCA_964542805.1 uncultured Acidobacteriaceae bacterium
CTTTGAAGCTCTTGATGCCCATGATTTCCTCCTGCGTGTCCGAGAATTCCACTCGCGAGGTTGCCCCTCATCCTTCGAACGCCCCCGCCCAATTTTCTTGCACGCTTTCTCGGAAAACTGACCCTTGCTCCCGGGTCCCTGCTTTCCACTGTGTGCATCTGCGTCCATCTGCGGTTACAATCCTCTTTCCTAATGACGGTGCTGCTATGAAAATTCGCTTATTCTTTGCGCTGCCGCTCCTGCTGCTCGCGTCTCTCTATGCCTTCGCGCAGGCTCCGCCTCGCCACATCAACCCGGCGCGATTGTGGTCCACACTCGAAAAACTCTCCGAGTTCGGCCGCCCCGCAGGCGCCGGGTTCGAAGGCGGCGTCACCCGCATCGGCTTTTCCGATGAAGACCTTGCCGCGCGCGCCTGGCTGATGCAGCTCATGCGCGACGCGGGACTCACCGTCCGCGTGGACCCCGCCGGCAATATTTTTGGACACCGTGCCGGCACCGAAAAGTTCCCTGCCATTCTGTTCGGCTCGCATATTGATTCCGTCCCTCGCGGCGGCAATTTCGACGGCGACGTCGGTTCGCTCGGCGCGCTCGAAGTGCTCCGCGCGCTGAACGACCACAAAATCGCCACGCGTCATCCACTGGAAATGGTGATTTGGACTAACGAGGAAGGGCATCACTTCGGCCGCGGCCTGCTCGGCTCGAGCGCCGCCGCCGGCCTGCTGCCGGCCGACGTGCTGGCGCGCAAGGACGAGGAAGGGAAGACGCTTGCCGATTGGCTGCGCCGCTACGGCCAGGACCCCGCGCGCCTCGCCGACGCGCGCATCCCTGCCGATTCGCTGGCTGCTTATCTCGAGCTGCACATCGAGCAGGGCGGCGTGCTCGACGAGCGCAAGATTCAGATTGGCGTGGTGCAGGGCATCGTGGGCATTCACTGGTGGACGTGCACCGCCACGGGCTTCGCCAACCACGCCGGCACCACGCCGATGACTCGCCGCCAGGACGCGCTGGCCGCCGCGGCCCGTGCCGCGCTCGCCGTGCGTGAAGAGGTCCGCGCGGAAGCAGGCCGCCAGGTGGGCACCGTCGGCTACGTAAAGGTTGAGCCCGGCGCGCGCAACATCATTCCCGGCCGCGTCGAATTTCCCGTGGAGTTGCGCGACCTCGACAAAGAAAAAGTTCTGCGCATCTGGGCGCGCATCGAAAAACGTTTTGCGGAAATCGCCAAGGAAGAAAATGTGAAGCTCGACTGCGTTCCGCTCCAGGCCGACGAGCCCGCGCTCACCGACGCCGCCATTCAGGGCGATATTCGCGCCGCCGCCCGCGCCGCCCGGCTCACTACGCTGGACCTTCCCAGCGGCGCCGGCCACGACGCGCAGCAGATCGCCCATCTCGCGCCCATCGGCATGATCTTCGTGCCCAGCCGCGGCGGCATCTCGCATTCGCCGCGCGAATACACTTCGCCCGAAGACGTCGCCAACGGCGCCGAAGTCCTCTATCGCACCATTTTGTTATTGGATTCCCGCCTGCACCCTAAGCCCTGATCCCTGCTATCGCTTCCCCGACCCCAAATCCTTATTCCCCGCCTCGCTCAGTTTCTTCCGCCGCTCTTCCTCTTCCTGCTTCTCCCATTCCGCCATTTCTTCCTCGCTCATGAAATATTCCTTGCGCGACGCAAACATCGAGGTAGACCGCCGGTCGAATCGGCTGCGCCGGTCCTTGGCCTTGCGCCGCTCGCTCGCCTCCGAGGGTTGCTTCACCTGGCGTATGGGGTCGGTGATGGCCTCCGACTCCAGCAGCAAATCGCTCACGCGCTCAAGAAAATCGTGCAGGTGGAAGGGTTTCAGCACGTACGGCAGGTGTTCCGCCTCCAGCACCGGCTTGGCCTCCGGCGCGAGCAGCTCCGGCACCACGAACAGCACGCCCAGCCGCGGCTTTCCCGGCTCGGCCTCGGCCTGCGAAAGGTCTTTGAGCGTCTGGAACAGCGGCCCTTGCACGTCCAGCAGTGACACGTTGGCGATCACCAGCTTCCAGTTCCCGCTCGACAGCCGCGCCAGCCCTTCGCGCGCCAGCGGCGCCACCGACAAATGCCACCCTTCCGCGTCCAGCACGTGACTCAGTGCGGAATGCCCGTCCTTGTCGTCGTCAATAATCAGTATGTTGACATCCGCCATGGACTCTCCTTCGGATCGGGGCGGCTGGATACTCGCAGTATACCGGGGTTCCCCCACCGCAGTGGAAGAGAAGTTCTTCCGGTGCGCTCGCACAGCATCCGCCCCAGAATGCCGAAGGGGCAATCCTCTCATTGCGAGGTTGCCCCTCCATTCAACCTTTAACCTTTCAACCTTCACCTTGTTTCTAGTAGTCCGCCGCCCCGCTGCTGGTCATCTTGTTCGGGCTGAACACCACCTCGAACATCTGCGCGTTATCGATCTTCTCCTTCGCATTCCGCACCAGCCGCCACTTGAACACCAGCCGCGTGTCCTGGTCCGTCACCGTGTCTTCGCCGTTGAGCTTCCGCGGAAATTGAAATTGGATCTTATCCGGCGGCGTGTTTCCTTCCCTCACGGCGCCCGCGTACGTCGGCTCGATGCGCAGCTTCAGCCGCGGCGAATCGAGATAGGCCACTTTTTGCAAGTCTGCCGGCTCCATCCGCGCCAGCCCCGCCAGCGTTTTGGGGTCGCCCCACACCACGATCACGTGGTCCTCCAGCGGCGATTCGGTGAATCCCTTGGCCTGGTCCTCGGTAAACTTCGAGCCTTTCAACATCGCTTTCCGCAGCACGGCCCGGCGCACCGTTTTCGACGACCACCACACCACCTGCACCCACTCCGCCGCGATCTGCTCCGGCCGGTCGTATCGGTTCACCGTACTGTTGTCTGCTTTCTGTTTGTTCTCGCCGGATTGCTCCACCGTCTTCGTCACCAACTCGCGGCCCCACGGCGAAGCCTGCAGCACTTTCTTCACGTCCTTCTCGTCCCAGTTCTGGTAGTTCGCGCCCTTCCACGGGTCATCCGCGGCCGCCAGCAGCGCCATTAGAAAAATTGCCGCCACTCCGAATGACACCCTTACTTTCATGGCTTGCCTCCCGATCCAATCGCACCGCTGCTTACGTTTGATTCCCCAGCAGCAGGCAACCGTTGCCCGAAGCATGACTCCGCCGCACTGGCCCTGTCAATATGTTTGGCTGCGCTTTCAGCAGCCAATCCCTTTGACTTTCTCGCCGCCATGCTTCTCCACTTCCTCATCGTCCTCGCGCACTTTCTTATTGACAAGGCGAACAAAAAGCGAAACAATATCTCCGTCTCCCTGGCGAGGCGTTCGATGACCACTACCCCCACTCCCTCCCTGTTCCCCGGCGTTCCGTCCGTCCCGCAGAGCGGGACCGCCGAACGCACCGGCATCGCCCGCCTCGCCGCCTCCTCTCCCTGCGCTCGTTCCAAGTGTGACACCGAATATTTCCTGCTTCCCGTGCGCTCCATCCTCAACCGCTGCGATTCCGGCCGCGTGCCGTTTGCCTGGACCGTCAATCCCTATCGCGGCTGCGAATTCGGCTGCCGCTACTGCTACGCGCGCTACACCCACGAGTTCATGGACCTTCCCGGCTCCGACTTCGAAAAAAAGATTTTCGTGAAGCAGAATGCTGCCGCCCTCTTCGCCCGCGACATCGATCAGCACGCTTCCTCCTTGACCCATGAATCCATCGCCATCGGCACCGCCACCGACCCTTATCAGCCCGCGGAGCGCGAGTTCGGCGTCACCCGCTCGCTGCTCGAACGGCTCGCCGAGCGCAGCGGCATCAGCCTCTCCATCACCACAAAATCGAATCTCATCACCCGCGATCTCGACCTGCTGCGGCGCATCGCCGAAAAAAACGATCTCTCTATCAACATCACCGTCACCACGCTGCGCCCGCGCCTCGCGCGCCTGCTCGAGCCGCGCGCCCCGCGCCCTGACCTGCGCCTCGCAGCCCTTCGCGAGTTGCGCGATGCCGGCCTGGAAGCCGGCGTCTTTGCCATGCCCATTCTTCCTGGCCTCACCGACCGCGAAGCCGACCTCGACAAACTTTTTGTCGCCGCGCGCGATTCCGGCGCGCTGTGGCTGGGCGCGCAGGTGGTCTTCCTGCGCTCCGCCGCATTGAAAGAGTTTCTGTTGTTCCTGGATGGAAAGTTTCCGAAGCTGGCCCGCGACTATCGCCGCTGGTACGCCCGCACCGGCTACGCGCCGGAAAAAATCCGCGCCGA
>CAZIWR010000239.1:0-1912 GCA_964542805.1 uncultured Acidobacteriaceae bacterium
AACCGCACCTGCCGCATGAGCAGCCCCGTCTCCTTATCGAAATAGAGCCGCATCGGCGGCTGTCCCGCCATGCGTCCGATGACCACATTCATCTCGCGCTCACCGATTTTATCCGGCCGCACCACGCGCAGTTGCACCAGCGACTGCTTCACGTGCGCTGCGAAGTGGAAGTCCGCGTCGAACCGCGCCGCCGCCGTCTCCGCCGCGTTCATCTCGCGCGCCGGCTGGCCCGTGCCGCCCAGCCAGCCGGTTTTGCCGTCGTACGCCGTCAGGCTCTCTCGTCCATTCGGCTGGCGCATCACGGAGATGCGCTTATCCGGCGCCTTGGCAAAAATCTCAATGGGCGCTTGATTGCCGCCGCCCATGGCCAGCGCGCCTTTGGATACGCGGCTCGTAATTTTCTGAATGGCTTCCGCGCCGCCCAGCGCCTGCGTGTACTTTTCAAGGACTTGATCTACCGTGATGGGCGCCACAGCAGGCGCCGTGGCGGGTTCCGCGCCGGCGGCAGCGGCCGGCCCGCGCGGCGTGGGTTTCCAGTTCTCGTCCGCCACCGGCGGTGTAAACACGGGTTCGTTCACGCCATGATGGCAGGAGTAGCACGTCACGCGCGCTTCCACTTCCGGCACATCTTTGTTGAGTGCCCGGGTCATCTCGATCATTTTCCGCGCAATTTGCTTCTGCTTCTTATCGTCCTTCTCCCGCGCTTCTCCCACGTGACAGAAGTTGCATTCGACGCCCAGCGATGTGGCCATGAATTGCATGGTCGGCTGCCACTGCTCCACAGGCACGCCCTTGAGCACCTGAATATTTTTGAAGACCTCTTCCGACACTTTGGGCTTAGGTGCCTCCGTGGCCGCCTGCGCCGGAGCTGCCTGTTGCGGCGCGGACCGCGCCTGCGCGCCAGCCAGCGCCGCGCCAAGCGCCAGCACCAGCACCGCCATCGCAAAGACAATTCCCTTCGATTTCCTGTTCATTGCTTCTCCCACCCTTCCATTGAAGAATCACCCGAACTCGGACAGCCGCCGGGCACCCCATAATGTGCCGGAGCGCATTATGCAACTTAGGCACCATGCTTCGGCCCATTCCCCATGACTCAATCTGAAAGTTAGTTGACGCAGACCGGGCCCCGCTGGTTGCACGAATCCCCTGCATCGGCTGATAGGGTCGTGACTCGCCCCAGTGTGTGCTTGCCTTCGCTATTGGATCTTGATTTCTTGCTTCAATGTAAAGCGCAACACGCTTTCCGAGGGAAACTTGACGTCCTTTTGTCCGGTCATCATGGCGCCTGCCGTGCCCGCTCCTGCTCCAATGAGCGCGCCGATAGCTGCGCCTTTGCCGCCCCCGGCCATGGCGCCGATGCCCGCTCCTGCGCCGGCGCCCCCGCCGATAAACACGACGTCGCGTGTGGCCTTGCTGCCTTCTTTGTGTCCGGCCGTGCTGGTGCTGAGATCGTAGTTCTTACCGCCGATTTTCACGTTCGTCAGGCTCACCCACAATTCGGCCCGCTGCTTCATTCGGCCGGAGGGCACCGCATTGGTCACTGTGCCGGTCACTTCCGCACCCTTGGGGATGGCGGTCTGGCCGTTCACCGTCACCGCTTTCTCCACGGAGGCGGTGAAGGTGTCTCCGGCCTTGTTGTCCTTGGAGCTGAGGCCCGTGGTCAGGCGCACTTCCAGCGCCGTTTCCGCCGGCACGGTGACGCTAGCCTTCGCCACGGTGCTTTTCGCGGGGCTGCCTGCAGTTCCCTTGGCGCTCTCATCGGCCGGCTGGCTGCTGCAACCCGCGAAAGCAAGCGTCAGACTCAAAACGAACACAACCACCCATGGCCTGCGAAGAAATCTCATCTCTGCCTCCTGTCATTCATGAAATCTGGGCCGTCCAAATGTATCATGCAAGACCCTGCCGGGGCGGC
>CAZIWR010000239.1:2012-4214 GCA_964542805.1 uncultured Acidobacteriaceae bacterium
TGACGCTCCCGGCGCTCACGCAAAATACTGCGCAGCCGTCCGCGCAACAGAGCTGGCCTGCGCCCAAGGACGGTGATTTCGCCGTCAAGGATTTCCGCTTCGGCTCCGGCGAAGTCCTCCCGGAAATGAATCTGCACTACGCCACGCTGGGTGCGCCGCAGCGCGACGCCGTCGGCCGTGTCAACAACGCCGTGCTTATTCTCCACGGCACCGGCGGTTCCGGACGCCAGTTTCTCCAGCCGCAATTTGCCGGTGAGCTGTTCGGCCCCGGACAGCTTCTCGACGCCACGCGCTACTTCATCATTCTCCCGGACAACGTCGGCCACGGCCGCTCCTCCAAACCCAGCGACGCCCTCCGCGCAAAATTCCCGCTCTATGACTACGACGACATGGTCCGCGCCCAGCACTTGCTCCTCACCGAGGGCCTCGGCGTCAACCATCTTCGGCTCGTCATGGGCACCTCGATGGGCTGCATGCACTCGTTCGTCTGGGGCGAAATGTTCCCCGACTTCATGGACGCGCTGCTGCCGCTGGCTTGCCTGCCCGTGGAAATCGCCGGGCGCAACCGCATGTGGCGCAAAATGTCCATGGACGCCATTCGCACCGACCCCGAATGGAAGGATGGCAATTACCTGCTGCAACCGCGCGGCCTGCGCACCGCCATCTACATGCTGCTCATCGTCGGCAGCGCCCCGCTGCAAATGCAAAAGAATTTCCCCACCCGCGCCCAAGCCGACAATTACCTCGGCGACCAATTGCAGGCCCGCCTCGCCACCACCGACGCCAACGATTTCGTCTACCAGGTGGATGCCTCGCGCAACTACAACCCTTCGCCCGCGCTCGACAAAATCATCGCCCCGCTCTTCCACATCAATTCCGCTGACGACTTCATCAACCCGCCCGAGCTGGGCATCGCCGAACAGGAAATCAAGAAAGTGAAGCTGGGCCGCTTCATTCTCTTGCCCGTCACCGACGAAACGCGCGGCCACGGGACGCACACCCGCGCCCGCGTTTGGAAACAATATCTCGAAGAACTGCTCAGGATTTCAGCGAAGTAGGATTATCCGCGAACGGTGAGAACCGGACAGGTCGCCTGGCAGACGACCTTGTACGCGGTGGCCGGCGGCAAGTGTCCCGGAAAAGTCCCCGCGCGCCGCACGCCCAGCGCAATGACTTCGGCCTGCGTTTCCCTCGCCACTTTCAAGATTGTGTCCGCCGGCTCTCCGAACTCCACGATAATTTCCGGCTCGCACCACATCTCCGCCTCGTCCGGCAGCAGTGCGCGCAGCCGTTTGTTGAAGAACTCCACCATGCGTGCGCGGTTGTGCTCGGAGACTTCCGCGGATTCCTGCACCACGTGCAGTAGCGTCAAATGCGCCTGGTTTTCCTGCGCCAGCGAAACCGCGTACGCCGCGGCCCGCTCGGAATGTGCGGTGAAGTCCGTCGCATAGAGAAATCGCCGCCGGCTGAGCGGGTCCGGCGCGAGCGCCGCGCCTTCCGGCACCTCGACCTTCGGCCCCACCGTCAGCACCGGGCACGACGCCATGCGGAAAATCTCTTCCGCCGCCGATCCCAGCAGCAGCTTGCGCACGCCGGTGCGCCCGTGCGTGCCCACCACGATCAAGTCGATTTCGTGTTGCCCCAGCAGCTCCGATAGCACCGGCCACAGCTCGCCGGTGCCCAGCAGCACCTGGTGGGGAATATCGCGAAGCCGCCCGGAAATCAGCAGGGCGGCCATGTGCTGTTCGGCATAACGTCGCGTCTGTTCCAGCGTGATGGTGGTGACTTCCGGCGGCACAAGCTGGTACACATCCGGACGGATCACGTGTGCCACGAACATTTTCGCGTCGTACCGCCGCGCAATGCTTGCGGCGTGCGCCAGCGCGGCGTCGGACGAGTGCGAAAAGTCCGTCGCCAGCAGAATATTCCTCAATGAAACGTGCGCGGTGCTTTCCGCCCGCTTCATAGTTGGCGCTTCCACGTGCTGACTCCTTACCGCAGTCCGGCCAGCTCCTGCAGCCGATGCCAGTTTTCCAGGCGCCCGGCCTGCGCCTGCTGCAAGTTCTCGTCTGCGTTGCCTTCCGCGTCAAAGTGCCGCGCGAAGCGCCCTTCGGTCTTCGCGAACGTGACGAAGTTCACCGGCTGGCCCGACTTGGGCTCGGTGAACCAGTCTTCCTTCATCGACGGGTTGCCTTGCAGGCT
>CAZIWR010000240.1:0-4207 GCA_964542805.1 uncultured Acidobacteriaceae bacterium
TGTTTTTCGAATTCCTTGCAAACCATCGCGGAATCTGGCACAAAGAGCCTCACCCTCTGCTCGGGTGCAGGCCGTAGCATGGGTGTGCGGCGGGAAGGCATGCGCTGGGTTCCCGTCGGCGCGATGGTCCGGGTCAGCAGCAAAGGGAACCTGCGCGGGCACGGCGTTTTTCTGGCGGTGACATGGCCTTCTCCCTGAAACTAGAATTGCCGAGCCATCCGCAAGTGCTCAGCGTGGTGCGCAGCGCTGTTCAGCAGTTCGCGATTGTGGTCGGCTTTAATGAGGAGGAGTGCCGCAGTATCATTCTGGCCGTGGACGAGGCGTTGGCCAACATCATCCGCCACGCCTACGACAATCGTTATGATCAGACCATCGAGCTTACCTGCCGCCGCCTGGGCCCGGATTTGGGCACCGATCCCGGCACGCCGATCGAGCAGATCTGCGACGGCCTCGAGTTTGTCATCATGGATCACGGCCGCCCCGCGACCCCGGAGCAGATGAAGGGCCGCGATCTGGACGACGTACGCCCGGGCGGCCTCGGCATTCACCTGATGTGCCAGACCATGGATCAGGTCAGTTACGAGCCGCGTCCGGAGTGCAATCAGCTTCGGCTGATCAAGTTATTGAAACGGAAAACCCAGTAAGGAGAGTGTGCCGTGCAAATCTCTACGCGCCAGTCGGGGACCTTCACCATTGTGGACGTCGTCGGCGACATTGACCTCTACAATTCACCGGAAATCCGCAAAGTCCTCCTTGAGCACATTCGCGATAAGAAGGTCCCACGCATCATTATTAATCTCAAGGAGGTCCGCTACATCGACAGCTCCGGCGTCGCCTCGCTGGTGGAAGGCCTGAAGATCTCGCGCAACATGAGCAGCCGCTTCATGCTCTACGGATTGAGCCCCGCCGCCCGCGAAGTGCTCGAGCTCTCCCGGCTCATTAAGGTGTTCGAAGTGTACGAGAACGAGGAGCAGGCTGTCGCCGCTAAATAGTTCATGTAGCGCCCGCCTTCAGGCGGGCATCTGTAGGGGCGCCGCTTGCTGTGCCCCGCTTTTCCGATTTTCGATTTTCGCTTTTCGTGTCTTGGTTATTGATTTTGCTTTCCCGTTTTTCGAATTTCGGTTTTCGCTTTTCGGTCTTTTAGAATGGCCACACTCGACACCATCGGCCGCGGCACCATCGAAACCTTCGCGTACGTCGGCGGGCTCGCGCGTCTGGCCGGCCGCGCGGCCTATTACGTCTTCGTCGCGCCGTTCCGGGGCCGCCCGTTGCGCATCGAGCGCGCGCTGCACCAGGCCATGGCCGTCGGCGTGGAAGCGCTACCCATCGTCTCGCTGATTACTTTTTTCGTCGGCCTCATCCTCGCGCTCAACGGCGCCTACGAGCTGCGCAAGTTCGGTGCGCTGCAATTCGTGGCCAGCGGCGTGGCCATTTCCATGACGCGCGAGCTCGGCCCGCTGATGACCGCCATCGTGGTCATCGGACGTTCCGGCTCGGCCTTCGCAGCCGAGATCGGCACCATGAAGGTGACCGAGGAAATTGACGCGCTGGAAACCATGGCGCTGCATCCCATTCAGTTCCTGGTCACGCCGAAATTCCTGGCCATGCTGCTCATGATGCCCTGCCTCACCATCTGGGCCGACATGATGGGCATCCTCGGCGGCGCGGTCTTCGGCGTCACCGGCGCCGACTTCACCGTCTCCGGCTACTTCAAGGCCACGATCGAGGCCCTCTACAAGCGCGATATTTTCACCGGCCTCGTCAAGTCCGTCATGTTCGGCATCACCATCACCGCCGTGGGCTGCTACGAAGGCTTCTCCACCGGCGCCGGCGCCGAAGAGGTCGGACGCTCCACCACCTCCGCCGTGGTCATGTCCATCTTCCTCGTCATCATCGTGGACGTCATCTTCACCGCCCTCTTCTACTTCACCGGCGCGTAAACAAATGGCAAAAACAAATCCCATGAGGATCCCAGGAAGGTGGCGCGAGGGATTCGCCCTCGACTATCAAACAATCAGTAGCACGTATATCGGAGATGATGAATTTGGTCATCCACTGTTTGACACGAGACGGACTGAACTCGGGGAACTTCTGTACCGCCTCAAGTACAAATCGGATGAATCGGCCGTGGAGGAGTTGGCGGACGCAGCGACAAGATTTGTCCGTTCTTGGAACTGGGAGCTGGCGCTCATTGTCCCTGTCCCCCCATCAAAATCAAACAGGCCATTTCAGCCGGTCATCGCTTTGGCAACGGCGTTGTCAGAACGACTGGCCATTCCCGTGAGAGCCGATTGTGTTGTTCGCGTCAAAGAGCTCCCAGAAATGAAGGACGTCTACGACTATGACACGCGACTTAAATTGTTGCAGGGAGCCCATCAGGTGGAGCAGACTTTGGTAGAGGCGAAGAAAGTACTTCTCTTCGACGATCTCTTTCGCTCAGGCGCAACGATGAACGCAATAACCAATGATCTTTACGAGACGGGCAAAGCAGCCGACGTTTTTGCGCTGACGATTACACGTACTCGGAGCAAGTCGTGACCAAAGTTTTCATCGGTGGCTCACGGAACCTGACGCGACTGAATGGGGCAATCAAGCAACGCCTTGATCGAATTGTTGAAATTGGGCACCGGATCTTGATTGGTGACGCGAACGGCGCCGATAAGGCAGTGCAGCAATTCATGCAGAATCGGTGCTACAAGAGAGTAGAGGTCTTCTGCACCAACGGTGTGTGTCGCAATAACTTGGGAGATTGGCCCATCCGAAAAGTGAAGGCCGCTCGGAACGCAAAAGGCTTCGAATTCTATGCAGTCAAAGATAGACTCATGGCCGAGGAATGTTCTGTTGGATTCATGCTCTGGGACGGAAAGAGCAAAGGTACGCAGGCAAACATCCTTCGCTTGCTTAGTAGTGAAAAAAAAGTCGTAGTATATGTTGCTCCGTCTAGAGGGTTTGTGACGCTCCGATCCAAGCGCGATTGGGAGCACTTCTTTTTACATCGCGATGCAACTCTATCGGGCAAAGACAAGAAATCCAATGCATCCGTCGAGCCAAAACTTTCGCATTCGGCGCAAGCGGCACTTTTTTGATTAAAGGTTCAGCTGATCGGGGGCCATGACCGACACGCACACGAACGACGCGATGATCTCCATCCGCGATTTGCGGGTGAGCTACGGCTCGCGCGAAATTCTCCACGGCATCAGCTTCGACATTCGCCGCGACGAGACCATGGTCATTCTTGGCGGCTCCGGCTCCGGCAAATCCACGCTCCTGCGCACGCTCGTGGGTCTCGAGAAAGCCAGCTCCGGCGAAATTTGGATTCGCGGCAAAAACATGGCCTCGGCCACCGCCGCGGACAAGGAAGAGCTGCGCAAGCGGCTGGGCATGTCGTTCCAGGGCGGCGCGCTGTTCGGCTCGATGACCGTCGGCGAAAACGTCGCGCTCCCGCTCCGCGAGCACACCGCGCTCGACGACGACACCATCCGCATCATGGTTCGCCTCAAGCTCGACCAGGTGGGCCTCTCCGGCTTTGAGAACTACAAGCCCTCGCAGCTTTCCGGCGGCATGAAGAAGCGCGCGGCGGTGGCCCGCGCCATCGCCATGGACCCCGAAATTCTTTTCTTCGACGAGCCTTCCGCCGGCCTCGACCCGGTGATCGCCGCGGGCATCGACAACCTCATCGTCAAGCTGAAGCGCGCGTTCCGCATGACCATCGTGGTCGTCACGCACGAAATGGCCAGCGCGTTCATCATCGCTGACCGCATGGTGTTGGTGGACAAGGGCCACGTCGTCGCTCTGGGCTTGCCGCAAGAGTTGCAGCAGTCTACGCATCCCCGCGTCCGTCAGTTCATGGACCGCATCGCCGAGCCCGAAGTCCACAAGGAACTCGACTACCTCCAGATGCTCACCGAGGGCAACGAAGATTGACCCGATAAAGCGAACTCCCAGCGCACATCCCGCTTGACACCGCTCCAGCGTTAGACGACCATACTTTTACCCCCTTCCATAGACTGTGCGCTTCGCGGATTTTTTTCTTTCATCCGCCTGGCCCGCCGAAGTGTCTGTTGCACTCGGCCCGCTCCAAGGACCCGATTGGAGGGCACGTGAACAATCGCATCCTCGTCGTCGAAGACAATTCGCTCAATGCGGAACTCCTCGCGCATTGGTTGGAGACGGAGGGCTACGAAGTTTTGAGCGCCACCGATCTGGA
>CAZIWR010000241.1:0-4195 GCA_964542805.1 uncultured Acidobacteriaceae bacterium
GATGCAGATCGGCCCCGACGGCTATCTCCACGCCATCAATCCTGAAGCCGGCTTCTTCGGCGTCGCGCCGGGCACCAGCGCGCATACCAACCCTAACGTGATGCAGGCCCTGCGCAAGAACTCCATCTTCACCAACGTCGGATTCACCACAAACCGCGAACCGTGGTGGGAAGGAATTGAGCTGCCCTCCGGCGACGGCATGCTCGACTGGCAAGGCCAGCCGTATGACCCCAAGGTGCGCACCGCCGCGCAAGCCAACTCGCGCTATACCGTTCCTGCGCGTCAGGCGCCGTGCATCTCCAAGCGCTGGGAAGATCCGGGTGGCGTGCCCATTTCCGCCTTCATTTTCGGTGGCCGCCGCACGAAGACCGTTCCGCTCGTCTTCGAAGCGTTCGACTGGGCGCACGGCGTTTTCGTCGGCGCGACGATGGGTTCGGAAACCACGGCTGCCGCCACGGGCGCCGTCGGCGTGCTCCGCCGCGACCCCATGGCCATGCTGCCGTTCTGCGGCTACAACATGGCCGACTACTGGGGTCACTGGCTGGAGATGGGCCGGCGCATCTCGCACCCGCCAAAAATCTTTCACGTGAACTGGTTCCGCAAGGGAAGCGATGGAAAATTCCTCTGGCCAGGCTACGGCGAAAATGTCCGCGTGCTGAAGTGGATCGTCGAGCGCGTGGAAGGGAAGGGCAAGGCCGTGGAAACGCCGATCGGCTTTGTCCCCACGAATGACGCGCTGACGCTCGACGGGCTCAACGTCTCGCGGGCGACGATGGAGTCGCTGCTGCACGTGGATCCTACGGAATTCGCCGGCGACCTCGACGACATCAAAGTCTTCTTCGATAAGTTCGGCACGAAGCTGCCTGCTGAGCTTCGCGCTGAACACGCCAAACTGACCGAGCGCCTCCAGCGCGTGCTCGTTGCGCAAAAGTAGCGCAGGCTTTCAAGCGCTGAGCTACAAAACCTCTGCAATTTCTGCGTCGATCGAGACGTGCGTGTGCAGGAATCCGTTGATTTGGTAGACCGCTGCTGCGGGAACGCTAGCCTGCTGATTGCTGAGGTGCAGATAGCGGCTGATGTGGTAGTCCTCGTCGAGCGCGCCAAAATGTTTTTCCGTCTCTTCGTGCGGCATTCCAAAGTCCGCCAGCGGCACGGCGCGATCGAAGTCACCGGCCAGCTCGATATATTTGTCCACTGTTTCGCGCAGGTTCATCCTTGCTTCCTAACTTTCTGACCTCTTGACTTCATCTTTATCTCTTAGATCCACAGGTACGCGCCGGCTTCGCCGTAAGGCGCATTCACATAAAATAGATTGGCCTCCGCAATCCCCGCGAACGTGCTACAGAGTTTTGCCGCCCCGTGCCGCGTGCACAGGTGTCGCCCGGCCGCATGCCCGATAGATCCGAAGTCGTCCAGGCTAGTCACTTCTTTTCGTGGCAGCCAGAGCCACGTGGCGCGCCGCGAACAGCCTTCGTGCTCACACGCCCCGCCCGGGCCGTTCAGCCGCTGCTGGATGGCGCTGCTCACTTCTGCTTGCAACCCGGCCGCATCGAATTCCTCCTCAGACACAAAAAAGTACTGCGAAAAATTCTCCGCGTCCGGCTCGAATGCCACCACGCGTCCTTCGTACTCCGCCAGTTCCGGTTCGAACTGCCCCAGCAGGCACGCGCGGCACAGCGACACTTCCGGCCGCGCGGGCTCGTGCCGCGTGCGGCCTTTCCCGCGGAGATAAATGGTGTCCGGCGCGTACGTGGCCATCCACGCGAATTCGGTTTCCAGATGCTGGCATTCCGCCGGGACGCGCGTCAGCCGCGCCCACCAATTGCGCGACTTCGCGCGGAAAGCGATGTCCGGATACGCTGCCTCCACCGCCATTCTTGCCATGCCCCGATTCTACTGCAAAAAGTGCCCCGCCCATTTGCCTCTGCGCGCGCTTCCATATAGAATGATACTTCCGCAGCGGGCACTTCGCAGATCGCGTCTCCTGGAGAAAAATGAACGCAGCAACTGTCTGGTATTTTGCTTACGGCAGCAACATGAGCCGCGCCACAATGCAGCAGCGCGCCGGCCAACTCCTCGACGCCCAGCCCGGGCGCCTGGAGAACTACACGCTCGTCTTCAACAAAATGGTCCGCGGCGGCTCCGCGGAGGCCAACATTCAGACTTCCCGCGGGGAGACCGTGCATGGTGTCCTCTACCGCATCCCCGAAAGCGCGCTGCGCCTCCTCGACCGCTCTACCGGCGCGCCCGATCATTACCGCCGCATCCAACTCGATGTGACCGGTGCCAACGGCAGCCCCGTCTCCGCCCACGTGTACATCGCCTCCAAAGTAGGGAAAGGCTTGCGTCCAGCGGCCCATTACCTGCAAACTCTCCTGCGGGGGGCCGGAGAACACGGCTTGCCTGCGGACTACATCGCCGTCATCAAAGCCGCTGCCGGCGCGTAGTCTCTGAGTTCAATCCCGGACCCTCGGGATTTGTTTTCGCCCGCGCCGCACCTACGAATGAAAAGAGAGGCAAACCTATGGCAACTCTTGCTACTCCCCCAGCAATCACCAAAGGCGGCAGCTTTCTCCTCGACACCTGCCGGCCGGAAGACATCTTCACTCCCGCCGACTTGCAGGATGACCAGAAGCTGATCGGGCAGACCGCCGAAGAGTTCATCACCAACGAGGTGCTGCCCCACGCGCACGAACTCGAAGACAAAAAAGAAGGCCTGATGGTTTCGCTTCTCAAAAAGGCCGGCGAGCTCGGGTTGCTTGGTCCGGGTGTGCCCGAACAATACGGCGGCGCGGGCCTGGACAAGGTTGCCATCACCGTGCTGTCGGAAAAACTCTCCGGCTACGGCTCATTTGCCACTTCGCACGGCGCCCATGCGGGCATCGGCACCGTGCCGCTGGTTTACTTCGGCAATGAGGAACAGAAAAAGAAATACCTGCCGCGCATCGCCAGCGGCGAACTGCTCACCTGCTATTGCCTCTCCGAGCCGCAGGCGGGTTCCGACGCGCAGAACCTGCTCACCACGGCGGTGCTGTCACCCGACGGCAAACACTGGGTCCTCAACGGCCAGAAGATGTGGATCACCAGCGGCGGATTCGCCGACGTGTTCATCATCTTCGCCAAAGTGGACGGCGAAAAAGTTTCCTGCTTTATCGTGGAGCGCAATTTTCCCGGCTTCAAGGTCGGCGGCGAAGAAAAAAAGATGGGCATCAAGGGTAGCTCCACCGTGCCGATCTTCTTCGATAACTGCCCTGTGCCAGTGGAAAACCTCCTCGGGGAAGTCGGCGCGGGCTTCAAGATCGCATTGAACACGCTCAATTCCGGCCGCTTCACGCTGGGCACTTACTGCATGGGCGGCGCAAAAAACGCGCTGGCCGTGGCCGCCAAATACGCAAAAGAGCGCAAGGCCTTTGGCCACTCCATTGCCGATTTCGGCCTCATCCAGCAGAAGCTTGCCGAGATGGCCATCCAGACGTTTGCCGTCGAGTCCATGGTCTACCGTTCCGCCGGCATGATCGATGCGGCCATGACCGCCGCCGCGGCTGGCAGCGACAAAATCAAGCAGGCCATGGCCGTGCTCGAGGAGTACGCCATCGAAAGCTCCATCAGCAAAATCTACGGCAGCGAGATGCTGGACTTCGTCGTGGACGAAGCCGTGCAAATCTACGGCGGTTACGGTTTTCACGAGGAGTATCCCGTGGCCCGCGCTTACCGCGACTCCCGCATCAACCGCATCTTCGAAGGCACCAACGAAATCAACCGCCTGCTCATCATCGACATGCTCATGAAGCGTGCCATGAAGGGCATCCTGCCGCTGATTCCCGCGGCGATGAAAATTGCCGGTGACCTGATGGCCCCGCCTTCGTTTGAAGAGCCATCCACCGCCCCCTTCGCGGAAGAAGAGCGCGCCGTCGAAAATGCCAAGAAGGCATTTCTGATGGCCGCGGGCTCCGCCGTTCAAAAACATCAGCAGAAGCTCGCTGACCATCAGGAAGTCATCGGCGCGCTTTCCAACACGGTGATGGAAATTTACGCCATGGAAAGCTGCCTGCGCCGCGCGCAGAAGTCGGCTGCCGCTCGCGGCGACGAATCCGCCGCGGCCATGGTGGATGCGGCGCGCGCTTTCATTTATGACGCGATGGACCGCGTCGAGAAACAGGCCCGCACGGCTGTAGCCGCCGTCGCCGAAGGCGAC
>CAZIWR010000242.1:0-4163 GCA_964542805.1 uncultured Acidobacteriaceae bacterium
TGAGCTTCCAACTGACCGGATTTGCGGACAAAACGCGGGACGTGCGGACGTTTACATCGACACGGTATGAAGGCGCATTGCAGATTGCACAGCAAGTTTCGAACCTCACCTCCTTGCAGTACCGCTTTGCCTACCGCCGCGTCCAGGTGGACGCCAAGTCGCTCAAAGTCGCATCCTCGCAGATCCCTCTGTTTAGCCAGCCCACACTGGTTTCTCTACTGGGAATCTCCTGGGTACGTGAGAAGCGCGACAACCCTGCCGACGCGACGCGCGGCAACTTCACCACTGCGGATTTGAATGTGGCGAGCCGCGCCCTGGGTTCGAGCGCAAGTTTCCTGCGCGGTTTCGTGCAAAATTCTTCATTTCACTCGCTGCCCCGGCGGTTGAGTTTCGCGCGTTCGACGCGGATCGGCATTCAGCGTGCGCTCGGAACTACGACCCCAGAGCAAATCCCACTACCCGAACGTTTCTTCGCGGGCGGCGGAATGTCGCTGCGCGGATTCGCGCTGAACCAGGCGGGGCCGCGCGACCCGGTCACCGGATTTCCCATTGGCGGTGAGGCCTTGCTCGTTTTCAATCAGGAATTGCGCTTCCCCATGCGATTGCCGTTCGTCAAGGAACCCGTGGCCGGTGCGATCTTCTATGACGTGGGAAACGTCTTCACCAAGGCCAGCAAGATCTCGCTGCGGACGTCGCCGACCGCCGCAGATGTGGCCAGTGGCGACTTGAAATATATGGCCCACACCATTGGCATCGGATTCCGCTACGCCACTCCGATCGGGCCCGTCCGGCTGGACCTGGGGTATCTCCTCAACCCGGCGCACATCGAATTCTGTGGGACTTCCGGCACGCCGGCTCCCCCGGGGCGCTGTCCGCTGCCGGCTCCACCGAATCTTGAAAGGTCGCGGTTGCCGCGATTCCATTTCTATTTCAGCATTGGGTCGCTGTTCTAATGTGCAGAGCCGTCACATCGCTGATCTTTTTGCTCGCTTCGCTGGGAGCGCCCGTTTTGCTTTCCGGCCAGCAGGTGGTGGACCGTATCGTGGTGCGAATCGAAGACGAGATTCTGACGCAAAGCGATGTGCGCGAGCTCGGACGCTTCCAGCAATTGGTGAACTCCCCCGGCACAGGCGCGCAGAGCAGTCTGCCCAGAGAAGCAGAGCTTATCGAAAGACTGATTGACCAGTGGATTGTGCACACCGAAGCCACTGCAGCGCGCTTCCCGAAACCGGCGAAAGAGGACATGCAAAAAGAAGCCGAGAGGCTGGCCGCACAATTCGGCTCCGCGGATGCCTATCGCGCGCGGCTGCTAGAACTCGGGCTGGCGGCGGAAAGTGTGGCGCGAAACATGGAGCGGCAAATCTATCTGGCGCGATACCTGGACTACAAACTCCGGCCGGCGGCGCATGTGGAGAGCGCACAAGTGGAAAAGTATTTCCGCGAAGAGCTTGTGCCGGAATTGCGCAAGCGCGGGCAGGAAGCACCGGCGCTGGAAAATGTGGAAGGGCAAATCCGCGAGCTATTGACGCAGCGCGAAATCAGCACGCGGGCGGCCCGGTGGCTGGAGGAAACTCGCGCCCGGCTGAGAATTGAAATCGCGGGAAAGAAGAACACGCCGTGAAATTCAGGTGGAAACGATGGCTCAAGGTTCTGGGGGCGACCGCAGCCGTCCTCACTGTGATAGCCATCATTCTTGTTCAGACGGGCGTGGCTGCGCGGTGGGCGCGAACCGGCGTGATTGCACAAATCGAGAAGATGACAGGAGGCCGAGTCGAGCTGAAGGGATTCCGTTTCAGAGTGATGGCGCTGCGCGCGGAACTGGATGGTTTCACTCTACACGGGCGGGAGCCTGAGGGAACGCCGCCATTTTTCTATGCGCAGACGCTCGTGGTGGACCTGCGGGTTGTTTCATTTTTTCGTCGACAGATTGCGTTGGACGAGGTGCGGATCGAAAAACCTGTCCTGCATTTGCGGATCGACAAGGAAGGGAAAAGCAACGCGCCGATTCCCCAGACCGAGCGCCCCGCGGGAAAGTCGTGGCGGGAACAAATCTTCGACCTGACCATCCGCGAGCTGCGGCTCAACCAGGGAATGCTACTGATCAACGATGTGCGCGTGCCGCTGGCGGCCGAGGGCGGGGAGTTCCGGTTTGCGCTGGATTTTCACGCGACGGCAGCGGGCAAGGAGTCCTTCGAGGGGACGGCCAGCTGGAACAAGATGAAGCTAGCAGCGCGGAGGTACCTGCCCTTTGCGTCGGACTGGCGGCTGAAATTCACACTGGGGCGCGAAAGCCTGGAAGTGAACGAGTTCGCGTGGAAACTGCCGCATTCGGAGCTGCGAGCAGGAGCGCGGCTGGCGAGCTTTGCGAAACCGGAGTGGAACTTCCGCTACCAGGGAACACTTTCGCTCGACGACCTGCGCAGCCTGCTGCGCAAGCCGCATTCCCCACGAGGCCTCGTCGATTTCTCCGGCGAAGGAAATAACACGGGCGGAGAACTCAACCTGAAGGGCAGTTACGCGGCGCGGGAGATTGACCTGCCGTACGTGTGGTTCCACGCGAAAGGAATGACGAGCCGAGGAAGCTACAAAGTGGCAAAGCGAAGGCTTGAAGTTCCGGACTTCGAAGCGCATGCGCTGGGCGGCGTGCTGACGGGACGCGTGACGATGGAGTTGGACGGCGCGAAATTCCGAGTGGAGTCGCGCGCACAAGGAATCGAGCTATCGAGCCTACTGGCGGCCGTGGACAACGAAAACTTTCCGGTGACTAATCTGCATTGGAACGCGTCCGTGGGCGTGGACAGCGTGACCACTTGGGACCACGAGTTCAAGCATTTTGCGTCGCGCGGTGCGACGCGCTGGACGCCGCCTGCCGATCTTCAGCAAGGTGAAATCCCCGTGACGGCGCAGCTGGAATTTGACTATTCGCTGGACGATGAGGCGACGCTGTTGCGGCGGAGCGAAATTGTGACGCCGACGAGCCGGCTCGAGCTGGACGGGAGGCTGGCCGCGAAGAACTCCGATTTGGCGATTAACCTGGAAGTGGGCAACCTGCTGCAGTGGGATGACTTTATCAACCGGCTGCGAGGAGCGGACGAGGAACCGCGGCGCATCGGAGGGCGCGCGACGTGGAAGGGCCGCATGGAGGGCGAGTTGGGCGGGCCGACGTTTGTGGGACACGTGCGAGGTTTCGAGGCAAGGTACGACAACCTGTACTGGGACGAGGTAGAGGGTGAACTGAAGTATTCGCCGGAGGAACTGAAGCTGGAGCGGACACGCGTGCGACGCGGGCGGTCCTCGGTGGAGATGAGCCTGCAACTCGAGCTAGACGATTGGAGTTACCGGCCGGAAAGCCGCTGGCAGTCGCAGATCAACGTGAAGCGAACGCCGACGGACGATTTGCAGGCACTGTTCGGGTGGGCGTATCCGGCGCGGGCGCTGCTGAGCGGTGAGTTCGTGGGGCGAGGGACGCGAAGCGATCCGGAATTTGCCGGACCGTTTCAACTCGAGCAGATGGAAGGGTGGGGATTCCGAGCGGAACGCGGGAAAGGCCACTTCGCGCTGCGCAATGACGAAGTGCGAATCGCCCGAGCGGAAATCCAGCAGGGCACCGGACGCGTGACGGGAGACTTTCTTTACCGCATGGCGAACGAGGAAACACCGGCCAGCGTGGAATTCGACTTGCAAGGCGCGACGATCGCACTCGAAAAAATCGAGCGCATTCAAACGGAGAAGTTACCTCTGGGCGGGCGTTTGAGCTTCGAGGTGCGCGGGCGGGGGCCGCTGACTTCGATGCAATCCGAAGGGACGCTGCGGCTCGAGAGTTTCCAGGTGGGCGGCGAGGTGATGGGGAGCTTCGACGCGCGAGTGCATTCCGACGGGCGGCGCGCGCATGCGGAGTTGAAATCCACGATGGCCACCGGGAAACTGGACGGCAAGCTGGACCTGACGCTTGGCGGCGACTACCCGTTACAGGGCGACCTGACGGTGCAGGACTTTGATTTGGACGTGTTCATCAAAACGGGGCTGCGACTCAAGCAACTGACCGGCAACAGCGACGTGGACGGGAGATTTCTCCTGAGCGGTCTGCTGAAAAAGCCGGAAACGATCACCATCGAGGCCGACATTTCACAACTGAAGTTTGATTACCAGCACGTGAAACTGGA
>CAZIWR010000243.1:0-4141 GCA_964542805.1 uncultured Acidobacteriaceae bacterium
TGGACATCGAGGCGTATCTGCCCGACGTTCGCGAAGGCATGCTGGCTGCTGTGCTCTACGGCACCGGGCGTTCCGCGTTCGATCCCGAAGGCGAACAGACACTCGGCAAGACCGGCACCTGCTCGGATCAAGGCTCGCGCCTTGGCTGGTTCATGTCCTATTCCGACCAGGTGAATCCGCGGCTGGTGGTCGCAGTGCTGCTGCGCGGGCGCAACCACGTCATTAACGGCGGTTCCGCCGCAGACGTCGCCGGGCGGGTGTTCTCACGCCTGCGCGCGCAGAATTATTTCGCCCAGAGCGCCAGCAGCACGACCGTTGCTGCTGCCCTGTCGCACTGACCCCGCCGCACACGATTAAATCCCCTGCTCTTTGCGGTATTGCGCCAAACATTCCGGGCAAAACGTGTGCGTGAGCTTGGCATCGGAGTGTTTGGAGATAAAGCGGTCCAGGCGGTCCCAGGGGCCCTGTCCAGGCGCCAGGCCCTGGTCGTCGCGGATTTTGCCGCACATGCAGCACACCGGCAGCATCTGCTCGTACAATTGCAGTTTTTTCCGATCCGAAATGTCCTGATAAATTGCGTAGGATCCTTCCAACTGCCCGCCAATGAGCATGGGCACGCCATAGACCTCTACGTCCACCAGGTTTCCGTCCTTGCGCCGGCGGCGCGTAATGGCATGTGCCACCTGGCCTCGCATACCCGCCTTGGTCATGTCCGAAGCTTGTTCCTTGAGTTCCTCGGACGCCACCAGACTGTCCAATTCCAGGCCGGCGATTTCCGCGCTCTTGAACTGGAACAACTCCTCGAAAGCCGGGTTGCACATTTGCACGCGGTGGTTCTTGTCGAGCACCACCATGCCCAGCGGGCTGTTGGCGAGCAACGCGTTCAGTCGCGCCGTCCGCTCCTGGATTTCGTGTTCCGCGTGTTTGCGCGCGCTGATGTCCCGCAACATCGCCACGAAAAGCGTCTGCAGGCCGTCACGAAATTCGCTCACGCGCACCTCGGCGGGGAACCGGCTTCCATCCCTGCGCAGCAGGCCCAACTCAATCATTCCCATAGTGCTCAGCACGCGCTCACCGTTTTCGAGGTATCGTCGGCGGGCCTCCAGCAGGAATGGCTTGGATTCTTCCGACAGGATGGATTCGATCGTAATTTTCTCCCAAGCGCGGGAACCGAAACCGAACATTCTCTCCGTGGCCCGGTTGGCAAATCGGACGTTCCAGTTCGCATCCAAAATGACAATCGCGTCGCCCGCCGCTTGGGCGATAGCCTGAAAGCGGGCTTCTGCTGAGGCCGCCGCGTATTTGGCCGCCAATTCGGTCACCGGGCGCAACGTCGTCGAATAGAGTACCGGTAACGCGATGATGGTCGAGATGAGGGCTTCAATGATCTCGTGAAAGAAGCCATACGGAATCCCAGTTGCCGGCATGATCAGGCTTCCCACTCCCTCGGCCGCGAGCATGACCAGAACCGTGCGAGCTACAATCCCAAGCGTCGAGCGCACTACCGCAAGGTGCGCCCCCGCGTGGACTGCGTCCTGTGTCCTATCACTTTGCGCCATCGTGTTCGCCCAGGCAGGCCCGCAAGTCCATAAGACTTGGCGTCAGTCCAGCCAATACCCTCATCGCGCTTGCCACAACCGACACTTGGTGCACATGGGGCACGCGCCGCATCGATTCTTTGCACCAGGTCCGATTGTGATTCACTAGCATAGCCAGCGCCCTTGACCGTGTCCCAATTTGGGACATCGGCACACCAATCCTGAGCGACCTCCTTGTGTAGGCCCTTCATCCCTTTGGCAGGCCTTCATCGCAACTATACCTTGTGCATTTTCTCTGCCATCGGTTCGTCCCAGCCCGCAATTCATTCGTTCTTGAGGAAGGCCCAGATGTTAATGAGAAGGCTGCATCGTCTCGCTTTCCCGCTGGACGGGGATTCCCGCTTGGGTCACAACTCAATCTGAGCTAAGCTGCTGGACTGCTCCTGTGTTTCAAAACGGAGAAGAAGTCGGGCGCTGGCTCGCAGAATTCTGGGGGATCCTTGCAACGCCGCCTGCTCATTCTCGTGCTTGCCCTGGCCATTCCTGGCGCCGTGTTGCTCGCCTATTCGTTTCATTCCTGCTCGTCTATTGAACAGCAACTTGCCGTGCAGGTCGCGCTCGCTCGCAGCGACGCCCCGCTCATCGCCGCACAGATTCCCCATTTCTCCGAGCATGCGGTTCCCAACGGGCTGAACGTCACGGACTTTCTGCAGGGCATGGGTGTCGCCCGCGCCACCGTGCTGGCTGTCGTGGACGCGGCACGTCCTGTCTATGACCTCGCGCGCCTCCGCGCCGGCAATCAGATGGTTGTCGCCCGCACCGTCGCCGGCGACCTGCTTTCCTTGCGCTACCAGATTGATCCCGACCGCATGTTGTGGGTCTTCACGCAGGGCAGCGAGTACCGCGCAGAGATCAAGGAAATTCCTTCGACCACGGAAACCGTGCACATCGCGGGCGAGATTCGTGATTCGCTGTTCAACGCCGTGGAGGACGCCGGCGAGCGCGCCGAGCTGGCGATCAGGCTGTCCGAGATTTTCGGCTGGGACCTCGACTTCTACACCGACCCGCGCAAGGGCGACACGTTCCGCGTCGTCGTCGAGAAGCGGACCTACTCCAACGGCCAGCCTGCCTCGTACGGAAAACTTTTTGCCGCGGAGTACAACAACGCCGGCACGCCCTATCAGGCCGTGCTCTTCCGCGATCCCGACGGCCGTTCGGCCTATTACGCGCCCGACGGCAAGTCTCTGCAAAAAGCGTTTCTTCGCTCGCCGCTCAAGTTCAGCGCGCCCATCTCCTCGCACTTCAGCAGGAGCCGCTTCCATCCCATCCTGAAAACCCGCCGCCCGCACCTGGGCATCGACTACGCCGCACCGGTGGGCGCGCCCGTGCAGTCTATCGGCGACGGGCGCGTGGCCTTCGCCGGACGCCAGGGCGGTGCCGGCAACATGGTGCACATCAAGCACACCAACGGTTACGAAACGATGTACATGCACCTCTCGAAGATTCTCGTCCGCGGCGGTGCGCACGTGGGCCAGGGAGAACGCATCGGCCTGGTGGGCATGACCGGCCTGGCCACCGGCCCGCATCTCGATTTTCGAATTCTCCAGCACGGCGCGTATCGCAACTTCGAATCCCTGCGCCTGCCGCCCGCCAATCCCGTCGCCAAACGCGACATGGCCGATTTCATCGCCATCCGTGAACGCTGGATTCCTCTCCTCCACGCGGATTCCGCCCAGCTCGCTCGCACCATTGCGCCAACCGCTCCCGCCGGTCGCTGAACAATTTTCGTTGCGCACAAAACAAAAAGGGCGACCGCTTTCGCGGACGCCCTAAATCAGCCAGCCACTAGCCACTAATCACTAGCCACTGCTTTACTTCACTTCCCACGTATCGCCCTGCTGCAGCAACTTGGCCAGGTCGCCTTTGCCGCGCTTGGCGGTGACTTCGCGAATCTGCTCGGCGATGCGGTCTTCGTAGCGCACGGCTTCCACCGCGCGGAGCACGCCGATGGGCGTGGGGAATCCCGGCGTGGAGTCCATGCGCGAGAGCAGGAACGCATACGCGGGGTTTTCGTTTTTCTCGTCGTGGACGATCAGGTCTTTCTCCGCGATGCCGTTGCCGAGCGGCACCACTTGCAGCTCCAGCCCGTTCATGCGGATGCCCTTGTCCTTGTTTTTTCCGAAGACGAGTGGTTTGCCGTGCTCCAGCGCAATGATGTGGTCGTCGCGCACTTCTTTTTCGACCACGCTCTCCCACGCGCCGTCGTTAAAGATGTTGCAGTTCTGCAGGATTTCGATGAACGCGGCGCCCTTGTGCGCCGCCGCGCGCTTCACGGTGGCCTTCAAATGCGGCTGGAAGACGTCCACCGAGCGCGCCACAAACGTGGCGTCCGCGCCCAGCGCCAGCGACAGCGGGTGGAACGGCCGGTCCGGCGAGCCGTAAGGTGTGGACTTCGTTTTCTTCCCGAACTCCGACGTCGGCGAGTACTGCCCCTTGGTGAGCCCGTAGATGCGGTTGTTGAACATCAGCACCTTGATACCCACGTTGCGCCGCAGCATGTGGATGGTGTGATTGCCGCCGATGGAAAGCGAATCGCCGTCGCC
>CAZIWR010000244.1:0-4136 GCA_964542805.1 uncultured Acidobacteriaceae bacterium
CGGCGGGCTAGGCGGTGGTGCCGCCGCAGGAGGAACCCGCGCCGGCGGTGCAGCCGTAGCAATGGTTGTTGGTGACGATCAGCCGCTCATGCAACTGTGCCGAGTCGAACTCGCGAATGTGCCGCGGCGTGCCGTTGCCCGTGGGAAGTTCCAGCATCTGGTTGAAGTCGCAGTCATAGAGCGTGCCGTTCCAGCCCACCGAAATCATCGTGCGGCACATCACGCTTGCCGCCGCGACCGGGTTGAACGCGTTGACCAGCCGCTCCATGTAGCCTTCGTAGTTGCTCGTGTTCAACAGGAATTCGAGGAAGCGGCTGATGGGCATGTTGGTCATCGTGTACAGATTGTTGAATGCGACGCCGTGCTTCTGCGCGAGCTCGCGCCGGAACTGCTTTTCGATGGCTTCCTGCTTCGGCGGAAGAAACGCGCCCACCGGGTTGTAAATGAGATTGAGGTTCAGGCCGCTGCCGGGCCGTCCATAGCCCAGCGTATTCAGCATGCGCAGGGCGCGGATGGATTTTTCAAACACGCCTTCGCCGCGCTGCGCGTCGGTCTGCGCGGCACGAAAATAGGGCAGCGAGGCGATGATTTCCACCTGATGGCGGGCGAGGAATTCCGCCAAATCGGCCTGCGAGGCCACCAGCAGCACCGTCAGGTTGCAGCGGTCCATCACATGCCGCCCGAGTTTTTTCGATTCTTCAACCAGATACCGGAAGCACGGCGCCAGCTCCGGCGCGCCGCCGGTGATGTCCACCATGGGGATGTCCGTTTGTGCGAGCGCGCGGATGCACAGCTCGGCCGTCTCCCGCGACATGATTTCCCGGCGGTCCGGCCCGGCATCCACGTGACAGTGGGCGCAGGTCTGGTTGCAGAGTTTTCCGACGTTGATCTGAAAATTGGTGATGCGCGTGGCGCGCAGCGGCGCGAGTCCCGTGCCGTGCAGCTTTTCCTCAAACGCCGGAAAGCCATTGCGCGCCGAAAGGATGCGCAACTGTTCGTCCGTGGACGACAGCGGGTTGGCCCGCGATTTCAATGTAACCAGCATTTTGTCCTGTAGGGGCGACCCGCAGGTCGCCCGTATCGCATCACATCGACAATTTCGCTGCGACGTTGCGCATCTGCACGCCGTGCACCAGCGACGCTCCGCCGCGAATCGCGCACGCCACGTGCACCGCTTCAGTCATCTCCTCGACGTTCGAGCCTTTTTCCAGGCAGGCCTGCGTGTAGGCGTCAATGCAGTAGGGACACTGCACCGCGTGGGCCACGCCCAATGCGATCAGCGCCTTCTCGCGCTCGCTGAGCGCTCCTTCGGCAAATACCGCCGAATAATAACTCATGAATTTTTCCCAGAGTTCCGGGTTGCCCTTGCCCATCTCCGCAAATTTCCCGAGGTCCGCGGGGTGATAGTAGGTTTCCATGACCAGCTCCTTTCGCAGTGGCGCGCCACATTGCGCCGCTACGCATTCGTCAGCAGCAACCTGAACCGGGCGCGCACGTTGCCGCGGCGTTCACGGTCTTGCGGTAACGCTTTCCTTTGGTCTCCGCCGGCGCGCGCAGGGCGGTTTGCCCGCAGGCAAACGGTTTCGCTTTGCGCAGCGGGATCTCCTTCATGGGCGGCACCGGATGAATTTCCGCAGAGTACGGCTCGCCCGTCAGGATGCGGTAGGTTTTGTCGCACACGGCCATGCGCTGCCCGCGGAGGAGCGTGTGCCCATCGTCGTCTTCCACTTTTTTCCATGGGCCTTTGTAGAGCACTGCCTGGTTGCGCTCGAGGCACGGCCCTTGCTTGCCTTTGCGCGCGGTCACCGTGACACTGCGGAACTCGATCCCTCGCACGGTCTTCCATGGCGTGGCATCGTACTTGTCCAAGGCCATGGCGTGGAAGCCTGCACGCTCGAATGCGGCGAGGAACGCCGTCTCCTGAAATGCGCCGGCAATGCAGCCGCTCCACAACGCCGCGTCCTGCTTCATTTTTTCCGGCACCTTTTCGTCGGAAACGATGTCGCTGATGGCCACGCGGCCGCCGCGCTTCAGCACGCGGAACATTTCGCGGAAGAGCTGCTCGCGGTCCTGCTCGCGCACCAGGTTCAGCACGCAGTTGGAGATAATCACATCCATGGATTCGTCGGCAATCATCGGGGCGCCCTGGCGCAGGCGCGATTCGAATTCCTCGAAGCGGTGCAGGTCTTCGCTCGAGCGCACCGGGCTGGCCTTCAGGCAAGCGTCCACCTCGTCGAGCGGCAGCGCGAGGTCCTGGATGCGCCCGCGGTGGAACGTCACGTTATTCCACCCGACCTCCTGGGCGACGTCCGGCTGGTGCTTGCGCGCCAGCGCCAGCATTTCCGGGTTGAAGTCCACGCCGATCACGCGGCCCTTGGGACCCACGATTTGCGACGCGATAAAGCAGATTTTTCCGCCACCGCTGCCCAGGTCGAGCACCGTGTCGCCTTGGCGCACGTAGCGCGAAGGATCGCCGCAGCCGTAGTCCTTGTCGAGGATTTCCTGCGGAATCGCCGCGAGGTATTTCGGGTCGTAGGTGACCGGACAGCAGAGGGTCACTTCGCGCGCCCGCGCGGCTTTTTCGTAACGCGCGCGGACGGCGGACTCCGTGTCCATGATTGCAGCCTTGCGTGCCATTTGTTCCCCCTCGAACAGAAACAAAAATCGAATTGCGGCTTTGCATCTCGCGTCACGCGAGCCGCACGAGCATCAAATACAAAAGGCCGCCCAGCGCCGCGCCCAGCGGAAGCGTCCCCGCCCACGAGAGCAGGATGTCGCGCACACGCTTCCAGTCCGCCTCGTCGCGCCGGCGCCAGCCGATTCCAAAAATGCTGCCGGAGGTGACATGGGTGGTGGAGACCGGCAGCGCAAAAAATGACGCGAGCGTGACCAGCGATGCGGCCACCAGATTTGCGCCCACGGCTTCTTCCGTAGCCATGGGCGTGATCTGTTTGCTCATGGTCTGCGCCACGCGCGCCGCGCCGAGCATGCCACCCATGGACATGGCCACGGCCACGAGCGCATAGTCCAACTTCACTGTCGCCGAGGCGGCTACCAGCAGCACAGCGGCAATTTTCGGCGTATCGTTCAAACCGCGCGCAAAGCTGATGCCCGCGCCCGAGAGCCAGTGCAGGATGTCCATCACGCTGCCGCGGACCACTTCCGCGCCCGTATTGCATTCGCTTGCGTGGGCCACGCGGACCACCGGGGAAGCGCCGATGGATTCCATGGCCGCGGCGCCGTCCGGTGCCAAGGCCACCGCGCGTGAATCCTCTATGCAAACGCAGTCACGCGAGCGGGCCAGGCGGGCCATAAGCGGGTACACGCCGAGCGTGAGGCTCAGCGCCACGAATGGGGAGAAGAAGAGCGGCAACAATACTCCGCTGCCCAGCGCGGCAAACCGTACGCCCGTGAAGCCGGCTGCAGTGATTCCAGCGCCCACCAGCGCGCCGGTCAGCGCGTGTGTCGTGGAAATCGGCAATCCCAGCCGCGAGGCCAGCAGCACGGTGGCTGCGCCACCCAGCGCTACCGCGGCGAGAAACGGCACTTGCATGTAAACGTCCGCAGCGACGAAATTCGAGCCATTGAATTTGGAAATGAGTCCGGAAGCCGCGCCGATGGCGGCCAGCGATCCCAGAAATGTGAACAGCGTCGCCCAGCACAGCGCGCGCCAGTAACTCGTGCGGCCCGCGCCCCACAGCGTGGCCACGCCCTTGAAGTTGTCATTCGCGCCGTTGGCGTAACTGAGCAGCCCAACGGCGGCAATCAGCAGTAGTTGCAACCTTGTCCCCTCACCGGTCCCCGAGCGCGCGGACTTGCCAGACTTTCGACATTCGATGCCGCGCCTGAAGGCGAAGATTCAGTTTTGCGGGCTGTCCGCCCCACGCCCCAAAGCGAGCCAAGAATCTATCACGTCGCAAGCTGTCCGTGGAGGGCTGAGCCATCTCGCCCGCCTGTTTGCAGCTTGCGCTGTGTGATAATTTCCAGGACACGCCCGATGCCCGAACTTCCCGAAGTCGAAACCGTGGTCCGCGGCCTGCGCCGGGTGCTTCCCGGCCGCGGGATTGCCGAAGTGCGTTTTGGGAAAACGGACTTCATCGACGATCCCGCTGCGCTGGAGCGCGACCTGCCCGGCT
>CAZIWR010000245.1:0-4126 GCA_964542805.1 uncultured Acidobacteriaceae bacterium
GCCCGCGGCTGTGCGCTCTCCGCCGACCAGCTCAACCCCAGCCCGCTGTCTTGCCCGTCGGTCAACAGCACAATGGCTTTTCTTCCTTTTCGCCCGCGAAAGAGTTCCTGCGCCACGAGGTACACCGCTTCGTAAATGTTCGAGCCTTTTTTCGACCCCGCCCCGCGCGCCACATTCACTCGTTCGATCGCTTTTTCAAGTGCCCCGCGGTCACGCGAGAATGGAAGGAGCACATAGGTATCCGCGTCAAACGACACCACCGCCACTTCGTCCTGCTTGTCCAGTTCTCGGGCCAACGTCCTCGCCGCCGCTTTCATTTCTCCGATGTCGCGAAGCACGCTCGGGCTCGCATCCATCACCAGCGCTACGCTTGCCGCTTCGCTCGACGCGTCAAAATGCTCCACTGCCTGTGGCACTCCGTCTTCCAATAAACGAAAATCTTCGCGACGCAAATCCATTACAGGCGTGCCGTCCGCCCTCAACACCATGGCGTTCACTTCCACCAGGTTGACGCCGACCCGCAGCGTCGCCCTGCTGCCGCCCTCCGCCCCTGCGGTTTCATCGTTCGCGCCGGCAGCCTTTCGGCGGTATTCCAGCTCCCCGCTCCGCGCGTTGCGCCGCAGTTCCATGCCTGCCCCAAGCCTTTGCGGTTTCGGAGGCTTGGTCATTTCCTGCGCATGCAAACTGATTCCCGTCACAATCGCAAGCAGGCTCCAACCGAGCCAATGCAATGACCGGGAAGGCCATTTGCGCTTTGCGAATTCGGCAATTCTCTTTGGGTGCGTGCTGTTCGGCACAGACGTGCAGTATGCCAGAAGGGAGGGCTGTTCGGTTCAGTCGAGGTCGAAATCGCGAATCGGCTTTTCGATCGGCTTATCCTTGGCTTTTTTCAGGCCTTCCTCGAACAAGCGGTCGAAGACGTCTGACTTCTTCTTCTCGTACTCCACGGACTGCTTATATTTCTCTTCTCGGCGCTCTTCCTGCTCCCGCAGCAGCCGCGCCGTGTCGGAGAGGTCCACTTCCGGCGCGGCCTTGGGCGGCGCCTCATGCGAGAGCACGACGGCCAGCTCCGTGTCCACGACGAGCTTTGCCTGGCAACACGGGCAGGTAACGTCAATCGGCGGCGTGCTCTTCTTCGCCATGCGGCTATTCTACCCCTGAACAACCGCGCGGAAAAACTGTCCCCCAAAAAACGAAGGGGCGACCACTCGGTCGCCCCTTCGTTTGTCCCCTGGATCTGTTGTTCCTATGCCGGCGCAGGTTTTTCGCCCTTGGCAAAGCCCGGCGCGGTCTGCGGCTCGCGCCGCGGTGCCAGCGACGGTTCTTTGCCCGGCACGGCGGGCGCCGATGGCGGAGTCGGCCTCACTTTCTCCGGCAGCGGCTTTCCTTCGATAAGCAGATTCAACTCCGTCGCGTCCAGCACTTCGCGGACGAGTAACGCCTGCGCGATTCTCTCCAGCGTGTCGCGATTTGTGTCCAGGGTCGTCCGGGCATTCGTATACGCCGCCGTGACGATCTTTTTCACCTCATGGTCAATCCGGATGGCCGTCTCTTCTGAGTAATCGCGATGCTGCGCGATTTCCCGGCCAAGGAAAATCGCCTCTTCCTTCTTGCCGTAGGCAAGCGGTCCCATTTCGCTCATGCCCCAGTCGCACACCATATGTCGCGCGATTTCCGTCGCGCGTTCGATGTCGTTCCCTGCGCCGGTCGTCACCTTGCCCAGGAAAATCTCCTCCGCGGCGCGCCCGCCCATCAGTACCGCAAGCTGCGCCTCGAGGAACTCTTTCGTGTAGGTGTGCTTGTCATCGATGGGCAACTGCATCGTCATGCCCAGCGCCATCCCGCGCGGAATGATCGTCACCTTATGGATTGGGTCGGCACCCGGCGTCATGGCCGCCACCAGCGCGTGCCCTCCCTCGTGGTACGCCGTGTTGCGCTTCTCTTCTTCGGAGAGAATCATGGACTTCCGCTCAACGCCCATCAGGACTTTGTCCTTGGACATTTCGAAGTCCACCATCAGCACCATCTTGCGGCTCTGCCGCGCCGCCCACAGCGCCGCTTCGTTCACCAGGTTGGCCAGATCGGCGCCCGAAAAGCCCGGTGTCCCGCGCGCCAGCACAGACAAATCCACGTCTTCCGAGATGGGCACTTTGCGTGTGTGTACCCGAAGAATCTCTTCGCGGCCCCTCACGTCCGGCCGCGGCACCACCACCCGCCGGTCGAACCGCCCCGGCCTCAGAAGCGCCGGGTCCAGCACGTCCGGCCGGTTCGTCGCTGCGATCAGGATCACGCCTTCGTTCGACTCGAACCCGTCCATCTCCACCAGCAGCGCGTTCAGCGTTTGCTCGCGCTCGTCGTGCCCGCCGCCCAGGCCGGCCCCGCGGTGGCGGCCTACCGCGTCGATTTCGTCAATGAATACTATGCACGGTGCATTCTTCTTGCCCTGCTCGAAGAGGTCGCGCACGCGGCTCGCGCCCACGCCCACGAACATCTCCACGAAGTCCGAGCCGGAAATCGAAAAGAAGGGCACATTCGCTTCCCCGGCAATCGCCCGGGCCAGCAGAGTCTTGCCCGTGCCTGGAGGTCCCACCAGTAGAACGCCTTTGGGGATGCGCCCGCCCAGCTTTTGGAATTTTTGCGGGTCTTTCAGGAAATCGATAATCTCTTGCAGCTCTTCTTTGGCCTCGTCAATCCCGGCCACATCTTTGAACGTCGCCTTTTTCTGCTGCGCGGTGAGCAGGCGAGCTCGCGACTTCCCGAAGCTCAGCGCCTTATTTCCGCCGGCCTGCATCTGCCGCATCATGAAGATCCAGAAACCCACCAGAAGGAAGAATGGCAGCGCGTTCAGCAGGAACGTCAGCCAGTCGCTGCGCGTTTCCTGCTTGATGTTGATGCGCACCCCTTTTTCTCGCAGCAGCTTCGACAAGTCCGACAAGGACTCCTTTGCAACCGTGAGGTGGAACTTCTTGTTCGGTTCCCGGAAATCGCCTTCCACATCTGCGCTGACTAGGGAGACGGTCACTATCACACTGAGGATTTTCCCCTGCTCCACCTGCGTCATGAAATCCGAATAGATCAACTCTTCGGGGCGCGTGTTAGGCCCTCCCGTCGAGGCCATCTTCCACAGCACCACGGCCAGCAGCAGGATGAACATCCAGAACAGAATGGATCGTGCAGTTGAATTCACGTAGCTACCTCACCGATCTTTTCTTGCGGCGGCTTTTCTTCGTTCGCGCGCCGGCTCGTTTTCTCTCGCCGCGTTGCGCTCCGCTGAGCTCTCCCACGAATGGCAGGTTCCGGTACATTCCCCGGCGCTCCGGCAGCCCATACCCCACCAGATAATTAGATGCCGATTGGAAGCAAAAGTAGTCCGGTTGGAAGTCCACTTTGCGATCCCGCGGTTTGTCGATCAAGACCGCTGTCCGCAGCGACTTCGGGCGGCTGTCCAGCAGGCGTTTCGCCCAAAAGTCCAGGGTCACTCCCGAATGCAGCACCGCGTCCACCAGCAGTATGTCTCGCTCCCGCAGGACTGGCTCGGGGCTGAAAAAAATCTCTTTCCGCTCGTATCCGCCCACGTTGACGTCGCGGATTTCCGCGCGCACAAAGTGGCACACCACCGAGCATTTGATATGTCGCACCAGGTCGGCAGCGAACACGAACGAGTTGTCCATGATCGCCACCAGGTCCACTGTGCGCCCCGCGTAGTCACGGGAGATTTCACGGCCCATCGCACTCACCCGCGTCGCCAGTCGGGCGGCCGAAAACACAACTTTTGGTGTTGGCTTCACAGATTTTCCTCGACGATAGCCAAAGCCGCCCGCGTGTTGCCCCCTGCGGCAAACTCCTCGGCCACCGGAAATCGCCCGGCCCACGCCAGCCTACCTCCGCTGGTCAGGACCGGCCAGCCCTTTCGCTCTCCGGCCGGGACCTTGTACTCCTGGAAAAGCCGTTTCAACTTCCGCACTCCCTGGCGCCCTACCGGGCGATAGCCATCCCCGGGTCGCCAGTTTCGGAAGAGGAGCGGCGGGCGCAGTAAATCCCGGTCGAGAGTCACAGCCGAAATACTAGTGTCCCTCGCCCCGCCGAGCCAGTCAATCACTTTCAGGCACATCCGTTTCCGAATTTC
>CAZIWR010000246.1:0-4121 GCA_964542805.1 uncultured Acidobacteriaceae bacterium
TCTCTTTACGCGGGGTGGAGCAGTCTGGTAGCTCGTCGGGCTCATAACCCGGAGGTCGCTGGTTCAAATCCAGCCCCCGCAACCACGGGCGCTTTGAGGCTAAACCTCGAAGCGCCCTTCTTGCTTTTGGTTACGCTTCGCGCCCCAATCCCTTTGCGTGATGTGGAGCAGTCTGGTAGCTTGTCGGGCTCATAATCCCGCAGCGCGGGATCGCTGGTTCAATGTGTTCGACGGGCGGTTTCCCCCGTCAAATCCAGCCCCCGCAACCAAAAATATTAAGACCAGGGCCGAGCGCACTGCTCGGCCTTTGGTTTTTTGGGGCCGCCAAGAAAACGGCCTTAGTTTCTCTCTGGAAGTTTGGAGAGCGCCGCGTGCCGCTGCGTTTTGGTGCCAGGGACGCGATACACTTCCCGTCCCGCCGGAGCCGAGTTTCGCTGTGACTTTGTTGTGCGCGACGAAGCTACCAATCATACATAATCATTGTTTTCCAGTAGCCCCGCGCCTCTTCAGTTCCTGGGTCCAGTTTGCAAGCAGGTGGATTTGCGTTGGCCCTGCTTCCTTTTCGGGCCGAACGATAATGAATCTTTGGCCATCCGGGGACACGTCGAAATCCGGCAAGTTTGCGGTTGGGTCCGGGCGCAATGGCGCCTCGAAAAGTGCCTTCGGCGGGTCTGCGGCGAACTCCGCGCCGGGACGCACCGCCACGGCCATCAATTTATTCCCGCTTTGATAAAAGAGCTCGCGGCCATTCCGCGCCCAGCGGGAACAATCTCCGCCATCCACGGAAATTTGTACTTTGCCACTTCCGGCCGGGAACGGCCGGACATAGACCTCATCCCGTCCGGACTCATCCGAGGTGTAGGCCACCCAGCGGCCGTCCGGCGAGAACTGCGCACACCGTTCTTTGAAAGGCGACTCGAGAAATGCTCGCAACGGCGCGTTGCTTCCCTCCCGCGTCATCACCCATAAATTGCCGGGCGCGGCAGCAGGGCCTTCAAGGAAGAGCAAAACCTTTCCATCGGGCAGCCACGATTGCGCCATCTGCGCCCCCGGGCGCACCAGCACGGATTTCTCTGGAGCGCTTCCGTCCGCGGGAATTTCATACAAATCCATCACCCCAGCCCTGTTGGAAGAGAAGGTGATGCGCCGGCCGTCCGGTGTCCAGACGGGAGATTCGTCATCCGTTGGGTTCGTGGTCAGCCGCGTAAAGGTACCGCGCGAGAAATCGTGCACCCAGATATCGGAGCCCTGGTAATGCCCCCCGATTACCGCCAGCCGGCGCCCATCCGGCGAGAAAGCAGGCTGCGAATAGTTACCAAGCGCGATGCTCACGGGTCGAGCGCGTCCCTGACGGTCCATCCACTGCAGCGAGGATTGCGATTCGCGCAGTCCACCGGGAACCGTGGCGAGAATTCCGTTGCTCGAAAGGCTGAAGTGGACGCGCTCCCGGTCGCCTAGGACGTTTTCAACAACCGGCACGGGTTCCCCGGTCACTTTCAGGCTGGCGAGATCGAAGGGCACCGCGTACAGTTTTGCTTCCAGGGAAAAAACTAGATGACCGCTGGGGGCATACCGGGCGCTGCTCCCGCCTTTGAGCAGCACGCGGTGCTGGCCCGTGGCTGAATCCCGCAGGGCAACGCTGTAGGTGATGGCGAGATCAGCTCCGCTTTGGACCAGGGTAAATAGCAGCCCCTTGCCTCCGGGCAACGTGTCGGAGACGCGATAGCTCCTCTCGCCGCGCTCGAAATCGGGGCGCGCCACGACTTTGCATTCGCCGCCCCGCGCGGGAACTTCATAGATCCCCGCGGCCGAACCGGATGTGAGCCGAATGATTTCATCCGCTCCCCAATTCGCTCCAATGCTGCCGAGAGCCCGGCAAAGATTGGCCACCAAGCCCGTGCCGAGGTCTAGGGTCTTCAGCCAGTTTTGATCAAAGAACCCGATGCGACCGCCGCCGGGTGCAAAGAAGGGTGTGTGGCCTCCCTCGGTGCCGGGGATGGGAGAGGCCTCCAGCTCGTTGAGTTTCCGCAGATACAGTTGGCGTTTGCCGTCGCGGATACCGGAAAAAACCAAGTCCGTACCCTGAGGCGATAGCGCCAGGTTGGAACCGGTCCACCCTCCAAAGGCAAATTCGACGGCAAGCGGCAATGTGGACCGGGTGGCCGGTGCTTCCGCCGGGCCTTCACGCGGCGAACGGGCAAACTGCCAAGCGAGCACGAGCGTGCTCATGGCAAACACCACGACTAGAGCCCAGGGAAGCCCGCGACGCAAGGGACGTGGGGCCGGTTCGCCAACCGAGATAGCTTGGTCCACTGGTTCGGTGAGGGCCTCTTCGATTTCCAAGCGCGCATCAGCGATATCGTGCAACCGCTGCTTGCGGTTTTTCTCGAGAGAGCGACGCAAGAGGCGGCGCACCGCGACGGGGATTTGCGCCGGCAGCGCGTTCCATTCCGGCTCGAGTTTCAGCACCGCGGCCAGCGTATCGGAAGCCGTGTCCCCGGCGAACAGGCGCCGACCAGTGAGCATTTCAAAAAGCACCACGCCGAAGGACCAGATGTCCGCGCGCTTGTCCACGACGGCGCCGCGCGCCTGCTCCGGCGACATGTACGCCGCGGTGCCGAGGATGATGCCGGCTTTTGTGGCGGCCATGCTGAGCGTGGGGGAGTTGGAAATGTCCTGCGCAGACGATTCGTCGCTCAGTGCCTTGGCCAGGCCGAAGTCGAGCACCTTCACCTGGCCGTCAGTGGTGAGCTTGATGTTCGCGGGCTTGAGGTCACGGTGGATGATGCCGTGGCTGTGGGCGTACTCGAGCGCCTCAGCAATCTGCTTGGCAATCGGCAGCGCTTCTTCGAGCGGAACCGCGCCCTGCGCAATTCTTTCCGCAAGCGTGGGGCCCTCGACCAGCTCCATCACCAGCGCGTGAGTGGCTCCTAATTCTTCTAGACCGTGAATCGTTCCAATGTTGGGATGATTGAGCGATGCCAGCACCTGCGCTTCGCGCTGGAAGCGCTGCATCCTTTGCGTGTCGGAAGCAAACGCTTCTGGCAACACCTTGAGCGCAACGTCACGCCCGAGCTTGGTGTCCGTGGCGCGATACACCTCACCCATCCCGCCTTCACCTAATTTGGCGGTAACTTTGTAGTGCGCGATGTTCTGACCAATCATTTCAAGTTGCTGAGCGCGAAGCGGATACTATCCCGCGCCATCGGAAACTGCAATACAGGCCCAGGGGGCTCGTAATTCAGGCGGCCCTGCGGTTTGGTTTAATTCGGAAAGGAATTGTGAGCAGGCTTGGGGCGTTGCAGCCCCCGCAACCATCGCCATCATCCACTTGGGCCGATCCCGCTCTGCGGGTTCGGCCCTTTTTGTTTACGTTCGCTTCACTCTTGCTGATGGGGATCAATACTTTTCGTTGTTGTGGTCTGCGCCGTGGCAGCGCAGCGAGCAGGTGCGCGCGGTGGTGTCGATCCGCAGAATCGCCGAACGATTGGGCCCGACCATCATGGTGTCCGGATTGATCAAGTGTGCGTTGAGCTGCACATTGCCTCCCTGCACTCCGTGCGGTGCATGGCACGTAGCGCAGGAGGCGCGTTCATCCACCACATGAAGCTTGTGTTTGCCGAAGACGGAATCGCTGCGCAGCACGCCCTGCTCCACGTCGTGGCATTTGTCGCACAGCGCGTAAGCTCCGCTCACGCCGGGGGAATACGTCATGCCCGCGGTCGAATCGCCCGCGGAGGCCGGCAGCGGCTCGAATTCATAGCGCCGCTCAAGGATGTGGTTGTAGCGCGAGCCGTGCGGTCCGTTGGCCGACGTTCCTCCCTGGGCCCGTGCGCCATCGCTGTTGTGGCAGTCCGTGCAGTAGAGGTACGTGCCCACGGCCAGCGAGCGCCCAGCGGGATTGCCGTTAAGATCAAGCATGTTTGTGCGCAAGCTGGGAGACACCCCAGCGCGCGCGGCTTGCAAGACGTTATGCCGCGCCACCTGCGATTGAAAGTCCAGCCGGGTGTTGTACGGATCGGACGCTGCCGGAAACGTCGCGCGGTAGGGTGTGCGTCCGTAGTCCGTGTAGCTCGACGACTGCGGTTTAGTGGAACTGTTCGCATGGCACTTGAAGCAGA
>CAZIWR010000247.1:0-4071 GCA_964542805.1 uncultured Acidobacteriaceae bacterium
CTCGACCCCGCGGGCCGCCTCTACATCACCGGCCGCCGCAAGGAAATCATCGTCACCAGCTCCGGAAAGAATATTTATCCGGAGGAAATCGAAACGCACTATCTCCAGTCCGCGTGCATCAAGGAGATTTGCGTCCTGGGTCTTTCCCGCCCGGGCGAGCCCGCCGCCGAGCGGCTGCACGCCGTGGTCGTTCCCAATTTCGACGTGCTCCGCCAGCGCAAGATCGTCAACGCCAGGGAAGTGCTCCGTTTCGAAATGGAAGGGCTTTCCATCCAGTTGCCGCCCATGAAGCGCGTGCTCAGCTACGATATCTGGAACGAGGATTTGCCGCGCACCACCACGCGCAAGCTCAGGCGCTTCCAGATTCAGGAGCGCGTGCTGGCCGGCAGCGCGCCGGGCGAAACCACCGAACCGCTCTCCGCCGCCCGCGCCGTGCGCGAGGAAGACATCGCCTGGGCCGCCGACCCCCGTGTCGCCCGCGCCCTCGACGTGGTGCGCTCGGCTACGCGCACGCCCGACGCTGTCCACCCCGACGCCAATATCGAGCTCGAGCTCGGCCTCGACTCCATGGAGCGCGTCGAGTTGCTCACGCAGCTGCAAGTCGTCTTCGGCTCGCGCGTCTCCGACGAGGTTTCCCACCGCATCTACACCGTGCGCGAACTGGTCGACGCCGTCCTGCACCCCGATGCCGGCGGCGGCGAGCAAGCTGCAGCCGATAGCTCCGTGGACCCCTGGGAAAAAATCCTGCACGCCGATCTCGAGGACGATCCCGTCCTGCACGAAGTGCTGCGCCCGCGACCCTTCAACGCCGCGCTCTTTTTTGCGGCGCTGAAGTTCGCCTACGTTTTCGCCTGGATTTTTATGGGTTTCCGCGTCCGCGGCCGGGAAAACCTTCCGGGAAAAGGGCCTTTCCTGCTGTGCCCCAATCACGAAAGTTATCTCGATGCATTTTTGCTGGTCAGCGCGCTGCCTTACCGCCATTTGAAAAATTTATTTTTCGTCGGCGCCAGCGAATATTTCGCCACGGCTTTCACCGCCTGGCTCGCCCGCCAGATGAACGTGATTCCCGTGGACCCCGACACCAATCTCATCCGCGCCATGCAGGCCGGCGCCTTCGGCTTGCGTCACGGCAAAGTGCTGATTCTTTTTCCCGAAGGCGAGCGCACCATCGACGGCGAAATCAAAAAATTCAAGAAAGGCGCGCCGATTCTCTCCCTGAACCTTGGCGCGCCGATTGTTCCCGTGGCCCTGGAAAACGTTTTCGAAATCTGGCCCCGCAGCCGTCCCTTCAACTGGGGCTCGCTTTTCCCGGGCTCGCGTTCTCGCGCTCGCGCCCGTATGTCCTTCGGCCCGCCCGTCGTTTTTTCGCCGGCCGCTGTCGCGTCCAGCGCCCCCTGCGACATCCTCGCCCCCGCCACTCCTTCACCTGTCATCCTGCCTGCCCCGAGCGCACGCGAGGGGAGTCCCGATGAACTCGGGACGAAGGATCTCTCCTCCCGAAGTGCTGCCGCCACCGCCGTCGCCGCTGCTCCCTCCACCGGTGAAGCTCTCTACGCCGCCGCTGCCGACCGCCTCCGCGAAATCGTCGCCTCCATGACGCAATCCCTCCGCGCATCGTAGATTTTCGCTCAGCGATTGCTCCGTGCCCGCTGCCTGTCCTGATCCCGCAATCGCGGGATGCAGGGTGTCACTGGGGCGAGATTTTTCTTTTCAACTCTTTGCCTCTTCGGCTTTCTCTCCTACAATCCTTGCGATGCGCCGAATTGCGATCCTCTCTTGCCTCGCTTTATTTTCTTTTTCCGGCGCGGTCTGCGCGCAGCAAAGCCCCGCGGCGCCGCCATCGCAATTACCGGACAAACCTCAGCCGCAGCGGGTACCGGGCACGCAAGCACCCGCCGTACCGCCCGCGCACCGCTTCTGGGACAAGCAAAACGCCTGGCTCTTCGCCGGCGTCGCTGCTTCTCGCGCACTCGATTTCCACTCCACCGGCAACATGCGCCGCCGCGGCCGCGACGAAATCCTCCTCACCAACGACGTCGTGGACAACAAACCTGCCTTCGTCGCCATCGAAGCCGCCGGCGCGCTCACTTCGGTCGGCATTAGTTATCTTTTCCATCGCAGCAACCATCACAAGCTCGAGCGTTGGGTTTCCTATCTCCACATCGGCGTCACGACGTTTGGAGGCGTGCGTAACTATTGTCTGAAGTCTCGCCACTGACGTTTTCTCCGCCCGGACGTCTAAACCTCCAGCAGTACCTGTGGTAGTCTCACTTCCGTTCTGAAACGCTCATCGCAGGAGGAAGTCATGCGCATTGGCAGGATGTCTCGCGTCGCCGGCGTTGCGCTGCTGCTCTTCGCCTTCACCGCGCCGCTCGCCGCTCAGGGCCTCGAGTGGGTCAAGGAAAACTACACCAAGCAGGAAATCTACATCCCCATGCGCGACGGCGTGCGCCTCTTCACTGCCGTCTACGCGCCAAAAGATTCTTCGCAGAAAGTTCCCATCCTGCTCATCCGCACTCCCTACAGCATCGGCCCCTACGGCTCGGACCGCTACCGCGAGAGCGTGGGCCCCTCGGCCTCCTTCGCCAAGGAAGGCTACATCGTCGTTTATCAGGACGTCCGCGGACGCTGGATGTCCGAAGGCGAATTCGAGCACGTCCGCCCGCACAAAGATGTGAAGTCCGGCCCCAAGGACATCGACGAAAGCACCGACACCTACGACACCATCGAGTGGCTGCTGAAAAATATTCCCCGCCACAACGGCCGCGTCGGCATGTGGGGCATCAGCTATCCCGGCTTCTACGTCGCCGCGGGGATGATTGACGCGCATCCCGCGCTGAAAGCGGTTTCTCCGCAGGCGCCCGTTGCCGACTGGTTCACCTGCGACGACTGGCATCACAACGGCGCGCTGCTTCTCGCCCACGCCTTCGGCTGGTTTTCCGGCGCGGGCTGGCCGTTTCCCAAACCCACCACCGTTTATCCCGGCCCGCCGATCGACCGCGTCACCAACGACGGCTACGAGTTCTACCTGCGCCTCGGCCCCAACAAAAATGCCAACGACAAATATTTCAAGAATCAGATTCCCTTCTGGAACGAAATGATGAAGCGCGACCGCCGCGACGATTGGTGGAAGGCGCGCAACATCCGCGCGCACCTCAAAAAAGTCGCGCCCGCCGTCATGACCGTTGGCGGTTGGTTCGACGCTGAAAATCTTTTCGGCGCGCTCGGCGTCTATCACTCCACCGAGGAAATGAACCCGGGCGTCTTCAATATGCTGGTCATGGGCCCGTGGGTCCACGGCGGCTGGGCCGGCGGCCCTGGTGATACCTTAGGTGACACCCGCTTCGACGCGAAAACCGCCGAGTTCTACCGCGAAAATATCGAGCTCGCGTTTTTCAATTTCTTCTTGAAGGACAAGGGCAAGAACGATCTGCCCGAAGCCTACGTCTTCGAAACCGGCGCCAACCAGTGGCGCAAGTTTGACGCCTGGCCTCCCAAGCAAACCGTCACGAAATCAATTTATCTGCAAGCCGGCGGAAAACTTTCCTTCGATCCACCCGCGGCGGACGCCAACGACTTTGACGAATACACCAGCGACCCCAAGAAGCCCGTGCCGCTCACGCCGGGCATCGCCGGCGGCATGGCCCAGCGCTACATGACCGACGATCAGCGCCACGCCGCGCGCCGTCCCGACGTTCTTGTCTATCAGTCCGACGTGCTGGAAGACGACGTCACCATCGCTGGCCCCATCACTCCCAGCCTGCACGTTTCCACCACCGGCACCGACTGCGACTGGATCGTCAAAGTCATCGACGTCTATCCCGACCGCTTCCCCGACGACAAGGGCAGCATCAACAACACCCTCGGCGGCTACCAGCAACTCGTGCGCGGTGAAATCATCCGCGGAAAATTCCGCAACTCGCTGGAAAATCCCGAGGCCTTCGTCCCCGGCAAGCCCACCAAAGTTTCTTTCGAAGTTTCCGACACGTTGCATACTTTCCGCCGCGGACATCGCATCATGATTCAGATTCACTCCACCTGGTTCCCGTTCGCGGACCTGAATCCGGGCAA
>CAZIWR010000248.1:0-4036 GCA_964542805.1 uncultured Acidobacteriaceae bacterium
CGCTCATGGCGTAATCGAGATACGACCGCCGCATCTCCGTTTCGATGTCCACCGGAATTATCTGCGCTGTTGTCTGTTCGTCAGGCATGTGTCGCTGTGCTCCTCGGAAACCGAAAATCAAACCCGGATCTCGGAATGAAAAACGAAATGCAGTCCGCCAGCCTCGGTGCTTGCTTCTACTTCCCCACTTCCAGTAGCATCGCGGTATGACCTACCGCTTTAGCGCGCTCATCACCAAGGAAGAGGAGTGGTACGTCGCGCGCTGTCCCGAACTCGGAGTCACCTCGCAGGGAAAGGATGTCGAATCGGCTCGCGCCAGCCTCCGTGAGGCCATCGAGCTGTACCTCGAAACCTGGGGCTCTTCTCTCGCTAGTCACTAGTCCCTCGCCACTAGCCACTTCTTCCGTGCCTCTTTTCTCTTTTCTATTTTCCATTTTTTATTTTCGCTCTTCCGTGCTTCTTGCCGCCTTTTACGGAAGGTACCGCCGGGGCATATCCGGGACCGGCACGCGATCAAACATCGTGTTCCAGCAGGCCCACGAGCGCTGGTCAAAAATACCGGCGGGCGCATTCTCCAGCGCCTCGCGGAATTGCGCCGGCGTAAAATATTTCTTCACCACGGCGATTTCCTCGATCGTGCCGTAGGTCATCACGTGCGCCAGAAAAAATCTCGCGTCGGCGAGGGTCTCTTCGGGCTCCTTGAACCAAACCACTTCGTGCGCTACGTGCAGAAGTTCCGCGGGCGGTTGCATGCATCTCCTAAATAATCCCCGGGCGGCTTTTGACGGCGGGAAGCCTCTCGAGATCGACCTGTCGTGCCGCCTGGCTCAAACGGCTTCGTTCTGCGGCGCTCAGCTCGCCCACATCTCCATCTTCGAAAAAAAAGAACGCTTTGAAGCTCGGCAGGGGGTTGAACCGTTCGCCATGGACGGCGCGCGCGGCCGCGAACGCCTGCGATAGCTCGACTCCGCTGCGGAGCAGCGCATCCATATCCAAATAATCCTTTCGGCTTGCCCGCCCCGCCATCACCGCCACTTTCGTGGCCGCCAGGTCCAAAAGCGAGGCCACGCGGATCGAAGTTCCTGCCGCTGTTTCCGGGTCCGCCGTCCGGTTCAGGGCGAGGCCGCCAAAAAACGACACGAGCACTCGCTCCCCGCGGTCGATTCTGCACGTCAGCGTATTGGGAGACTCCTGCCGCACGATGCTACCCTTCAGATACGCGACCCGTTCCAGCAATGTGCGCGGCGCAAACGGCTGATTCGAAAAAAAATCAAAATCTTCGGAATGCCGGTGGCCCAGCCGCAGCGCGATAGCCGTTCCGCCGTAAAGAACAAATCCGGATGGCGTAGCCCCTAGCTCATCCCAGAGCCGCCGCTGCGCTGGCGGCAAAATGTCCAGCCTCGGCTCAAAAGATCCCACAGCGATTCTCCTCGCCACTCATCACTCGCCACTTCTTTTTGCGGCCCACTCCAGCGCGTACGCTTTCACCGTTTCAAACGCTGCCGCATTATTCGAAAACCGCTGCGGGCCGAAGACTTCTTCCAGTTGCCGCATAAAGGCGTCGCGCTCCGCGTCATTCGCAAAATCCGCGGCCACGCCGCGCTCGTTGTCCGGCGCCGCGGTCGGCGCAGCAGAAAACTCCGAGCAGGAGAGGCCCCGTAATCTTGGTTCGGTCTTCCATCGCAACTGATAGATCATTTGCTTTCGTTCTTCCGGGCCGGCCCTGCGATTCGCGTCGCTTGAAAATTCTCCCACCCCGCGAACTGTTGCCATCATGCTCCATCGTCCGCAGGCTCCACGGGGTCGGGGCCCCGTGCCCGGTCCCCTCGCGCGCGGCGACTTTGTTCCCGCAGAAATCCAGCAGAAATAATGCGCCCCATTGCTACAGTTGTTCTGTGTTGAAGGACTAGCGACAGGATCAGAAACAGCAATCCCAGAAAGAGAAAACTGCCCTTCCAGGGCGGCGGTACACGTGGATAACTCACGAAAAGGGCGATGGCGACCGCACCCCATAACCTTGTTCGTGCAACGGACGACTCAAACTGATGTCCAAGTTCTTGAAATAGGGTCGTGTAATAGAGTAGTAGGGTCAGAACAATTGAACTCCACCTGTCTTCGTCCTTCTCGTCAGGAAATGGCGGCATTACCGTTGGCCCCGATTGGGTGTCAAAATGTCGAAAAGCTCGAAAAATGAATTCGCGATCAATCTCAGACACATTGAAAAACCTATTTGTGGGCCAAAATCGTTGCTGAATCAGAAACACGCCTTGTATCAAAACGCGGTTAAGGAGTTCGGATACAGCATGAAATGCATACCCTGCTATGAGGGCGAGCGCTGCCAGCACCGTTAATTTGGTCTTGTAGCCTAGAAAGTCCACTGCCAATAGATTTCGCACAAAACTATCCGGATTTGCACCGACCACTAATACGAACAAACTGCCTGCGGCGGCGGTCACCCCGAGAGTTGAAATCCAACTCGTTGGAGCGGTGATCCGAAATGGCAGAGTGGGGGTTTCCATGATTGATCAGATATCCAGGTTCACAACGTCCAGCGCGTTTTCCTCGATAAACTTGCGGCGCAGTTCGACATTTTCGCCCATCAGCGTAGTGAAGATGCGTTCGGCTTCGACCAGGTCTTCCAGGCGCACTTTCAGCAGGGTGCGCGTTTCCGCGTTCATGGTGGTTTCCCAGAGCTGCGCGGGGTTCATTTCGCCGAGGCCCTTGAAGCGCGTCACCGTGAATTCTTTTTTGGCGTCTTCGAGCACGAATGCGAGGACTTCGCCGGCCGTGGATTTCTCCGTCTTCGTGCCATTGCGAGTGACCACAAAGGGCGGCTTGTCGAACGCGGCGAGCTGGGCATGGAGCGCGCGCAGGCGTTTGTACTCCGGCAGCGAAGCCAGCGCCCAGTTGATCTTGCGCTCGGCCTTGCCGCCGGTGGAGACCACCAGCTCGTAGAGGCTGTGCTCCTCGTCAAACTCGATCTTGGTGTCCAGCTTCAGTTTTTCCTTCTCGATGTCCTTCTGCAATTGTGCGACGGATTTCTTTTCGCCGAAGTCGGTTTTCTTTTCCAGGTCGCTTTCCGCGAGCAGCCGGATGAGCTCGGCGTCGCGCAGCCGGCGCATGAGCTTGGCGGTGACCTGCTGAAGTTCCTGGACGTTGAGCAGGAAGGTGGTGAGCTGTCCGCCCTGCAGCTCGAGACCCTTGGACTTGACGACGTGATCTTCGGTGGCGCGCTTCATCAGCTCGCGCGCGAACTCACGCTCGTCGCGGATGTAGCGGTCGGTCTTGCCGCGCTTGATGCGGTAGAGCGGCGGCTGGGCGATGTAGATGTGCTCTTTCTCGATCAGCTCGCGCATATGGCGAAAGAAAAAGGTGAGCAGCAGGGTGCGGATGTGGCTCCCGTCCACGTCGGCGTCGGTCATCAGGATCACTTTGTGGTAGCGGAGCTTGCTGGCGTCGAAGTCCTCTTTACCGATGCCGGTGCCGAGCGCGGTGATGATGATGCGGAGTTCCTCGTGGCCGAGCATCTTGTCGTAGCGCGCCTTCTCCACGTTGAGGATTTTGCCCTTGAGCGGGAGGATGGCCTGGTACTTGCGGTCGCGGCCCTGCTTGGCGGAGCCGCCGGCGGAGGGCCCCTCGACGATGAAGATCTCGCAGCGGGCCGGGTCGCGCTCCTGGCAGTCGGCAAGTTTTCCGGGCAAGCCGGAGGAATCCAGCGCCGACTTGCGGCGGGTGAGCTCGCGGGCCTTGCGCGCGGCTTCGCGGCCGCGCGCGGCGTCGATGCACTTGGCCACGATGCGGCGCGCGACGGTGGTGTGCTTGTCAAAATATTCGCCCAGCTTCTCGTTGACGAATTGCTCGACCACGCCCTTGATGTCGCTGTTGAGCTTGCCCTTGGTCTGGCCTTCGAACTGCGGCTGGGAAAGCTTGACGCTGACTACGGCGACGAGGCCTTCGCGCACGTCGTCGCCGGTGATGGATACTTCGTCCTTCTGCTCCTTGAGCATGTTGGAGGACGTGGCGAAATAGTTGATCG
>CAZIWR010000249.1:0-3976 GCA_964542805.1 uncultured Acidobacteriaceae bacterium
TCGACCGGCGCAAAGAAATTACACGCATCGAGTTGCAACACGAACAGTTCACCGTAGCGCAAATGATGGAGATGCTGCGCAAGCAACTGGTGGCCAGCGAAGGGCCGGTGTCGCTGGTGGCGTTTTTTGAAGCGTGCCCTTCGCGGCATGCGATGATTGTAGCGTTTCTTGCGGTGCTCGAGCTGGTGCGGCTGCAGGCGATTCTGCTTGTGCAGGGCGCACTTTTTGCGGATATTCAAATACGGAAGCACAAAATGTTCGACGTGGTGTTTGGCGGTGGCGAGGCCGTGGGACAGATTGACGAGCAGTATCAATGACCATGACACCGGGCGAATTGAAAGCGTCTCTGGAGGCGATCATCTACGCGGCGGATGAGCCGGTGACCGTGGAGCAGATGGCGCGGACGGTGGGCATGGAGAAGGCGGAGATTCGCGGCGCGCTTGACGAGCTGGTGGCCGCGTGCCAGGGCGATGAGCGCGGGATCGAAATCCGAAAAGTTGCGGGAGGCTACAAGCTCTATACGAAAGCGCAACACCACGACGTGGTGCGGCGCTTTATCAAGAGCCTGCGCGCGCCGCTGCGGCTGACGATTCCTGCGCTGGAAACACTGGCAGTGATTGCGTACAAGCAGCCGGTGACGCTGCCGGAGATTAATGAGATTCGCGGCGTGAATTGCTCGGGCGTGGTGCAGACGCTGATGGAGCGGCGGCTGGTGACGACCGCGGGGCGCAAAGCGGTGATGGGCCGGCCGATTTTGTACCGCACGTCGAAAGATTTTCTGATGCGATTCGGCCTGAACGACGTGGACGAATTGCCCAGCTTGAAAGAGTTTGAAGAGCTGGCGCGCGCGGCGCTGGGCGCGGATGCCGGGCTCGAACAGGGCGAACTGGTGGAGATGCCGTCCACCGAAAGCGCGACAACTGAAGCCGGCGAGCCATCCGATGCATCGGAGTCGTTGGCGGATGAAGAATCCACTGCCGAAGAAAACCCGCCGCGAGAGAACCCGGCGTAGTTACTGCGTGTTCATAGCGAGAAAGCGAGAAAACACCAACGTGCAGGAACGTCTACAAAAACTAATTTCGCGTGCTGGGGTCGCTTCGCGGCGACACGCGGAGCAGCTCATCGTGTCGGGACAGGTGACGGTGAATGGGCAAGTGGTCACCGAGCTGGGCAGCAAGGCCGATGCGGAGACCGATCACATCAAAGTAGGCGGAAAGCTGCTGCGCTTTTCGCAAGCGCGGATTTATCTGGTGCTGCACAAACCCGCAGGATGCGTCGCCACGATGAGCGATCCTGAAGGGCGGCAGTGCCTGGGAAATTTCCTGCACGGCGTGCCCGGGCGGGTGTTTCCCGCCGGACGCCTCGACTTCCACAGCGAAGGCCTGTTGCTGCTGACCAACGACGGCGATCTGGTAAACCGGTTGCTGAAAGTGTCCGGACATTTGCAGCAGGTGTACTGGATCAAAGTGAAAGGCTCGCTGGGCGCGGAGGTTTTGTGGCAGGTGCAGAATGCGGTGGGCGCGCGGTTGGTGCCGCTGCCGGGCCGCGGCGATGCGCCGAATCCGTGGTACGAAGCGACGGTAACCGAAGCGAAGAGCGATGCGCTGCGACAAAATCTGGCGCGGCTGGGACATCACGTGGAAAAACTGCGGCGCGTGAAGCTGGCGGAACTCGAGCTCGGCGTGGCGGAGGCCGGCACCTACCGGATGTTGAGTGAAGGGGAAGTGGCCGGGTTGATCCGCTCGGTAGCACGCACGGAGCAACTCGGAAAAGCCAAGCCGGCCATTCCCATTCCGTTTGTGCAAGCGAAATCGGCAAGCCCGAGGCGTGCGCCAGCGCGGCCGCGAACCGGCGGCGCGTCGCGATTCGGCGGCGGAAAGCCCGCCGCGACGCAGAATTATCGGGGAAGGCCATCGGGAAAACCGAGTGGCACGCCGTCACGACCATCGTTCGGGCGAGGTCCACGCCCCGGCGGCGCGCGACCCGCTGCGCCACCGCAATTTCCGAAAAAGCGATGGAGCCGACCGAGCGGGACCCCGCCAGGGCCAGTAGGCGGCCACGGCGTGCGTCCCGGCGGCACGCGGCCATTTTCGCCGCGGCCATTTTCGAAGAAGCAATGGAGCAGACCGGGCGGGAGTCCGGCAGGTCCAACGACAGGACGCGGAGAGAGAGCGGGAAGCGCGCGACCTGCCGGACCGCCGCGAGCATTTTCGGGAAAGCCATCGGGAAAGCCACCGGGAAAGCCGTGGGGCAAGCCAAGTGGATACAAACCCAAGTGGAAGACCGGAGGGAAGGAATTTGCGCGGCCGGCTGGTCCGCCGCGACCGTTTTCGGGAAAGCCGCCGGCAAAGCCGTGGGGAAAGCCAACGGGAAACAAGCCGAAGTGGAAGTCCGGAGAGAAGGGCGAGCGCGGGGCGCGCGGCCGCTCCGGCAAATCGGCCCAGCACAAAAATGACAAAAGGACGCATCGCGAATGACAAAATCGCTGCATGACCTTGTACCGGCATTTATTCGCGAGTTGGATCCCTACCGGCCGGGGAAGCCCATCGAAGAAGTCGAGCGCGAGCTGAATGTCCGCGCGGTGAAACTGGCGTCGAACGAAAATCCGCTGGGGCCGTCGCCGATGGCGGTGGAAGCGGTGCGGAAATACGTTACCGACTGCAACCGCTATCCCGACGGGGGAGGACATTACCTGCGCGAGAAACTCGCGCGGCGGCACAACGTGCCGATGGAAAATATTTTTCTGGGCGAAGGGTCGAGCGAGCTGATTGACCTGGCCGCGCGCATCCTACTGAAGCCGGGTGTGGAAGGGCTGACGTCGGAAGGCACGTTTCCGCTGTACCGCAATTCCATTCGCGCGGCGGGCGGCACGCTGGTGAAAGTGCCGCTGCGCGACTACGGCTTCGACCTGGACGCGATTGCGCGGGCCATCACGCCGCGCACACGAGTGATTTATATTTCCAATCCCAATAATCCCACGGGCACGATGTTTTCGCTGAAAGAATTCGGTGCGTTTTTCCGGCGCATCAGCGAGACGTGCGAGGCGCTGCTGGTGCTGGACGAGGCGTACTGCGATTACGTGGAGGGCGAGGATTTTGCGCTGTCCATGCGCATCGCGATCAGCGCGCCGAACCTGCTGGTGCTGCGCACGTTTTCGAAAGTGTATGGCCTGGCGGGGATGCGCGTGGGCTACGGCGTGGGCCCGGCGGACCTGCTGCTGGAAATGAACAAGCTGCGCACGCCGTTCAACACGTCGAACGTGGCGCAGGCGGCGGCGTTTGCGGCGCTGGACGACGTGGAGCACGTGCGGCGGTCGCTGGAATCGAACCGCGCGGGGATGAAACAGATCACGTCGCGACTGAAAACGATGGGAATCAAGTGCGTGCCGTCGCACACGAATTTTCTGCTCATCGAGTTGGAGCGCGACTCGAAGGAAATTGCCGCGGCGCTGTTGAAACACGGCGTGATTGTGCGGCCCATGGCGTGGATGGGATTTCCGACGGCGATCCGCGTCAGCGTGGGGACGAAGGTGGAGAATGCGAAGTTTCTGGAAGCGCTGGAGCGGGAGATGGGGGGAAGTTAAGAACGGGAAGCAACAGAGTGGCCCTCCTTCGCTGAAGCTTCGGAGGGCAGGCGGGTGATTAGCGGAAAAGGGGACAGGGAAGAAGAGAATCGTTGAACGTTAAATGTTAAAAGGTTGAAGGTTGGAAAGCAGGGACCAGGGATCAGGAACCAGGAATCAGAAAGCAGGAAGCAGGAAGGACGGGCAAATCCTCTCAGGCGCGTCCCGATCAGAACCATCGGGACGCAAAGAACGCGCGCCAGGCGAGTTTTCTCGTCCAAAAGAGAAAACGAAGTTAACTCAGAAGCTCACCATAGAGGCGAAGTAATGCGGATGGGGCTCGTCCCGCCCACCAGCGCCAGCACCCGTCAATCTTCACCTACTCCACTAGGGACACGAGATCTTTCCGACGCC
>CAZIWR010000250.1:0-3926 GCA_964542805.1 uncultured Acidobacteriaceae bacterium
GGCGGGCAGTTGATTGGCGGCCAACGAGGTATGACCTTCGCTCTGATCATCGCGGTGCTGATGAACGGCATTGCTTACTTCTTTTCGGACAAGATTGCTCTTTCCATGAGCGGCGCCAAGCCCGTTGCCCGCGAGGAAGCTCCGCGCCTTTACCAGATCATGGATCGCCTCTGCGGCCTGGCCAATTTGCCCATGCCGAAGCTCTATCTCATTCCGGAAGCTGCGCCTAACGCCTTTGCCACGGGGCGCAATCCGCGGCACGCTTCGGTCGCCGTCACCGCAGGCCTGCTGGAGGTGATGACGGACGAAGAGATTGAAGGCGTCCTTGCCCACGAGCTTTCGCACGTGCGCAATTACGACATCCTCACTGCGTCCGTCGCGGCCACGATAGCCGGCGCCATCACGCACCTCGCCTTTATGGGTCGTTTCGCCATGATTTTCGGTGGTGGCAGTCGCGATAACGACCGCGGTGGTGGCGGTCTAAGCGCCCTGCTGATGCTCTTCCTCGCGCCGCTGGCGGCAACGTTCGTCCAGCTCGCGATTTCCCGGCAGCGCGAATTCGCCGCCGACGCTTCCGCTGCGCAAATCGTCGGCCATCCCTTCGGACTGATTCGCGCGCTCGAGAAGCTCGGCGCCTATAACAAGCGCATCCCCATGCAAACTGATCCGTCCACTTTCTCGCTCTACATCGTGGCGCCGCTCAGCGCCGGCTCCATTTTTTCCAGTTTGTTCAGCACCCACCCGAAGCTGGAAGACCGCATCGCTAAGCTTCAAAACATGGTCGTAACGCGCTGAGCCTTCGAAGCAAAGCCAGCACAGCAAAAAAGCCAAGGAGTTTACGTATCCCCTGCCTTTCAACTTAAGTCTTTGGGATTGTGGAGCGATTTCCGAAAGAATAAGCGGATGGCAAAACCATTCGCCACAGCAAATACAATTATCCCACCATCGACAGCCAGATTGATTCGCCACACTCGATTCCGCTCCGCTTTCCAGGCAGCTTCTGTTTGAGGATTGGGGTTCTTTTGCCGCTGCACCCACAGCACAGGCAGTTTCCAAGATTCGACCCCGTGCGGTAGTGCCAGCCCCAAAAGTAGAAAGACCTCCAACACAATTGCCAACACAAGCAGCATGATATTCAAGACACGTCGACTTGATCCCATTAATCTCAAAGCTTCAGCCAGCAAAATTCCCGCGTTAGCGGCGTCTTGTTCATGATCACGCCACGCTCGCGTTGCACGTGCACGCAGTTCGAATGATTATACCCGTAACCCCCTTCGAGATTGTAAAGCCCTGGTTCGTTGGAGAAGGTCATGTTTTCGACCAGAGTTGTGTCGTCCCCCAACGAAAGATACGGCGCTTGGTGGCCTTCCATGCCCTGCCCGTGCGCCGGCCGGTGGTAGACATATTTCTCCATCCCTGCTTTTTGCGCGATGGCCAATGTGGCGGCGCCGATCTCCCCGCATTTTGCGTCCGCTTTGCAGAGCTCTGCCTGCCGCAGTGTCATTTCCGTGTGCACATCCCACATTTTTTTCTGCAAGTCGTTCATGGGGGCAATGTGCAGTGCGCGATAGCCTTCTCCGCCGTACCCGCCGATCTTGATGACCGACGAGATTTGCACCGCCTGGCCCGGGGCCAGCCGCGCAAAAAAGAATTGGTTGGGATGCGGATAGGCGGTGGCCACACCGGCTCGGCAAGAAAATCCCAGGCTGATGCCTACGGCATGATGCGCTTTTCCATTCACCTCACTGCCCATTGCCGCCATAAGCGTCCGCGTGCCAAATTCCTCCGTAGCTTGCCGCACGTCGAAATCGGTCACCTTCGTGCCGTTTTCCATGATGAACCCGCGCGCAAACGTCAGCATCGCGTCGTGCAGGTCAATCGCTTTCTGCATGAGCGCGAGTTCTTCCCGCGTCTTCACCTCGCGCATGAAGAGCAGTTCTTTCGCGATGTCATTCAAGCTGGCTTCGGGCAGTGTTTCGCGGAAGCGTCGCTCAAGGGACGGTGACGGTTCGCGGTCAATTCCCAGCTTCACGTTGCCGAAGCCTCGCTTGGCGAGCCCTTTCAGCATCCACTTGAACAGGTCCTCCTGCGCTCCAGCTTTCCAGACCACCTTGTTGTATTCGCCGGAATGCGGGTAGTCGAAGTACCACTCAAACTCTTTCACCCACCAGGATGCGGCCATGTCCCGGTCGAGCCCCGGGATGAAAGCGATGGGCTCTCCTGTCACCGGCACAAACAGAAAATTCGGACGTTCTGTTTCCGTCAGAAAGCTGCCCGTCAGATAGTTGCGGTTCAACTGGTCCGCGACGATGGCTCCGCCGAGTCCCAGCACACCCAGTCGCGCCTGGAATCTCTTCACGGTGCCGCGGTACCACTCCACCGGCAGCCGAAACGGCGGCTTCAGAGACGCCACATTTCCCGGTTTGATTTCGGCGCTCTTATCCGTCGCGCCCATCACCGCGGCTGCGCCTACTGCTGTGCCAATCGAGCTGAAAAACCGGCGACGTGTAATCATTGGCTTATCCTCCGAATTTGAATAGATGGCGTTCCCAAGAACCGCAGAAACTATCGGCTTCGCGTAAAAAGTTCAAGGCCTAGTACAACCGACCAGTACTCACTGCCATTTTGAAGCTCTCTTAACCTCTGTGCCTCGTGCGAGATAGCGCCGCAGCGTTCTTCTGTTTTTTTGGCGTGTGGCGTGCATTCTCCCAGGTCGCAAGGGAATTTCGAAGGGGAAAAAACATGAGCGAAGAACGCGAAACTGTTGTCACCGAATCCAATGGCTCGCCGCGCTGGATTGGCGTCGCGGTGGTCATTCTAGCCATCGTATCCGTCCTGGCGCTTGGCGCAGCTTATAGCGCGTCGAACCGCGCCAACAACATCGAGCAGGGTCTTTCGGCCCAGTTGCAGCCGGAAGTCAGAGCTCTGCACGACTCGGTGGATATGCTTACCAAGCGGCTGAAGCAGGCCGAGGAAACCAATGCCCAGTCGCAGGGAGAACTAAGCGTTGTCACCGACCGCCTGAAGCTCACCCAGGGCGAATTGGCCCGCGCGCGCAAACAGGGCAAGCTGTTCCAGGAACAATACTCTAAAAACCTCGAAGAGATGGAGTCCTCGGTCCGCACCGAGCTGGCGGCCAAGGCCAGCGTCGATGAAGTGAAAAACCTCAGCGGCGATGTTTCCGGCGTACGCAGCGACCTCGAATCCACCAAACAGAATCTCCAGATGGCCAAGGGCGAGATGGGCACCCTGATCGCCCGCAATCACGAGGAGATTGAACAGCTCCGCCGCATCGGCCAAAGAGAGTATTTCGAATTTACTCTCACTGGCAAAGGCTTCCGCGAAAAACTGGGCAGCATCGTGGTCGAGCTTCGCGGCACCAACACCAAGCGGAACCAGTTCACGCTCGCTCTCTTCGCGGACGACCTCCGTCTGGAAAAGAAAAACCGCTCAGTCAACGAGCCGATCTATTTCTACACCCGCGGCACGCGCGCTCCGTTTGAGCTCGTCGTCAATGAAGTGGGCAAGAACAAGGTCGTCGGTTACTTGAGCGTCCCGAAAGTCGCTGCCCTTTCGGCCGGCAAGTAAACGGGTTCTGCCGGGCCCGGCTTCCCATAGCGGGAGGATTCCCCAGGGAATCCTCCCGTTTTTCTCTTTTTTGAATGCATCCAGCATCCTGTCCAGTGAATCTATTCGGGCAGAGCAATCTGGACAACGAATTCAAAATGTGCCAGAGTCCATGGTCTGCCCTGCTCAGGGTGATTAGACCGATTTTGAAAAGGGGGAAGGTATGATGACCAAGCGACTATTGATTTGTTCTCTGGCCCTGGTTCTGGCTGCGGGAATCAGCTTTGCTTTACCGAAGGATGGCTCCTGGACAGGCTGGGTCACCGACACGATGTGTGGGGCTAAGGGCGCCTCGGCCA
>CAZIWR010000251.1:0-3905 GCA_964542805.1 uncultured Acidobacteriaceae bacterium
ATTCATCTTGGCAGCGCGAAAAAAATTGCGCGAAGTCGCCGAGAAATTGCCCGGGCTCGGCCACGCGCTTGTAAAACTTCAGCTCGAGGCGCGGCAAATTCCGCCGCATCAGGATCCAGTGGTCTGTCTGGTCAAGCACCTGCACGCCGGGATTCACTTCTTTGAGCAGGCTGAAGCAGAAGGCGTGAAACGTGGTGAGGGTTAGACCTTGCGCGCGCTCGCCGACGGCCTTTTCCACGCGGTGCTTCATTTCCGCAGCGGCTTTTTCGGTGAAGGTGAGGCCGAGAATATTTTCGCCGGAGATTTCGGATTGCGTTTCCAGCAAACGCCGGATGCGCTCGGTGATGACGCGCGTCTTGCCGGTGCCCGCGCCGGCCACCACCAGCAGCGGCGCTCCGCCGTGCTCGACGGCTTTGCGCTGCGCCGCATTCAATTCCGGCGGCGCGTCTGAGGTCCCGCGCTTTTCACCTGGTTTCGTCATAGCTCTGCATCGTAGCGGATTTTCTCGCAGCTGTGTAGCTGCCGCTCTCTCTTCATCGCGTCCTGCTCTGCAAAAAACAAATTCCCTGCCAGTGCGAGACTGGCAGGGAATTGGATTCGACAAAGCTTACTTTCGCCGATGCGCGATTAACTCTTCTTTGCTGGCTTGGCCGCCGGCATGGTGTATTCGCCCTCGCACTCATAGGTAGCACTTCCGTCAGCTGCCGGAGTCACGGAGCAGGTTCCGCTCCCCTTGATGCCCTTGACCTTGCCGGTGCCGCTGGTGATGGTCCACTTCCCTTTGTTGGGCTGTGGCACGTTGTTCTTGATCGTGGTGGAGGCTTCGTAGCGATAGAAGACTTTGTCTCCGTTGGCGAACGTATCGACAAACACTTCGCTTTGGCGCACGGTGTTGCCACTGGTGTGAGCGAAAACCGTCGCCACGCCTCCCTTGGTAGCCTGGCCTTCGATTTCCCACGGCTTGCTCCACGTGCACTTGGACTGGCTGATTGCATACGATTGGCCCGGGGAATCCGGCACCGGGATTGCGTGCTCGACGTCCGGTTTGGCGCAGGCTCCGGCGCCGGACATTTTCGTCTGTGCTGAGGTGCCGGCTGTCACTAGAACCGCCAGCACACAAATTGCGAGAAACTTGTACTTCATGGCTGCCTCCTTGGAGATGATTTGCTGGATTTACCGCGGCTATTCTGCCTACCTTGCGCCGCATTGTCCAGCGGGACGAATCCTGAAAATTGACCCCGCTTCGCGCCGCGCCTATACTGTTGCTAGCTCGCCCGTCATCGAAGGAGACCTCCTCATGGACACCCCCGTAATACTCAGCGCCGTGCGCACTCCGGTTGGAAAATTTCAGGGCGGCCTGGCATCGTTTTCCGCCACCGACCTCGGCGCCATCGTCGTGCGCGAAGCCGTGCGCCGCGCCGGCATCGAGCCCGGCCAGGTGGACGAATGCATTATGGGCAACGTTGTCTCCGCGGGACTCGGCCAGGCGCCCGCGCGCCAGGCGGCCATCAAGGGCGGCCTCGACCCGCGCTCCGGCGCGATGACCATCAACAAAGTGTGCGGATCCGGTCTGAAGGCCGTCGGCCTCGCCGCGCAGCAAATTCAGCTTGGCGAAGCGGAAATCGTCGTCGCCGGCGGCATGGAGTCCATGTCCAATTGCCCCTACCTGCTCACGCAGGCGCGCACCGGCTATCGCCTGGGCCACGCGCAGGCGTTGGACTCGATGATCCTCGACGGCCTGTGGGACCCCTACGAAAATTTCCACATGGGCATGACCGGCGAGCTTGTTGCCGAAAAGTACGGCATCACGCGGCAGGAGCAGGACCAGTTCGCCGTGGAGAGCCACAGGAAAGCGGTGAACGCCATCAAGTCGTGCTTCTTCGAGTCGCAGATTATTCCCGTCGAAGTGCCGCAGAAAAAGGGCGAGCCGCTTCGCATCACCAAAGACGAATCGCCGCGCGAAGACACCACGCTCGAATCGCTCGCCAAGCTGAAGCCCGCGTTCAAGAAGGACGGCACGGTCACCGCCGCCAATGCGCCGGGCACCAACGACGGCGCCGCTGCGGTGGTTGTCACGAGCGAACGCCTCGCGGCGAAGATGGGCAAGCAGCCCATGGCGCGCATCGTCGCGCAGGCCGTCGGCGGCATGGAGCCCAAATGGGTGATGATGGTGCCCGTGATCGCGGTGGAAAAACTGCTGAAGAAAACCGGATGGGACCGCGACAAAGACGTGGACCTCATCGAGCTGAACGAAGCCTTTGCCGTGCAGGCCATCGCCGTCATCCGCGAACTGAAGCTCGACCCGGCGAAAGTGAACGTGAACGGCGGCGCGGTCGCGCTCGGGCACCCCATCGGCGCGTCCGGCGCGCGAATTTTGGTGACGCTGCTCTACGAGCTGCACCGCCGCAACTTGAAACGCGGCATCACCGCGCTGTGCCTCGGCGGCGGCAACGCCGTGGCGTTGGCCGTCGAGAGAATGTAGCCGTAGGACAGGCTTTCCAGCCTGTCCTCTCCCGGTTGAACAGTACCTACTGGACAGGCTAGTCCCGATGCCTCGGGAGCCTGTCCTACGAGAGAGCACTTTCCTTTGTTTTGCTGTGTCCTTATTTTTCCGGAGGCCTCATGTCAGCCGACAATATTAAGACTGTTGCCGTGCTGGGCGCGGGCACCATGGGCAACGGCATCGCCCATGTCTTTGCCGCGCGCGGATTCCGCGTCATCCTGCGTGACGTCGAGCAGCGCTTCCTCGACCGCGGCCTGGACACCATCTCGAAAAACCTCGACCGGCAAATCAAAAAAGGCCAGCTCCCCGAAGCCGATAAATCCGCCATCCTCGGACGCATCAAAGCGGTCACCGATCTTTCCGCGATTGCTGCCGCGGATTTCGCCGTCGAAGCCGTGCCGGAAAATCTGCCGCTCAAAACCGAAGTGTTGAAAGCCGCGGACGCGCTGCTCCGCAAAGACGTCGTTCTCGCGAGCAACACGTCAACGATTCCCATCACCGCACTGGCGGCCATCACTTCGCGCCCGGGACACTTCATCGGCATGCACTTCATGAATCCCGTGCCGGTGATGACGCTGGTCGAAGTCATCCGCGGCCTGGAGACCACCGACGACACTTTTGCCGCGACGATGGCGCTCGCGGAAAAGCTGGGCAAAAAGCCCGTGGCCGTCAACGACGCGCCCGGCTTTGTTTCCAACCGCGTGCTGATGCCCATGATCAACGAAGCCGCGTTCTGCGTGATGGAAGGCGTAGCCACGCCGGAAGCTGTGGACGACATCATGAAGCTGGGCATGAACCATCCCATGGGCCCGCTGGCGCTCGCCGACCTGATCGGCATCGACACCTGCCTCGCCATCATGGACGTGCTCTACACCGGCTTTTCCGACTCGAAGTACCGCCCGTGCCCGCTGCTGAAAAAAATGGTTGCCGCCGGGCGCCTGGGCCGCAAATCCGGCCGAGGGTTCTACAGCTACTCTGGATAATCAGTGCAGATTTTCGGGAATTATTCCGTAGCAATCGGAGGAAGCGATGCGAAAAGTTTGGCTGGTTCTGGTGGTTTGTTTGTCGTGTGCGATGGCCTCTTCTGCGCAGGCCGGTCGCGACGCAACAATCATGGCGGCGGACGGCGTGCTGCTGAAGGCCACGTTCACTCCGGCGGCGAAGCCCGGCCCGGGCGTGATCCTCTTTCATCAGTGCAATAGCGACCGCAAAGCATGGAACACGCTGGTGCCGCAACTCACCGCCGCGGGCTTTCACGTGCTCGCGTTCGACTACCGCGGCTTCGGCGAAAGCGGCGGCGAGCGCCATCTCAACCTGCCGGTGAACGACCGTATCGCGATACTGACTAACAAGTGGCCCGGCGACATTGACGCGGCCTTCAATTTTCTTCTCGCGCAGCGCG
>CAZIWR010000252.1:0-3845 GCA_964542805.1 uncultured Acidobacteriaceae bacterium
ACCGCACGCGCGCCGCGGAAGTGCTGGGCATCAGCCGCGAAGGCCTGCGCACGAAAATGCAGCGGCTCGTAATTTCAGAATAACTTCGGCGCTGCATTTGGGAACGACTGGCTAGTGCTTGTGCGAGCGCCAGATCAGAATCAGATTCGCTGCAAACAAGCCTGCCGCCGCAACGAGCCACATCGTGCTCGGACGGGCAAACATCTCTTCAGGAAACGGCACACCATGGCTCAGCGCGAGATTGCTGGCCATGTACGAGGCGTCAAAATAGAAGTAATGCGCGTTCAGAATGGGATTGCCCGTCAGGAGAAGTAAGGGGATATAGGCCCACAACAGGAGAACAACACCTCCCAGAAAACCCCAACCGGGAGCCGTGCCCGGCAGCAGAGCTTCCCACACTGTCTGCAACCTTCCCGGCCGCTGCGTGACATCCCACTGCGGCAGCAGAAACAATATCACCAGGGAGCAGAACAGAAGCGTAGCCAGCAGGACCTCGCCCGCGGCACGGGGAAGCACGGCGTTAAGAATCAGGCTCAGCGACGACGCGCCGTACACGCCCCGGAGCGCGCGCCAGTAAATCTCCCTGGGAGATGGACCATAGAGAAGCTCGGCAATGCGGCTGCGATGAGGCGGAGCGAGCATGGGCCGGTCGGGCACAAATCTCTGGTGCAATTCCGCCCAAAATCCATTGGCCTGTTGTCCCAGGTTCCAGGTGGCTTCCTGCATGCCCGGCTCGAACTGTAGCGCGCGCTCGAAAGCTTGCCGCGCTTCGGCTGCGTGCCCGGAATTTTTCAACAAAACGCCCAGGTTGTTCCAGCTCTCCGCAAAGTCCGGGAGCTGGCGATAGAGGTGCTCCGCCTTTTCATTTTCGCCGCTCTGCTGATAGGCAAAGGCCAGGCACAGGTCGCGTTGCGGAGAGGCCGGGAACTGATCTTCGAAATACGACGTGGCCACCGGACCGGCAAAGGAGCCTGCCAGGACACCCATCGGACGTCTCTCGAATATTCGTACATCGGCGAAGAAGCCGCCCACCAACCCGGCGGCGTACCATCCCGCTAGAATGATGAGCAAGAACGCGATGCGCTCGCGCCGGCTCCAATACTGCGTGTGCAGAAACGAAAAGCTGCGCGGACGGTCGCGCGCGGCCAGGTCCAGCCTGCGCTGGGGGCGGTAACGCAGATAGAGGACCACGACAAACAGCACGGCCGCAAACATGGAGGCGAAAAGAATGGCCATCGCGCGATCCACCACGCGCGTGGTTTCGAACAGCAACGGCACCGGAGGGGACGTGCGCAACTCTTCTGCCCGAGCGCGCCATTTGCGTGCCGCAACGGTGTCGCCTTGTTTATCCAGAAAATCGCCGTAGAGCAGCCAGGCCTGTTCCATGCCCTCGACTCCGGGGAAGAGCCAGTAGAGATGTTCGATGACGTCCGGCCTTTCCTTCGCGGGCAACATGCGCGGGAACACCGCGAAAAGCTCTCGCAGCCGGAGCGAGAAGAACAGCCGGGGGTCGTTGTCGTGCCGCAGGAAATCAGCGTAGCCGCGCTCGAAAACTTCCCTGGCAACGTCGAATTGCCCGAGCATCTGCAGATTGGCCGCGATAATGAAGAGTTCCGCGAAATCCGCCGCGGGTACACGCGCAATTTCGGCAAATGCTTCACGGGCCCGCGGGTCCCTGCCGTCTCGCAACACCTTGGCCAGTGCAAATCGAAGCCAGGGCGAGAGCGGGTCCCGCCGCACGGATTCTTCCGCGTCCGGAACCAGCTGCCTGGCGCGCTCCGATGAAATCGTGCCCAACGAAAGAGTGGAACGTGTCCGGATCAAGCCCTCGTTCACCGCCGGATAGAGCAAGGTCCGGGCCTCGTCCAGGGAAACGAGATGGAGGTGAGCCAGATTCGTCGGCCAAAAAGGCACTTCCGGTGCTTGCGGATCAAAGGTCAGGGTGCGGTGAAACATGCGCCCGAATTCACTTTCAACGATCTCTACCTGGACCTGACTTCCTGAGGGAACGAGCCGGACAATTTGCCACGGAAAACGCCAGCGGCCCACGACGACTCCGTTCTTGGTGTCCACAAGCCTCAACCACCCTGCGTGGCTGAACCAGGCTCGATCAGGTCCGGCCGGAACCACGATCAACTTGAAATAGGGCTGCGTGCCGTAACGCAGGTTCCACGCCTGTGAGCCATTCCCACCCTTCAATTCGACCAGTGTCTCGGCAAGGTAATTGACCTGGACGTCGGCCGCAGTCGCGGTGGCTGCCCAGAAAATTGGCAGGAGTGCCGCCAGAATTCCTGCCATCAGCCAGCGCGAAGATTGTCTAACCTGCTGAGTTTTCACTGCGTCTCCCTCCCGCCGATCACCGCTCATTCCAGTGTCTCCAGGACATTGCGGCATCTGGACTGCCATCCCGACAACTCAATGCGGAAATATACACTTCTACTTGGGCGCGGCCAGCGCCGCGCGAAGCTGCTGGGTGATTCCGCTGGCCGTGCGCTGTTCGCCGCCGAGCAGTTCCCTTTCTTCGATGGTGAATGTGCCGCTCCAAATCTGAAATCGCGTGCGCGCATTGACCAATTCGATGTGGACCTTAAACTTGTCGCCGTAGCTGCGCACGCTGCCCTCGAGGACCGCATCCACATTCAGTTTTTCTCCGACTTCACGGGGATCGGCGGTGCTTCCTAATTGCTGCACGCTGCTGCGCGCAGCAACGGCCAGCCCCGTGGCCGCCAGTGCGCTGCTGAGCTCGTCCGGCAGATCTTGCGCCACTGCCGCTGCGCGAACTTCACCGGGCTCGGTGCGCAGTGTCATCACGGCGATGGACTGTACCTGCGGCGCGGAAGTGTTTTCCTGCCCCGCTTTCCACGAAAACCACGCTGACGTCAGCAGCAGCATTGCGATCAGCGCCCCGCCCAGCGCGCGCATCCATTTCGGCCGATGGCGCACGACGGGGGCAACTGCCCGTGTAACTTCCCCCGCGGGTTTGGACTTCACGCGACGCAGCTCGTCCGCCAGAGCGACGGCGGAGGGAAAACGCTCCTCCGCCGCTTTGCGCAGCGCGCGCGCTACGACGCCGCTCAACTCCGCGGAGACGCCCGGAGTGCGCGATTCCAGCGGCGGCGGCTCTTTGCTGAGAATGGCTTGCAGCGTGTCGATGGGCGTGTCGCTGCGGAAGGGATGTTCGGCGGCCAGCATTTCGTAAAGCACGATGCCGAACGAAAACACGTCGCTGGGCGCTTCCACGGCTTTGCCGCGGGCCTGCTCCGGCGACATGTAGTTCACCGTGCCGACGAGGTGCGCGCCGTCCGAGGAGTAATTGCTGGAGTCGCTGGTCTCTTCCGCGGCCCACGAAAGCACTTTGGCCAGACCGAAGTCCACCAGCTTCACGTAGCCGTCCACGCGCAGCATGATGTTTTCCGGCTTGAGGTCGCGGTGGACGATGCCCTGCTTATGCGCGGCGGCCAGCCCGGCGGCCACCTGCATGGCGATCTCCATCGCTTCGTCGAGCGGCAGCGGCGGGCGCTGCAGGCGCGCGCGCAGCGTTTCGCCTTCGACGAACTCCATGGCCAGATAGGTGCCGCCGTCGCTTTCGCCGACTTCGAAAATCGTGATGATGTTGGGATTGTTCAGCGCGGAAGCGGCGCGGGCTTCGCGCAGCAGGTCGCGTGCGGTGGAGGAGCCGGGGCGCTCGGTGGCGATGAACTTCAGGGCGACGACGCGGTTGAGCCGGCGGTCGCGCGCCTTCCACACCTCGCCGATGCCGCCGGCGCCGAGGCGCTCGACGAGCAGGTAAGAGCCGACTGCTTGTCCCGGGGCCAGCGCTGCCGCCGGAGCCATCGTCACGCTCG
>CAZIWR010000253.1:0-3836 GCA_964542805.1 uncultured Acidobacteriaceae bacterium
GCGTGCTACGTCAAGCCGATTGTGATCCGCGGTTACGGCGAAGTGGGCGTAAATCCGTTCCCGTGCCCTGTGGAAGTCTTCATGGCCTGCTGGGATTGGGGCAAGTACCTTGGCGCGGATGCCCTCGAGCAGGGCGTGGACGTTTGCGTCAGCTCCTGGGCGCGCATGGCGGGAAACACCCTGCCGGCGATGGCCAAGGCCGCGGCCAACTACATGAACTCGCAGCTCATCCGCATGGAAGCCATCACCAACGGCTATGTGGAAGGCATCGCGCTGGACGTGCACGGGTGCGTCAGCGAAGGCTCCGGCGAAAACATTTTTGTGTTGTACGATGGCACGCTGCTCACGCCGCCGCTGGTCAACAGCGTCCTGCCGGGCATTACCCGCAATGCGGTGATCACCTTGTGCCACGACATGGGAATTCCGTGCCAGGAACAGATGATTCCCCGCGAGATGTTGTACATCGCCGACGAAGTGTTCCTGGTGGGCACGGCCACGGAGATTTCGCCCATCCGCTCCATCGACCGTTACAAGATCGGCAAAGGCACGCGCGGGCCGGTGACCAAGCGCCTGCAGGACGAATTCTTCGCGCTGGCCCTTGGCGAAAAGCCCGACCGCCACGGCTGGCTCACCTACGTCAACGTGCCGGTCAACGCCGCTGCGCGCTAAAAATCGGAATTCGAAAACGGAGAACGCAAGGGACCGAAACGCAGAGGCCCGGAAGGTCGTGCCCCTTTTTTCTGTAAAACATTCTTGCCGCGTTGACTTGCTTTCCGCTGCAGCCTAAGATGCCCGCCTGCTTGAATCCACTGCCCATGAGGAAAACATGCTGAGGAAAGCGATCGGAATCCTTGTCGCCATTGTTCTGATGATGCCCGCGGCTCTCGCGCAGAAACCGAAGCCAAAACCCAAAGATACGCCCGTAGCGGCGGCGCCTGCCGCGGCACCGGCTGCGCCGGCTGAGCCCGCGCTCGATCCGGTGATGCTGAAAAATTTGAAAGCGCGCAGCATCGGTCCGGCCGTGATGGGCGGCCGCGTCTCCGAAATTGCCATCGACCCGAACGATGCCAGCACGTTCTACGTCGCGCTGGGCACCGGCGGCGTGATGAAGACGGCGAACAATGGCGTCACCTTCGACGGAATTTTTGAGAAGGAAGCCGTGGCGGCGATTGGCGCGGTGGCCGTAGCGCCTTCGGACGCGAAAGTTATTTGGGTGGGCACCGGCGAGGCCAATGACCGCAACAGTTCGAGCTGGGGCGGGGGCGTGTATCGCTCCGCCGATGGCGGCGACACGTGGACCAATACCGGGCTGAAGTCCAGCCGCACGATTGCCCGCATCGTGGTCCACCCGAATGACCCGAAGACCGCATGGGCGGCTGCGATGGGCGATTTGTGGAATTTGGGCGGCGAGCGCGGCCTCTACAAAACGACCGACGCTGGCGCGACGTGGAAGCGCGTGCTGGGCGCACAGGCGCCTTACGACAACCGCGTCGGCTGCGGCGAAGTGGCCATCGACCCCTCTGAACCGAATGTGTTGTACGCGGCGCTCTACGCGCGCCAGCGCACGGCATGGTCGTTTCTGTCCGGCACGGCCATCACCGATGGCAAAGACCTCGGCGGCATCTTCAAGAGCACCGACGGCGGCGAAACGTGGAAGAAGCTGGACAAGGGTTTGCCCGGCAGCACGGGCCGCATCGGCCTGAGCATCTATCGCAAGAACCCCAAGATTGTTTATGCCATCGTGCAGAGCGAAGAGGGCGGCACCAGCGGAATTGACGACGTGCGCAGCAAGCGCGGTGGCGTTTTCCGCTCGGAGGACGCCGGCGAGAATTGGACGCGCATGAGCGGGCTCAACCCGCGGCCGTTCTACTTCAGCCAGGTCCGCGTGGACCCCGAAAACGACCAGCGCATTTACGTGCTCGGCTTTGCGCTGCACGTCTCCGATGACGGCGGGAAAACGTTTCGTGAGGATCTCTTCGAGAAAGTGCATCCCGACGTGCATGCACTGGCCATCGATTCGAAGAATCCCAAGCGCTTGCTGCTAGGCACCGATGGCGGCCTCTATCAGAGTTTTGAAGCGGCCAGGAACTGGGCTCACTTGACCAATTTTGCGGCGGGTGAGTTCTACCGCATCAACTACGACATGAGCACGCCCTACCGCATCTGCGGCGGCTTGCAGGACAACTTGAACTGGGTGGGGCCCAGCCGCACGCGCACCAAGGACGGCATCGTCAACTCCGATTGGATCGATATCGGCGGCGGCGACGGCTTCTACTGCGTTTTCGATCCCGACGACCCGGAAATTGTGTACACCGAATCGCAGCAGGGGTACGTCCATCGCATGAACATGCGCAACGGCCAGGTGAAGCAGCTGCGGCCGGAGCCGTCGGAGGGACAGAAAGGCTTCCGCTTCCATTGGAATTCACCGCTCATCGGAAGCCGTCACGCGAAGGGCACGATGTATCTGGGCGGCAATCACGTTTTCCGGCTGAGCGCGCAGGGCGAACACTGGCAGATGATCAGTCCGGACTTGTCGACACAAGATCCCAACAAGACGGTCACTGTAGGCAGCGGCGCGGAGAATTACGCCGTGGTGTACACGCTGGCGGAATCGCCCGTGAAGGCCGGGCTCCTGTGGGCCGGCACCGACGACGGCAAGTTGTGGATCACCGAAAACGATGGGCAGAACTGGACGGACCTGAGCGCCGGCCTTCCTGCGCCGGTGAAGGGCCAGTGGATCATGCGCGTCGAAGCGGGAAATCAGGATGCGAATGTGGCCTATCTCGCGGTGGACGCGCACCGCACTGGAAATTTTGCCCCGCTGGCCTATCGCACCGCCGACAGCGGCAAGACGTGGCAGAACATCACCGCAAATCTGCCCGCCGAAGGGCCGACAAAAGTTGTCCGCGAAGACCCCAAGAATCCGAAGCTGCTTTACGCCGGCACAGAGTTCGGTCTTTTTGTCAGCGTGGATCGTGGCGCGAGCTGGTCTAAGTTCGGCGACCTGCCCACTGTGGCCGTGGACGACATCCTCGTACATCCGCGCGAAGGCGATCTAATCATCGCCACGCACGGCCGCAGCCTTTTCATCGTGGACGACGTCCGCCCGCTTCAGCAGCTCACGCTGGACGTGCGCGAAAAACCAGCGCACCTTTTCCCGGTGCGGGAGGCCACCGGCTCTCACATGATGCCGGGCTTCGTGGACTGGCAGGGCAAGGGCAATTTCCGCGGCGAGAATCCACCCGAAGGAGCGCTGATCAGTTTTTTTGTAAAGGCCTACACCGGCGAAGAAGTGAAAATCAAAATCACCGACGCTGCCGGCGCAACCGTAGCAAAGTTTAAGCTACCCGGGACGCCGGGTCTGAACCGCGTGGCCTGGGACCTGAAGCCGACCAAGGACGTGCTCACTGAGTACGGCGGCGAAGGTCAGAAACACGTCAAGCCGGGCGAATACAGCGTGACGCTGGCTTTCGGCAGCTACTCGCAGACGCAAAAAATGCTAGTGACCATTGCGCCGGGCGTTGACACGCGCTGAGCTTCGATAATCGACATGCGATGGCGAAACCGCATATTCTCGTTGTCGGCGCAGGAGCGTTCGGCGGTTGGACAGCGCTCCATCTTTTGCGCAGCGGCGCGAGAGTGACGCTGCTGGATACCTGGGGGCCGGGAAATTCCCGCGCCAGCTCCGGCGGCGAAACGCGCATCATCCGCGCTACCTACAAGGACCGCATCTATACCGATCTCGCTGCGCGGGCTCTTCCACTCTGGCAGGAGAATGAGGAGAACTGGGGCCTGAAACTTTTCCACCAGACAGGCGTCATGTGGTTGGCCGACGA
>CAZIWR010000254.1:0-3816 GCA_964542805.1 uncultured Acidobacteriaceae bacterium
CTTTTTCTGCCGCCGATGATCCACGGGGCTTCCATGTGCCACTCCATCAAGCCCCAGAGGGAATCCAGGTGATTGGGGTCCAAAGCCAGAGTCGCTTCCATTTCTGCTCTGCAGCGGCGTCCTAGAGACAGCGTACGTTCCTTGCCCGCGAGCCTGCAAACGCTTTCGCCCACCTGTCCGCGGTATGCAGCGCTCTTGGGGTTGAGAGCGGCAGCGCGCTCCGCGAACACAATCGCGCCGTTAAAGTCACGGTACGCGTTACGCACTTGAGAGAGGAAGAAGAGCGCCTGCGCGTCGTTGCCGTTGGCCTGTACGCGGGGCTCGAGCAAGGCCTTCGCGCGCTTCCAGTGGCCGGTCAGCACGAGCGCTTCTGGCGAGGTGTCGTTGGCCGCAGCCTTCGCCAGCGCTAACCAAAGCGTAGCCGCAAACAGCATCAGTGCCGGGACGGCGCGAATCCGCATGACCCTTCCTTTCTTTCGAATGCTGACCATTATACGTAAGCTTGGACGCGCTCAACTGCCCCTCAGGTTTGCCGGCACCGCAAAAGTAATAGGCCAGAAAGAAACCGGCACAAAAACCGTGTTGCAGCGGACAATTCCCCATGATACCCTCGGCGAATAAAAAGCGAAGGAGAGCCGATGGCTCAATCCCTGGCAGTGCGAACATCAAGCGGGCTCGCAACCGGCGTGCGCGGCGCAATCGAGGAGCTAGCCGCGCGCGATAACACTGGCGAAGTCATTACCGCCATTCATCACATCCCGGCGCGCAAGGCGCAGTCCGTGGCGATTCCGGACTGGGTGCGGCCGGAGCTGGCCGCGGCGTACGCAGCAAAGGGCGTGACTGAACTTTACACGCACCAGGCCGCAGCGGCAGAGCGAGTGCGCGCGGGGCGTAACGTCGTGGTGGTGACACCGACCGCCTCGGGCAAGACGCTCTGTTACAACCTGCCGGTGTTGAACGCGGTGCTGGAAAATCCCGACACACGCGCAATGTACCTCTTCCCCACCAAGGCGCTGGCGCAGGACCAGCTCGCGGAGCTGCACGATTTGGGGCAGCGGCTGGAAAATTGCTTCGGCGTGTTCACCTACGACGGCGATACGCCCACCGACGCGCGGCGCGCCATCCGCGAAAAGGGTCACATCGTCTTGACCAACCCGGACATGCTGCACACCGGCATTCTGCCGCACCACACGCGATGGACGCGCGTGTTCGAAAACTTGAAGTACATAGTGCTCGACGAGCTGCACACCTATCGTGGAGTTTTCGGGAGCCACCTCGCCAACGTGCTGCGGCGGCTGCGGCGCATCGCGCGGTTCTACGGCAGCAACCCGCAGTTCATCTGCTCGTCAGCGACGATTGCGAATCCGGGCGAGCTGGCATCGCGGCTGATTGAGGCAGAAGTAGATGTGCTCGACGATAACGGCGCGCCTGCCGCGGAAAAGTTCCTGGTCTTCTACAATCCGCCAGTGGTGAACCGCTTTCTCGGCATCCGGCGGAGCTGCATCAACGAAGCGTCGCGCGTAGCCCAGGAGTTTCTGAAGCGCGGGCAGCAGACCATCGTTTTCGCCAACAGCCGGCTGCACACGGAAGTGATGCTCACGTATTTGCGCGAGGCCAACCGCGTGCCACCGGGACAGCCGGAAGCTATTCGCGGCTACCGCGGCGGCTATTTGCCGGGCGAGCGGCGGGAAATCGAGCGCGGGCTGCGCGACGGGAAAATCCGCGGCGTGGTGTCCACCAACGCGTTGGAGTTGGGCATCGACATCGGCTCGCTGGACACCGCGGTGATGGCCGGCTATCCGGGGACCATCGCGTCCACCTGGCAACGCGCGGGCCGCGCAGGACGCCGCTGCGGAAGTTCGTGCGCAGTGCTGGTGGCGTCTTCCGCGCCGCTCGACCAGTTCATCGTAAAGAACCCGGATTATTTTTTTGGCAAGTCGCCGGAGCACGGCTACATCCAGCCGGACAACCTGGAAATCCTGGTCAATCACTTGAAGTGCGCTGCGTTCGAGCTGCCACTGAAGGCCGAGGAGAAATTCGGCGACGTGAATTTGCCGGAGCTGTGCGCGCGGCTCGAGGAGGCCGGCTTCCTGCACCGCAGCGGCGAGCACTGGCACTGGACGCAAGAGGCTTACCCGGCGGACACCATCAGCCTGCGCTCGGTGACCAGCGACAATTTCGTGATTATCGACATCACTGGCGAAGCCGAAGTCATCGGCGAGATTGACTTCACGAGCGCGCTGGAGTTCGTGCATCCCAAAGCGATCTATCTGCACGAAAGCCAGCAGTACCACGTCGAGCGGCTGGATTTCCAGGAGCGCAAGGCCTACGTGAAGCGCGTGGACGTGGATTACTACACGGATGCGGTGCGCTACACGCAAGTGCGCGTGCTGGAGACCGCGGAACACGCCAGCGTGCCGGGACCCGCGGAGCGCGCGCACGGCGACGTGCTGGTGCGCTCGCAGGTGGTGGGCTTCAAGAAAATCAAATTCTTCACCAACGAAAATGTCGGCGCGGGGCAACTCGAGCTGCCGGAAAACGAAATGCACACCACGGCGTATTGGGTGACGCTCGAACGCGCCCTAGTGGGGTCGCTTCCCTTTTCGATTTCCGAGCGGCAGGCGGGAATGTTCGGGCTGCTGCACGCGCTGGAGTCCGTGGCTACGCTGCTGCTGATGTGCGACCGCCGCGACCTGGGCGCGGCCATCGGCGAGCGGCCGCCCTCGCCAAACGTCGGTACGGAATTCGAGGAGCCGCCTTCGTTCGAGGAGATTCACAATCTGCCGCAGAGACACATAGGACGCGGAGGAAGTACAGGGACGGAAGAAATCAAAGAATACTTCGAGCCAAACCTGTACCTCTACGACGCGTATCCGGGCGGGATTGGGTTCAGCGAGCCGCTGTTCCGCGAGCACGATGTACTGGTCGCGAAGACGCGCGAACTGATTGCGGGTTGCGCGTGCGAGAAAGGGTGCCCGTCCTGCGTGGGCCCCGCCGGGGAGAAGCACGAGCATGCAAAAGAAGCAGCGCTGGCGATATTGGATGGATTGTGCGGAGATAAATGAGTACTTCGCTGAATGATCGGTTCGGCCGAATCGCGGCGCTGCGGCCCGCACGCCGCACGACGCCAGAGGCGGAGAAGCGTGCGCATTCCATCGCCGACCCGGACGCGTTGGCGCGGATAGTCGGCGGCGAGGTGCGGCGAAACGAATTCGGCGAGCACGTGGCTGTGAAGCGCTGGTACGCCGAGCCGGAAAGTTTCACGCCGCACGCCGCAGCGCTGCGGCTGCTTGCGCCGGAGTCGGCCGCCGCGCTGAGCGATCTGCAACAGTGGCTCTTCCTCGACACGGAAACCACAGGCCTGGCAGGCGGCACGGGCACGTACGCGTTCCTCGTCGGCGTAGCGTGGTGGGACGCCGGCGGGCTACAAGTCGAACAGTTTTTCATGCGCGATTTCGGCGAGGAGCATTCCCTGCTGCTGGCGCTCGGTGAGCGGCTGCGCGAGCGGCCCGTGCTGGTGACGTTTAACGGCAAGACGTTCGACTGGCCGCTACTCGAAACGCGCTACCGCATGACGCGCGCCATTCAGGCGGAAACGTTGCGCGCACATCTCGACCTGCTGCATCCGGCGCGGCAATTGTGGCGCATGCGGCTGCAATCGGTGCGGCTGACCGAGCTCGAAAAACACATTCTCGGCTGGGACCGCGGGCCGGACCTGTGCGGCGCGATGATTCCGCAGCTCTATTTTGATTATTTGCACGGCGGGGCGGCCGAACCGCTGGCGGACGTGTTCCGGCACAACCAGCAGGATTTGCG
>CAZIWR010000255.1:0-3799 GCA_964542805.1 uncultured Acidobacteriaceae bacterium
GCAAACCCCGCCGTCGAGAAGATTGACGGCAAACCCCGCCGTCGAGAAGATTGACGGCAAACCCCGCCGTCGAGAAGATTGACCACAAGCGCTAAGGCGAGTAGTCTCTCCGAGGCTCGGGCAAGTACACCGCTCATTCATACGCAGTCTTTTACGACGACGAGGAGGAATTCCATGCGTCGCTTTCTGTTTGTACTGATTGTGTTGTTGTGCGCCGCCGGCACGGTGGCCGCGCAGTCCGCCGCTTCGGTGGACGAGAATGCCGCGACCATCAAGGCGCTGCTCGAGCGCATGGCACGGCTCGAAAAGCGCATCGCCGAGCTAGAGGCCAAACAGCCTGCTGCCGCCGGTGCGCCGGCACCCGCCGCCGAGCCAGGCGCTCCCATGGCTGCCGCGGAGAAGCCCGCGCCGGGCGGGATGACCCACCCCGGCATGGAGCAGGGCAGCGTTCCCGTGCAGGAGGCGATTTATCCTTCGCTGAAAATTTCCGGCTTTGCGGACGTCAATTTCTCTGCCACCAACGAAAGCAACGTGAACAGCGGCTTCAACCTCGGCCAACTCGTGTTGCACATGGCTTCGCCGCTCTCGAAGAAAGTGAGTTACTTCGGCGAGATGAGCTTCACGGCCACGGCGACCGGCTACAATGTGGAGGTGGAGCGCTCCATCATCCGTTACGACCGCAACGATTACTTCAAGCTCTCTTTCGGGAGGTACCACACGCCGGTGAGCTACTGGAACACTGCGTTTCATCACGGCTCCTGGCTGCAGACCACCATCAGCAGGCCGGAGATGATTAAGTTTGGCAGCCGCCTGCTGCCGGTACACTTCATCGGCTTGTTGAGCGAGGGCGAAATCCGCAGCGGAAACGCCGGACTGAGCTACGGCGCCGGTGTGGGCAACGGACGCGGCGCGACCATTAGTCGCGGCGGCGATGCCGGCGACGTGAACAACAATCGCGCTTGGCTGCTCAACCTGAATTCGCGGCCCTCGAAGCCGTACGGGCTGCAGTTCGGCGGCACCATCTATCGCGATAAGCTTTCCCCCGGGCCCGGCTTGCGCTTCAATGAGTGGATCAGTTCGGCGCACCTGGCGTGGACACACGAGGCGCCGGAATTCCTGGCAGAGTTTTCCAATGTGCATCATCTTAACGTGAACACCAGCAGGAAGTTCAACACGCAGGCGTTTTACGTGCAACTGGCGTACCGGCTGCCGTTCGCGGAGAAGAAATGGAAGCCCTACTACCGCTTCGATTACATCAACCGCCCAGCCACAGAGACCGTGCTGGGAATCACCGATTTCATGAGCTCCACGGTGGGCCTGCGCTGGGACATCTCCGATTACGCGGCATTCAAAAGCGAATACCGCAACACCAAGAAGGGTCCCGGTCAACCGCACATCAACGGCTTGTTCATCCAGACAAGCTTCACCTTCTAAGGGAGAGAGCCGATGAAACGAACACACATGAAGCGGTTCCTCCTTGTCCTGCTCTGCGGCGTCCTGGCCGCCGCGTTCCTATCGCCGCTGGCAGCTCAGACCGCGAAAGGAGGCGATGTGGCCATCGTGGTCCACACCAATACTCCGGTGAGCAACCTCACGCTTGCCGATGTGCGCAAGATCTTCCGCGGTGAGAAACAATATTGGAGCACCGACCTACCTGTAGTGCTGCTGGTGAGGGCCCCGGTGGCGCGCGAGCGCGACGTCGTCCTAAAAGTAATTTATCAGATGACCGAGGCACAGTTCCGTCAGTACTGGGTGGCCAAGATTTTTCGCGCGGAGTCGGTCTCCGCGCCCAAGCTGGTTTATTCCCCGGACATGGCGAACCAGCTTGTGGCCACGCTGCCGGGCGCCATTTCCTTCGTCGATGCTCGCCAGGTAGGACCTGGCCTGAAAGTGCTGCGCGTGGACGGCAAGCTGCCCGGCGAGGCGGGATACCCGCTGCGCTGACGGCATGTCCAAAAAGACCGTCGCAATTTCACCCTGCGTCCGCCGAAAGAAGACGAAGGACTTCAACTTGGCGTATTTGCTGGGCATCGTTTTCGCCGTGGAGTGCAGCAACTCGGAGTCCGCACTCTGCGTTGACTTACCTCCGCCTGCGGCCTAGAATCGCCCCCGAAAAACGGGCTCGTCCCACAATATGAAACTCGGCGAGAATCTTGGGCATTATCGGGTCCTAGAAAAAATTGGTGCGGGAGGGATGGGCGAGGTGTACCGCGCCACCGATGCGAAGCTCGGCCGCGACGTCGCCATCAAGGTATTGCCCGAGCTCTTCACCAAGGACACCGAGCGCTTGGCGCGCTTCGACCGCGAAGCCCGCGTGCTGGCCTCACTGAATCATCCCCACATTGCTGCGATCTATGGGCTGGAGGAGACCGGCGGTGTGCGCTACCTGGTGCTGGAGCTGGTGCCGGGAGTGACGCTGGCGGAGCAGCTTGCGCGGGGCCCGGTGCCGCTGGAGGAAGCTTTCTCGATTGCGCGGCAAATGACCGAGGCGCTGGAGGTCGCGCACGAGAAAGGCATCATCCACCGCGACTTGAAACCCGCCAACATCAAGGTGACGCCGGAAGGTACTGTGAAGGTTCTGGATTTTGGCTTGGCCAAGGCCTTCGCTGCTGATGGCTCATCCCAGGATATTTCCGGCTCGCCGACTGTCTCGCTCATGGGTACTCGAGGAGGCGCCATCCTCGGCACCGTGCCGTACATGAGCCCCGAGCAGGCGCGCGGCAAGCCGCTGGACCGCCGCACGGACATTTGGGCGTTTGGTTGCGTGCTGTACGAACTGCTGACGGGGCGGCAAGCGTTCCGCGGCGAGACCGTTTCGGACACGATCGCCAACGTTCTCGAGCGGGAGCCGGATTGGCGCGCTTTGCCGTCAAAGACGCCTCCGAGAATCCGTGCCCTGTTGAGCCGTTGCTTTCAAAAGGACACACATCGGAGGCTCCAGCACATCGGCGACGCCCGCATCGAGATTGAAGAAGCGCTGGCCGCGCCGTCGGCAATGGCCGGGGCGGAGTTGCCAGGCGAGGGCAAGCTGCAGCCGGCGCACTGGGGCAAGATGTTGGTTGCCATTGCCGCCGGGACTGCTTTCCTGGGAGTTCTTGCCACCTGGATCGTGATGCGAAACGTGACCCGGCCTGCGTCAGAAGCTCTCCGCGTAAGTTCGGTTGGCCGGCTAACGCATGATCCCGGATTGTCGGAGTGGCCGACGTGGTCGCCGGATGGCAGCCTGTTGGCGTTTGCGTCAAACCGCAGCGGCAACTTCGAAATCTACGTGCGCCGGGTGGAGGGCGGGCAGGAGGTCAACGTCACGCATGAGCCCGGCGAGGACTTCCAGCCGGCATTCTCGCCGGACGGCAACTCCCTGGCATTTATCTCCACGCGATCTTCGCAGAGCGGAATGATCAAGATCGGCATGCTTTTCGGATTTGAATTCCGCACCTATGGCGGCGACTTGTGGATTGCACCGGCGCTGGGAGGCCAAGCAAGACGGATCGCCGAGAATGCAAACTTTCCTGCCTGGCATCCCCGGGAGCGCAAGATCGCTTACGTGAGCGGAGTCGAGGATCACCGCTCCATCCTAGAAGTCCCCGTGGAGGGCGGCGCGCCGAACGCGCTGCTGCCGAGCGAATCTTCCAACTGGGAAATTGTGCGACTCAGCTTTTCGCCAAGCGGGAACTGGATCAGCTTCGAAACCGTGGACGAAGGAATACTGCTGGTTCCCGTGGGAGGCGGCGCGCCCCACAAGCTAGTGGACGGCATCAGCCACGTATGGGACGCCGGTGGCCGACGGCTTTACTATCTC
>CAZIWR010000256.1:0-3794 GCA_964542805.1 uncultured Acidobacteriaceae bacterium
TCCGCGCCGGTGATCGCGTGGAAGTCCTGGTGCGTGCCCGTGTGCCGCGCAATTTCCTTACGCCCGGCTCGTTCGACAGCCGCGCACAGCTTGCCCGTCAAAACATTCACCTGACTGGCTCGCTTCGCTCCCTGGAACTTCTTGCCAAGCTGGGCGACGCCCGGCCCACGCTCGCGCATCGCTTCGCGCGCGTGCGCGGCCGCCTTCTGGCTCGCCTGAGTGTTCTTTTCCGCGACGCACCGGACCAAGCGGCTGTGCTGCGCGCCATGCTCCTGGGGGACTACAACTTTCTCGACCGCGATGTCTCCAAGTCATTTCAAACCACGTCCGTATATCACGTGCTGGTTGTTTCCGGGCTGCACGTCGCGGCGCTCGCGGCATTCATCTGGTGGGTTGCGCGCCGTCTTCGCTTATCGCTTCCGCTCACGGTCCTAGTAATCTTCCTCGTCCTCGGTTTTTTTGTCGCCATCGTCGAAGACCGCCCACCCATCGAGCGCGCCGCGCTGATGGCCGGCGTCGTGCTCCTCGCGCGTCTGCTCTTCCGCCGCGTGGAGATTCTGAATACTCTCTCCGTGGCCGCGTTGCTGGTCCTGCTGATCCGTCCCTCCTCTCTCGCGGACGCGAGTTTTCAACTTTCGTTTCTCGCTGCGCTGATCATCGGCGGCATCGCGCTTCCACTCGTTGACGCCACCAGCGCGCCCTTCCGCAAAGCACTTGCGCATCTCAGCGACGTCACGCGCGATGTTGTCCACGCTCCGCGCGCCATCCAGTTCCGTCTCGACTTGCGCAGTGCGGCCGACTGGCTGGCCTCCCGATTGCCCGCCCGCCTCGCATCGCGCAGCGCCTCATTGCTGGCCGGACCGTGTGCCTCCGCATTTCGACTGTGGGAGATCTTTTTGATATCGCTCACTGTGCAGCTGGGCCTGTTGCCCCTCATGGCACATCTCTTTCATCGCGTCAGCGTGAGTGGCCCGCTTGCCAACATGCCGGCAACAGTCCTCTCCGCTCTGATTGTCCCTTTTGGATTTATCACGCTGGGCCTCGACGCAGTGTGGACCAGCTTTGCGGCAGTGGCCGCTCCTTTCACCGGCTGGCTGGTGCAGACCCTGCTCGTTGTTGTTCAAACCATCAGCGCGTGGCCGCACACCGCGTATCGCATTCCGGGCCCACCCGCATGGGTCCTCACAGCGTTTTACTTTCTACTTGCTCTCGCCGTGTTACAGGCCTTGGCGCGGCGCCGCCGCTGGGTGCTTCTATTGGCTCTCCCGCTTACTGCGCTTTTGCTCGTCTGCGCCACGTATCCGTTTGTGCCAGGACTCACGTCAGCAGCGCTCGAAGCTTCCGTGCTCGATGTGGGTCAGGGTGATTCGATCTTCGTCGCCTTTCCGGACGGGCGTACCCTTCTAATTGACGGCGGCGGGACCTACGGCGCCAGTCGCTTCGGCGGAATGCGCACCGGACTGGACATCGGCGAAAGCGTTGTTTCGCCGTACCTGTGGCAGCGCGGAGTCCGCCGGCTGGATGTCATTGCTCTGTCGCATGCGCACACCGACCATCTCGACGGGCTCAACGCCATCCTGGACAATTTTCGCGTGCAGGAGCTGTGGGTCGGCCGCGCTGTGGATACGCAGCCTTTCCGTGACTTGCTGGCACACGCGCGGACGCGCGGCGTGCGTGTGGTGGACCGCCAGCGCGGCGAAAGTTTTGCCTGGGGCGGCGTCACCGGCCTGGTCCTTTGGCCTGAAGATCACTCTACGGCGGCCGCAGCATCCAACAACGATTCTCTCGTGCTCCGCCTGGAGTACGGCCAGCGTGCCTTTTTGCTGCCCGGCGACATCGAGAAGCCCATCGAATCGGACATCGTGCTTCGCGGCGACCCCCTGGCCGCGGACGTTTTGAAGGTGCCCCATCACGGCAGCCGCACCTCGGCAACAGAGCCATTGCTGCGCGCCGTGCAGCCCGGCTATGCAGTCGTTTCTGTCGGCGAAACAAATTCCTTCGGACACCCGCATCGCGAGACGCTGGACCGGCTGCGCGCCGCGCACGTCCGCGCCCTGCGCACGGATCAGGACGGCACAGTTACGTTTTCAAGCGATGGGAATACGGTACGAGTTACTACGTTCGTTGCCGCAGGCAAGCAATAACCGGGTGCGTTCAAGCGTTGGAAGGATCTTCGGAGTTCGGAGTTTCGCTGCTGTCTTCAATCTGGATGGAATCGCCGCTGGTGAGGTAGTCTGCAATCACGCGCCGTGCGTCTTCCGCCTGGGACTCGAGCACCAGGATTTCCGTGTCGCGGAATCCTTCCGGCGGCTCGCGCATCGGGAAGGGGTCGGAGCCTGCGGAACCGGGCGAAGCAATCCCCGCGCTTTCCAACAGCCCGCGGATCACCACCGCCTCGGTGGAACTTCCCGCCTGGTGAACCAGAACGGTGCGCTGCTCGTTTAGATTTTCGCTCACTTGGTGTCCCGCTCACTGCACTTTATACTAGTCACAGGGCTGTCGCAATGAATCCGCAATCCGCGCACGACCCGACGCAGGCCGAAATCGACGAGGAAAGCAGACGCGCGCGCCGGCTGCGCATCGTCGTCAGCTTGACTCTCGATGTCATCAGTCAGGGACACCTCCCCTATGACGAAGCCATGGAACTTGTCGCGGCCGCGCGCCGCGTGGCCTTGCAACTTTTTCCAGAGAAGGGCGACACCTACGACTTGATTTATGCTCCGAAGTTCGCGCGGCTGATGCGTGAGATGTACCGAATTCAGTAGCTCAGCTTCCCTGCTGCACGAACATGAGCGCCCACAAAGCTACCATCCCGCCCAGCACGCCCAGCGCGGCCTGGTATTCCCGGTTTCGCCAGTATTGTGCCCAGGAAAACCCTTCGCTCGCTGCCGCTCCTTTTCCCAAGCGCGGAAGGAAGAGCGGCACGCGCGCGGCGTATTCGTCGAACACGGGCCCGTAGCGCGCGCGAAGTTCTCCTTCCTCGCGCTTCATGACAGCACGGTAAAAATAACCAAAATACGCAACGACTACCACCGCAGCAATCCATCCCTCTTCCACCCAGACCCGCCCGGCCACCAGGAAACCTGCGGCAATCAGCGCGCTGCCAAAATACAGGGGATTGCGCGTGCGCGCGTAGGGTCCGGCAATGGCCAGTTGTTCGTGCTTGCGGAGATGTCCTGCCGCCGCTGCACGAACACACAGACCGAGCATCGCGATCACCGCGCCAATGAGAATGGAATTTTGGAGGGGCTGCGCGAAAGCGAGATACACCAGCGCCACCGGATAGCCCAGCCGCACACGGAATCGCATCGCAAATTCCGCGGCCCGGCTCATTCCCTGACTCCTAGCCGCCGCTGCACCGCAGCCACCACTTGGTCCACGGTGATGGAACGCATCGAAAGCGCCGGAGAGCTATCTCGCTTGTACGTTGTTTCTTCCGCCCGCGCGTTGCGCACAACAATATCCGCCGGCGAGTACGGCCCGTTGCGCGCCGGATCCGTGGGACCGTACAAACCGACCACCGGCGTGCCCAGCGCCACGGCCAAATGTAGCGGGCCCGAGTCACCGCCAACAAACAAGGCCGCGCCGCGGACGAGCGCCATCAACTGCGGCAGATCCCCCGAAAATAGAAGCGGATCAGCCTCTCCGGCCACCAGGCGCACCGCTTCGGCCAGCTTGCGCTCGCCGGGACCATAGTTCACCACGCCGCGCCAACCGGCAAACGAAAAGAGCGATAGCAGTCGCCGGTGCAGGTGCCCGTACTGTTCCGCCGGCCAGCACTTCGACATCCAGCC
>CAZIWR010000257.1:0-3751 GCA_964542805.1 uncultured Acidobacteriaceae bacterium
TGATATCGCGGACCGGCGTCACCGGCACCAAGGACGCGCTGGCGGAGGAATTGCCGGCGCTGGCGCGGCGCGTGCGCGCAGCGACATCTCTGCCGGTAGCGGTCGGCTTCGGCATTTCCCTTCCCGAGCACGTGTCGCTGCTCGGCGGCCTGGCGGATGCGGCGGTGGTGGGGTCGGCGCTGGTGGCGGAAATTGAGAAGGCGCAATCGGCGGAGGCCGCAGCCACCGCGGTCGCTGCAAAAGCGCGCATGCTGAAAGACGCGGCACGCAGAGGCATCAGCCGCCGGGAATCCACGCGATGAACATCAAGGCTCTGCGGCAGAAAATTGACAAGCTGGATCGTGTGCTGGTGCGGCTGCTGAACCGGCGCGCGAATTATTCGCTGGCCATCGGGCGATTGAAGCAGCGCAGCGCCTTGCCACTGTTCATCCGCAAGCGCGAGCAGGAGATTGCGCGCAATATTCGTCACGCAAACCAAGGGCCGCTGCCCAATCACACGATTGAACATTTGTTCGAACAGTTGTTGCAACATACGCGGGCCATGGTGCGCAAGGCGCTGTGGGCGGAACATCGAAATGCCAAGGCCAGCCAAAAGGGCGGCGCGGCAGGCGCGCGCAAGGGCAAGCGGTGATGTTCCGGCGAGCGGCGATCCTCGGAACCGGCCTGATGGGCGGATCGTTCGCGCTGGCGCTGCGGCGGCATTTTCCGCAAACGCAAATCATCGGCTGGGACCGCACGGACGTGCTCGAGCAGGCCGCGGCGCGCGGCGTGATTGACGAAGGCTTTTCCGAGCTGGCCGATGCGGTGCGCGGCGCGGACTTGATTTACATTGCGCTGCCCGTGGGCGCAGCGCTCGAGCACTTGCCGGAGATTGCGCAGCATGCCGCAGCGGACGCGCTGGTCACGGACGCTTGCAGCACCAAGGCCGTCATCTGCCATGCGGCGGAAAAGTTTTTTCGCGGCGGTACAAAGTTTCTTGGCGGGCACCCCATGTCCGGAAAAGCGGTGAAAGGCGTGGAAAATGCCGAAGGGGAGATTTTTGCCGGAGCGAAATATGTTCTGATTGGCAGCGAGAGTGAGGCAGATGAGCGTGTGAAGCATTTTGTGGCGATGATTGAATTGCTCGGGGCGCGGCCGGTGTGGATGGACGCCGACACGCACGACTGGGCGGTGGGCATCGTGTCGCACCTGCCGCAACTGGTGTGCGTGGCGCTGGCGCAGGTAATCCGCGACGAAACCGACGAGACCGGCCTGCCGCTCAGCATCGCCGGGCCGGGACTGCGCGATTCACTGCGCCTGGCGGCAAGTTCTTACGGCATCTGGCGCGACATCTGCCTCACCAACCCGGACAACATCGCGCGCGCGCTGGACCGCGTGGTGCAGGCCATCGATCACTTGCGCACGCGGCTGCAAAGCAAGGACTTGAAAGAATCCTTCGACGCTGCGAATGACCTCTACAAATTGCTGCAAGAGTTGAAGTAGACTGCAAGGGCAATTCTTCTCCCGCAAAGAGCCGATCGCAGGGCGCGCGGGAATCCTCCTGGAGTCCCGATATGGACAAGCGAGTAGCCAACGCCGAGGCAGCGATTGAAAACATCCGCGATGGCGCGACGATTATGATGGGCGGGTTTGGGCTGTGCGGCATCCCGGAAAACCTGATTGCCGCGGTAAAACGCAAAGGCGTAAAAGACCTCACGGTGATATCCAATAATGCCGGCGTGGATGACTTCGGCATCGGCCTGCTGCTGCAGACCCGGCAGGTGAAGAAGATGATTTCCACCTACGTTGGGGAAAACAAACTTTTCGAGAAGCTGGTTTTGAGCGGCGAGCTGGAAGTCGAGTTGAACCCGCAAGGGACGCTGGCGGAGCGCATCCGCGCGGGTGGCGCGGGGATTCCGGCATTTTTCACGCCGACGGGATTCGGCACGATGATCGCCGAAGGCAAAGAAACGCGGGAATTCGGCGGGCGGATGTGCGTGTTGGAAAAAGCGCTGCGCGCGGACTTTGCATTCATCAAGGCGTGGAAGGGCGACCGCTGGGGCAACCTGGTGTTCCGCAAGACGTCGCGGAACTTCAATGCGCCGATGGCCACCGCGGCGGGGCACGTGATTGCGGAAGTCGAGCAATTGGTGGACGTCGGAAAACTGGATCCGGACGGCGTCCACATTCCAAGCATCTATGTGAACGCAATTTTCCAGGGAACGAATTACGAAAAACGAATTGAGCGAAGAACTGTGAGAAAGGCTTAGGGGAGCACCAAGCCATGGCGCAAGCTGAAGTGGACAAGCGGGAAATCATTGTGAAGCGGATTGCGCAAGAGTTGCGCGACGGCTACTACGTCAACCTGGGCATCGGGATGCCCACGCTGGTGGCGAACTACATTCCGGCGGGGATGGACGTGATGATGCAATCGGAAAACGGGATGCTCGGCGTGGGGCCGTATCCGCTCGAAGGCGCGGAAGACCCTGACCTGATCAACGCGGGCAAGGAAACGGTGACGGAGATTCCCGGCACGTCCTATTTTTCGAGCGCGGATTCATTTGCCATGATCCGCGGAGGGCACGTGGACCTGACGGTGCTCGGCGCGCTGGAGGTGGACGAAAAAGGAAACCTCGCCAACTGGGCCATCCCCGGAAAAATGTTGAAGGGCATGGGCGGCGCCATGGACCTGGTGGCGGGCGCGAAGCGCGTGATCATCGCCATGGAACACGCCACAAAGGACGGCAAGCCGAAAATTCTGAAGAAGTGCACGCTGCCGCTCACCGGCGTGGAAGTGGTGGACATGATCGTCACGGAGCTGGCGGTGATCGAAGTCACGCCGCAGGGGTTGGTGCTGCGCGAGGTGGCGCCGGGCGTAACGCCGGAGGACGTGCAGAAAGCCACCGAGCCGATGTTGCGCGTAGCTTCGGATTTGAAAGTCATTTCGGTATAAAAGAGAAGCGATGAAGCCGCATTCCATTGTCGTGGTGAGCCTGCACAGCCCGAAAGAGCGCATCTGGGGCGAATTGCTGGAAATGACCGTGGCGGGCGTGACCCTGCGCGGCATCGACTTGAACAGCTTCGACGATTTCATTCGCCAAGTGCGCGACCCCGAGGGCGACCTGGTGGGGCTGCCCACGGCGTTCTTCCCTATGATGCGCATCGAACGCGTCGCGCTGGACGAGGCGCGCGGCTCGGTGCCCTCGCTGGCGGACACCTTCGAGAGCAAAGTAGGCCGCAGCCTGCTCGAATACCTCGCGCAATTCGCCTGAAGTGCGATACGATTTGCGGCGATGAAATCGCGCATCCTGACGGTTCCTAACCAGCTCACCTTCCTGCGCTTTGGATTCCTGCCGTTTTTTATCATCTCCATCTGGTATGACCACTACGACTGGGCGCTGGGCGTGCTGATTGCCGCGGCGCTGAGCGACCTGCTCGACGGCGTGCTGGCGCGGCATCTGAATCAGAAAACGGAACTGGGCGCGTACCTCGATCCGATTGCGGACAAGCTGCTGCTCTCCAGCGCGTTTCTGCTGCTGGCCATGAAACACAAGGTGGTGTGGTGGCTGACGATCCTGGTGCTGGGACGGGACCTGCTGATGTTGATCACCGCGGCGGCCATATTGCTCGTGGTGGGCTACCGGCCGTTTCCTCCAAGCCTGTACGGAAAATTCACGACGGGCGTGCAGATTATTTTTATTTTTCTGGTGGTGGCGAGCACGGCGACGAACTACCGCGCGCTGGACATTCTGGAAGAAGTGTTCGTGTTCCT
>CAZIWR010000258.1:0-3718 GCA_964542805.1 uncultured Acidobacteriaceae bacterium
GGCTTCCTCCATCTGATCGCAGATGGCGACTTTGTAGCCGGCGCGGATGAGGCGCGCGATGTACGTCTCCGCGGCGTGATAGGGCACGCCGCACATGGGCACGCGCTGGCCGCGCTCGCGATTGCGCGAAGTCAGCGTGATTTGCAGCTCGCGGGAGGCGACAATGGCGTCTTCGTAGAAAAGCTCGTAGAAATCCCCCAGGCGGAAGAGCACCAGGGTCTGCGGGTGCTGCTTCTTGATGGCGTGATATTGCCGCATCAGCGGCGTGGTCGGCTCGCTCATCGTCGGGGATCGTCCGCAAGCGTTATACCGCAGGACGGAGGAATGAGGAAGGGAGGAAGGAGGAACGAGGAATAATTTGTGATTGAGTGATTGGTGATTGAGTGATTTAGGACCTGCCATGTGGGCCGAGTCAAGACGGGGCGAGCAAGCAGGCAACAAATCCAACGCAGAGGCGCAGAGTACGCAGAGGAACGCTGAGCCGGCAATGGGTGATTTGTGATTTACTGGCAAGGTACCAGCGGAAACGATAGAGTGATTTGTGATTCGCCGGCACGGCACCGGCAGAAAAGAAGAGTGAATGCGGAAGAGACAGTAGATGAAGCGAGGCGTCAAACAAGAGATCGAGGTGAAGCTGCGGGTGGAGGATGCCGCTGCGATGCGGAGGTTGCTGCGTCGGATGGGCGGGCGCGTGGTGCGGCGGGTGCATGAGATGAACACGTTGTTTGATACGCCGCAGGGGACGATGCGCAAGCAAGGGAGGTTGATGAGGCTGCGCGAGGAAACGGCGCTCATAGGCGGGCCGCGGTCGCCGCGCAGTAAGCAAGAGGCGAGAGTAATCAGAAGATCCTTCGCTTCGCTCAGGATGACAACAAGTGCGCCGAGGTATGTGCTGACGTTTAAGGGGCCGGTGAAGATCGATCGAGACAGTCGTAAGGCACAGGCTGTAAGCCTGTCCTACACGCGCGCGAAGTACAAGGTGCGGGAGGAGACGGAGTACATGGTATGCGATGCGCGGGCGATTTGGGCGGTGGCGGGGCCGGCGGGGATGCGTCCGAGCTTTCGCTATGAAAAATTCCGCACGAGCTACCGCGTGCCCGGGGCGGGCGGGGTCCATGTGGAGTTCGATGAGACGCCGGCGGGGGTGTTTCTGGAGCTGGAAGGGTCGCGGCGGGCGATTGACCGCATGGCCCGGCGGCTGGGGTACCGTCCGGCGGACTACATCACCCGAAGCTATGCCGCGTTGCACTTCGCGGAGTGCCGGCGGCGAGGGGTGCGGGCAGGGGACATGTTGTTTGGGACGAAAAAAAGTTGCTAAGACCCTCACTCTTTCCTTGACAAAGGCTGCAACAGACTTTAACTAGTGAACAGGAAAAATTCGTGCCGGGCTAAAGCCCGGCGCTACAGGTGCTGTGAAGGAGTTTGCGAGCGTCGAAATGGCGCATCTGTCCAATTCGTTGTCTGAGTCGCTGGAACCCCCCGGGCCTTCCTGGAGCTACGGGTGTGCGTTCCGGCAGTGCGGGCAAGCGTGCGGGCAGGAGGCAGGAACCGGCCGGGCCTAGGAACAAGTCTGAGGGTAGTCTGCCCGCGGCCGGCTGGCAAAGTCGTCCGCGGGCATTTCTTTGTTTGGACAGCGGAAGCCACATTCGCCAAACAGCGGCTCAGTGCAAGAAGGAGTTGGTTATGTTGCATGCCACGGAAGTGCTGGGTGCAGAAACATACGACAGCAACGGGAATTTCGTTGGGCGGGTGAAGGAGCTGTTCATCGAGCCCGCCGAGCAGCCGAACCGCGTAGCGCGCATCCTGCTGGGACGGGGGAAGTTCCGGCCGCTGGTGGCGCGGTTTGACCAGGTGAGCTTCGTGGCGCCGGGCACGATCAAGTTGAACGTGGACGAGCGCGTGCTGCTGCCGTACGAGCCGAACGAGGCGTGGCTGGCGGTGCGCAAGGACCTGCTGGACCAGCAGATCATCGATACGAACGGGCGGAAAGTGGTGCGGGTGAACGATATTGACCTGATCGAAGAGCGCATCAACGGCACGATGGAAATGCGCGTGACGCACGTGGACGTGGGCCTGCCCGGCGCGGTGCGACGGCTGCTGGAGGGCATGGTGTCCCCGGGCGCGATCCGGCGCATCCAGAAAAACCTGCCGACGAAAACGATCAAGTGGGAGTTCGTCAACCTGATCGAGCCGGACCCCATGCGGCGCGTGAAGCTGCGCATGACCAGCCAGAAGCTCGAAAAACTGCACCCGGCCGACCTGGCCGACATCATGGAAGACCTCTCGCCGGCGGAGCGCGAGGCGATCATCAGCTCGGTGGACGAGGAGACCGCCGCGGAGGCGCTGGCCGAACTCGATGCGCGGCTGCAGGCGCAACTGGTGGAAAACCTGGACCCGGAAAAAGCGGCGGACATTATCGAAGAAATGGCTCCCGACGAGGCCGCCGACCTGCTCGCGGACTTGACGCCGGAAACCTCGCGGGATGTGCTGGCGGAGATGCCGCGGGCCGAAGCGCAAGAGGTGCGCGAGTTGTTGCGCTTCGAGGAAAATACGGCGGGGGGATTGATGAACACGGAGTTCGTGTTTGTGGGAGAAGACGCGTCGGTGGAGGAAGTGGTGGACTGGATGCGCTCGCTGGATGTGGACCCCGAGCACACGGACTCGGTCTTTCTGATCGACAAGCAGGCGTCGTTCTCCGGCGTGGTGTCGGTGGGGCGGCTGGTGCTGGCGACCTCGGGGCAGAAGATGAGCGAGTTGCGGTCTGAGCTGCTGCTGTCGGTAAAGCCCGGGATGGAAGACGTGGAAGTGCTGGAGCTGTTCGACAAATACAACCTGCGTAGCCTGGCGGTTGTGGATGAGCAGAAGCGGCCCATCGGAGCCATCACCGTGGACGACGTGGTGAGCAGATTGCGGCAGGCATGACGCCTCTTCGGCAAAAACTCGGGCGCTTCGGGGAGTGGCTGATGCGCAGCAGCCCGGCGCAGCGCGCGCGGCGGCTGCGAAAGCGCTTCATTCTGCTGCTGGCAGTCATCGGGCCGGGAGTGATCGTATCGAACGTGAACAATGAGGCCGGCGGGATTTACACCTACTCGCTGGCGGGGGCGAAATTCGGGTACAGCGTGCTGTGGGCGCTGGTGCCAATGGGGTTCGCGCTGTTCGTTACCGAAGAAATGTGCGCACGAATGGGAGCGGTGACGGGCAAAGGACTTTCCGACTTGATCCGCGAGGAGTTCGGGTTTCGCGTGACGTTTTTCGTGATGCTCGCGGTGCTCATCGTGAACCAGGGAAACGTGCTGGCGGAGTTCGCCGGGGTGGCCACGGCAATGCAGTTGTTCGGCGTGAGCAAGTACATTTCCGTGCCCATCGCGGCGTTTCTGGTGTGGATGCTGGTGCTGCAAGGCTCCTCGCGCTGGCTGGAAAAAATCTTCATGTTTTTCTGCCTGGTGTATTTTGCGTACGTGGTCTCCGCGGTCTTCGCCAAGCCGCACTGGCTGATTGCCGCGTTGAACCTGCTGCCCACACCCGTACTGCAGTACGCACCGGGATTCAAGCAGTGGGTTTCGCCAGTGCCGCTGACCACGGCGTATTTGGTGATTCTTGCAGGACTGATCGGTTCCACGATTGCGCCGTGGCAGCATTTTTATTTGCAGTCGGCGGTGGTGGAAAAACGGGTGGGGCCGCGGCAGTACCGGCAAACGCGCTTGGACGTGATGGTGGG
>CAZIWR010000259.1:0-3687 GCA_964542805.1 uncultured Acidobacteriaceae bacterium
ATGGCTCTGGCCAGCTCGTACATCGTGCGCAAAGGGACCGGCAGCGACTGGCAGCCGATCGAAATGCCGCGGATTCTCTGGCTGAATACGGCCGTGCTGGTGGCTTCGAGCATCACGGTGGAAGTCGCGCGGCGCAAGCTGGCGCAGGCCGGCGTCACCGAGTTCCGCAACTGGTGGGCCATTACCACCGCGCTGGGGACGCTGTTTCTCGGCGGACAAATTGTGGCTTGGCGCGTGCTTGCCGACCAGGGACTTTTCCTGGCCACCAATCCGAGCAGCAGCTTTTTCTACCTGCTCACCGCTTCGCATGGCGCGCACCTGCTGATCGGACTGTTCGCGCTGCTGTACGTGGCCATTCGCGCGGGGCGGCCGGTGTGGCGGCGGCGCGCAATTGCCGCGGAAGGCGTGGCGATTTACTGGCACTTTCTCGACGGGCTTTGGGTTTTTTTGCTCTTACTTCTGAACATCGGACGGTGACAAGTGACTGATTCCCACGCCGACGTCTTGCGTGAGTCCTCCTGGACGGGCGGAGCGCATCCCTACGCCATCGGCTCCAAGAAATTGGGGATGTGGCTATTCATTGTGTCGGACACGCTGACCTTCGCCGCGCTGCTGCTCACCTACAGCTACTGCCGGCTGACAAATCCCAATTGGCCGAAGCCGTTTCCCATCTTCAATGCCATCGTCTTTACGACGATCATGACGATCGTGCTGCTGGGAAGCAGTTTGACGATGGTGATGGGCGTGGCGGCGGCGCATCGTGGCAACCGCGCCTCCACCGTGAAATGGATGCTGGCGACCATGCTGGGCGGCGCGATCTTCTGCGGCCTGCACGCCGCCGAATGGATGCACCTGATCCATGACGGCCTCACGCCGTTCTCCAATAAGTATGGCGGCTCGCCGCTTTTCGGCGCCACGTTTTTCGGCATCACCGGCTTACACATGACGCACGTGGCCATCGGCGTCATCTACCTGGGCATCGTGGCGACGGGTTTCGGCCGCGGCAAGTTTTCCGCCGAAGACGTCGAAGTCAGCGGACTCTACTGGCACTTTGTGGACCTGGTGTGGATGTTCGTGTTCCCGATGATCTATCTGATGTCGGTGAAGTACTAACAGCAAGGGCACCACGTTGAAGGAGCGGACGAAACGAAATGAGCTCTCATTCCACTGATGCGCACGCACACGGCCCCACCACGAAACTCTTTGCGTGGGTGTGGATTTGGCTGGTGATGATTACCGGTGTCGAGGTGTTTCTTGCTTACAAGCACCTGCCGGCGGTCACCATGCTTCTTTTACTGATTGGCTTGTCAGTGGTGAAGGCCGGGTTGATCATGTCGTACTTCATGCACCTGCGCTTTGAGAAAACCAGCCTGGTGTGGACGCTGATCCCGGCCGCGCTCTTTTGCATCGGCATGATGACGCTGATTTTCCCGGATGGAATCCGCCTGCGCGACTCCCACGAAGCTCCGCAGGGCGTCGTGCAGCCGAAGTGATTTTGCAAGGAGTACAATGAAATTACGATTGGCAGCCGGGCTTCTTCTCGCGGCGCTCGTTTTGGCGCTGGCTCCGGCGGCGTCCGCGCAGTGCGCCATGTGCACCAACGCCGCCGCGGCGCAGCAGGCCGAAGCGCGCAAGGCCCTCAACCTGGGCATCGCCGCGCTCGTCGCACCGGTATTTCTTCTCATCGGCGGCTTCGTCTTTCTGTCCTACCAGCGACGGAACGCTCCCGATGATCCCTCTGGCGAACTCCCCGAATTGGCCGGGCCTGCGCCTTCGCAGATGCCGGTCGTGAATCTTCCCCTCGACTCTCCGCCGGACCGCTCTCGACCTTTCATATAACGAATGATGGATGTTCAGGCAGGTGTTTCTGGATCCCCGCGAATGCAGCATTGCTGAGAAGTTTTCAGGCGGCGTGAGACTTGTACAGGGGGCTTGCTGTGCGCTTCTCTGGGAAGAACTGGCGGAACGTTTCCATGGCGGACCGCAGGATCATGCGACAGTCCTTGCAGTGGCCGAAATGCCAGTGCATTCGCTGAGCGGTGTGCACATCCACCGCTTCGTTCAAAAAGCTCGGTAGCTGCTTGCGGACTTCGCTGCAACTCAACTGGGACGATTGGCCCATGTGAGATGCCCCCGAGTGAACACGGGCACTTCACGGGCCATTTAGCCAGCGGGGACGAAAACGCCATAACAACTTTAACTACAACGAATTACGGGAGGCACAGGAATTACACAAAGTTAGCAGCGTTCTCTTTTGGGAGGGAGGAATTACGTGCAGGCGGACTTTCTTCCATCGCAGACCGGAAGCGGCGATGTTGAATTAGCGCTCCTGCAATTTGCTGGCAGGGTCTTCATTCTCCCCTGTATCGTGCACGAAGCGCTTGCGCCCTTGCAAGTAATACACTAGCCCGAGCGGGCTGATCAGGAGGGTGAGCACTCTCCAGCCGAGAAGGGCTTCCGCTCCGCTAGTCAGGCCGGCCAGCGCGAACAGCTTGCTGAATGCCGCCTCGCCAACCCCGAGGCCCCCAGGGGTCACCGGCAGAGCATTGGCCGCGAATCCGATGGGGATTACCACGCACATCTTCCACGCAAACTCGCCGGGATGAGTGGCCAGCGACGCGAGCATGGCCACGCTCATGGCCAGCATGTGCGCCACGAGCGAAATTCCCACCGCCAAGAACAGCGGCGCGGGATGTTCGCGATAGGCGTGCAGCGTGTCGTAGACGATGCCGATGTAGCGGCCCAGCGGCAGGCGGCGAATGGCCCACTCCACCGGAGCACTTTGCCGGACGCGCTCGGAAAAGCACAGCAGCGTGCCCACCAAAGTGGCCGCGGCAATTCCGGCCACCACCCACAGCACCGCTCGCAGTCCCGCTGATTTCTCCAGCAGCTCCGGAAAGAACGGCAGCAGCAGCAGGGGCAAAAGCATCATCGCGAACATGCCCGTGGCGCGGTCGAGCATGACGATGGTGCCCACCTCCGTTTTGCGGCCGGAGTTGCCCTCCGTCGCATAGTAAATTCTCACCAGGTCGCCCCCCGTGGAGCCGGGGAGGTAGGAGTTGAAAAACACTCCGATCATCGTCAGGCGGAAGGCCGAATACAGCGGCAGGTGAAAGCCGCGCGGGTCGAGCAATACGCGCAGCCGCCACGCGGTGACCACGGCGTCCAGCAGAAGCAAGGCGATCACCGACAGCGCAATCTTCCACTGCGTGGCCAGCCCGGCCATTGCTGTCCATCGGATGGCGCCCGACCGCCACAGGTACACCACCAGCGCAATGCCGATGACCGTGCGCAGGATTGTAAAAAGAATTTGTTTGGCGCCGCTCATCCGCCGGACTCTTCGCGCATGGGCGCGACCCGCGACTCGGTGCCCGATGCCGCGCCCGCTGCGCGCCAGGCCCCGTACCGTGCGCGGAGATCGAGCATGGGGATGAGTTCGTTCGCGGTGTTCGTGCTGGCGTCCGTCATTAGTGCAGCCGCAAAACTCTAAACGCATTCGCGCCCAAACACACATTCGCCCGGTCCCGCGCTCGCGGAACCGGGCGAGTTTCGTTCCCGGGGTATTACTTGGGTGCGTCCTTCTTCTTGAGATCGGTGCACAGCGTGATGGCTCCCGTCGGATCCACCGCGCCGTTGCCTTCCTCGATGTACTGGATCGCGCCTTTCTTGTCCACGACGAAGGTGGTG
>CAZIWR010000260.1:0-3664 GCA_964542805.1 uncultured Acidobacteriaceae bacterium
TCATCGGCCAGCTGGGCATGAAGGATTCGCCGATGGGTTTTTCTTTTGCCTTTCAGGTCTTGCCGACGATTATTTTCATCGCCGCGTTTTTCGCCATCCTCTATCACATCGGCGTGATGCAGTTCATCATCAAGTGGGCCGCGCGCGCCATGACCGCGGTGATGGGTGCCAGCGGCGCGGAATCGCTCAACGTCGCCGCCAGCATCTTCATGGGCCAGACGGAGGCGCCGCTCACCATCCGCCCCTATCTCCCGCGCGTCACCCGCTCCGAGCTGATGACTATCATGACCAGCGGCATGGCCCACGTCTCCGGCGGCATCATGGGCGCTTACATTGCTTTCGGCGTCGAGCCCAAGCATATCCTCACCGCCGTCATCATGACCGCGCCCGGTACGCTGCTCATCGCTAAAATGCTCGTGCCCGAAACCGAGCAGCCCGAAACCGCCGGCCGCGTCGAGCTGCACCGTTCCGAGGAAGAAAAGAAGGAAAACTTTCTCGGCGCCATCGCGCGCGGCACCTCCGACGGACTTTCCCTCGCCATCAACGTCGGCGCCATGCTCATCGCCTTCATCGCACTCATCTACCTCACCAACGGCATCCTCGGCGGCGTGCACAATTTCCTCGCGGCCTACGGCGTGACGTTTTTTCCTGAGAGTCTCCAACAGATGTTTGGCTTCGTATTCGCGCCGGTGGCCTGGGTCATCGGCGTGCCGTGGAAGGACTGCACGCAGATCGGCAACCTGCTGGGCACGCGCATGGCGCTCAACGAACTGGTCGCCTTCTCGCAGCTCGGCCCGATGAAGGCTACGCTCAGCGACCGCTCTTTCACCATCGCCACCTTCGCGCTTTGCGGCTTCGCCAACTTCAGCTCCATCGGCATCCAGATTGGCGGCATTGGCGCGCTCGCTCCCAACAAGCGCGACGAATTGGCCAAACTCGGCATTCGCGCCATGCTCGCCGGCACCATGGCTAACCTCATGTCCGCCTCCATCGTCGGCATCCTCATGTAGCCATGGCCGCCAAACGCACATCTGGCAGCAGCGAATTTGCCCGTGCCGAACGCGCTGCAAAGTACATCCTCTCGAAAACCAAACTTTGCCCGCGCATCGGCCTCGTGCTCGGCTCCGGCCTCGGCGCCTTCGCCGACGACTTCACTTCCGCCACACGCATCGACTACAAAAAAATCCCGCATTTTCCCGTCTCGACAGCCATCGGCCACGCCGGAAAACTGGTTATCGGCAAAGTGGGCGACGTGGCTGTCGCCGGCATGCAGGGCCGCGTGCATTTTTACGAAGGCTATTCGATGCAGGACGTGATTTTCCCCATGCGCGTCTTCTCGCGTATGGGCATTCGCGCGGTCATCCTCACCAACGCCGCCGGCGGCATCAACACCGGCTACAAGCAGGGCTGCCTCGTGGTCATCCGCGACCACATCAATTTGCAGGGCACCAACCCGCTCATCGGCCCCAACGATGAGCGCTTCGGCCTGCGCTTCCACGACATGACTACCGCCTATTGGAAGCCCTACGCCGACGCAGCGCTCGCAGAAGGGAAGCGCCTCGGCGTGGACATCTACGAAGGTGTGTACGCCGCGCTCACCGGGCCCAGCTACGAAACCGCCGCGGAGATTCGCTACATGCGCTCGATCGGCTGCGATCTGGCCGGAATGTCCACTGTGCCCGAAGTGATCACCGCGCGCCACATGGGCATCAAAGTGTTGGGGATTTCCTGCGTGACGAACATGGCCGCCGGCGTCAGCGACCAGCCCATCAATCACGTCGAGGTGCTGGAAACCGGCGAACGCGTGAAGTCACAATTCGTCGCGCTCCTCCGCGCCGTCCTCCCCCGCATTGCCGAGGATGTGAAATGAGCGACTCGAATTCATTGCTCGCTGCCGCGCGCGCCGCCCGCGAAAACGCCCACGCGCCGTACTCCAACTTTCGTGTCGGCGCGGCACTGCGCGCGAAGTCCGGGCAAATCTACACCGGCTGCAACGTGGAAAATTCCACTTACGGCCTCACCGTCTGCGCCGAGCGCGTCGCTATCTTCAAGGCCATTTCCGAAGGCGAGCGCGGCTTCGACGCCATCGCTGTGGTCACCGACACCGAACAGCTCACTCCGCCTTGCGGCGCCTGCCGCCAGATCATCTGGGAATTCTGCGGCGACGTGCCTGTGATCCTCGGCAATCTCAAAGGGAATACCGAAACGCACCAGATGTCGTCGCTCTTCCCGCGCCCGTTTGATTCGTCTTTCTTATGAAATCAAAACGAGACAATAGAAAATAGAAAAGAGGAAGAACAAAACAGGAAAGAGGAACCCTATGCTTAAAACTCGAAACCAATTGCGCGGGCCTATTTTCTATCTTCTTTTTTCTATTTTCGCTTTTCTTGCCAACGCCCAAGCCCCGCCCGCGGCGAAAGCCCCCGCCAAGCAACGCGCGGACCTGCTGGTCTCCGGCGGCACCATCGTCACCATGGACGCCGGTCGCCGCGTCATTGAAGACGGCGCCATCGCCGTACGCGGCGGCGTGATCGTGGCCATCGGCCCCACCGCGGAAATCGTCGCCCAGTACACCGGCGCGCGCTCCATCAATGCCAGCGGCCGTCTTGTGCTCCCCGGCCTGATTAACACGCACAATCACGCCCCTATGACCCTGCTCCGCGGCCTGGCCGACGACCTCACGCTTCAGGAGTGGCTGGAGAAGTACATTTTCCCCGCGGAAGCCAAAAACGTCACCGAGGATTTCGTCACCTGGGGCACGCGCCTCGCCGTGCTGGAGATGATTCGCGGAGGCACCACCACCTACGCGGACATGTACTACTTCGAAGACGCCATCGCCCGCGCCACCAAGGCCGCCGGCATGCGCGGTGTGCTCGGAGAGAGCTGGATCGATTTTCCCGCGCCCGACAACAAGACGCACGCCGAAGCGATGGCTTACACAGAAAACTTTTTGAAGAAATGGCAGGGTGATCCGCTGATTCGCGCCGCGGTCGCGCCGCATGCTGTCTTCACCAACTCTGAGGAATCACTCAAGGACGCCGCTGCACTGGCCCGCCGTTACGGCGCGCCGATTCTGATTCACGTCTCCGAAACGAAGCGCGAGAACGACGAAATCCGCGCGAAGTACGGCGCTTCGCCCGTTGCCTATCTGGACCGCATCGGCTTGCTCGGCCCGGACGTGCTCGCCGCGCACTGCGTCTGGCTGGACGCCGCGGACATCGCCACGCTCGTCCAGCGCGATGTCGGCTGCGCGCACAATCCTTCCAGCAACATGATGCTGGCCAGCGGCGTCGCTCCGGTGGGGGACATGCTGCGCGCCGGCTTGCGCCTCGGCCTCGGCACCGACGGCCCCGCCGGCAGCAATAACGACCTGAACATGATGGAAGAGATGGACCTGGCGGCAAAACTCCAGAAAGTCTCGCGCATGGATCCCCGCGCGCTCTCCGCCGAGCAGGCGCTCGAGCTGGCCACCATCGGCGGCGCCCGCGCCTTGCACATGGAAAAAGAAATCGGCTCGCTGGAAACCGGCAAGAAGGCCGACATCATCCTGCTGCGCACGGACCTGCCGCACGCCGTGCCCAGCTACAACCTCTATTCTTCGATTGTCTATACGCTGAAGGCCAGCGACGTCGTCACCGTCATCATCAACGGCCGCACGGTGATG
>CAZIWR010000261.1:0-3652 GCA_964542805.1 uncultured Acidobacteriaceae bacterium
AAAGCACGGCGCCGCGGAGCATTCTGCGCTGGTGCGGCGTGATGTGCTCCCACTCGGCGGGATGCACGGAATCCACGAGCACCATGCCGGCCACTTCATCCGGAAACTTATGCGCGTAGGTGCGCACGCAGTAGCCGCCAAAAGAATGTCCGACGAGAACGAGCGGGCGCGGCACGCCAGCGCGGTCGAGCAGGGCGTGGAGTTCTTCGACAATGTGCGGCGGCGTGCGCGGACGCGGCGAGGTGTCGCTCCAGCCGAGGCCGGCGCGGTCGTAGCTGACCACGCGCGCAAACTGAGCCACGTCCGGAATCACTTTGCTCCAGCTCAGCGACGACGCGGCAATCCCCGCCTCCAGCAGCACCGTGGGCGTGCCCGGCGCGATGCCGTGCTCCGGCTCCGTCACGCGGATGTGCAGCCGGTAGCCGCCCACGTCAATCATGCGCCCGGGAGCAGGGAAGCGCCGCGCATCGCGCGCCGTGCCAACGGCCTGGTACACCACGCCCGCGAGCACCAGCAACGCCAACAGCCCGAGAAGGATTGTGAAAACGCTCAACGCCTGCCCCATGTACGCAGAAATCGCCCCGTCAAATTACAACAATTTCAGATGCAATGGATGGGTGATTCGTTCAGAAGGGACTTTTTTCGGGCGGCCGTTAGAAGCGCGCGGCGTAGCGCAGCGCGACGCCGCGCCCGGGCGCGTCCACGCCCCAGGAGATGCCGCGGTAGTTGCGGTCACCGATATTTTCGAAATCCACGGTGAAGTCGTGTCGCTCGCCCAAGCGGAAGCCGCCGCGCACGTTGAAGGTAACGTAGCCCGGAATCGCCCGCCACATCGGCGCGGAGTTCACGCCCACGCCGAGCACGCGGTCCTGCACCTGCGTGAGTGTTTCGCCCGTAGCCAGCAGCACATCGTCCACGGTGCCGAAAAGTGTGTCGGGGCCGGCGCCAATGAGTCCGCGCACGCGCGCGCCGCGGCTGAAAAAGTTTGCGATGTTGCTGCGCGAGCGTGCTGCGCCGGTGCGCCGGTCGGAAATGTCGAGAGTCGAAAGACGGGTCTGCCGCGCAGCCGCGTGCATGTAGGGTTCGATCCAAAAGCGTCCCGAGGCCGGCGCGTAGCGCAGTTTGACCCAACCGTCCGGCGCGGGCGTACCGCCTTCGATGTTGGGAGCGAGGCCGGTGCGGGTGTCGCGGGCGCGGGCGTAGCTGAACACGGTGCGCAGCGACCACGCCGCGGCAAGCTTCACTTCCATATCGTGCTCCACGCCCCAGATGCGCGCATTGTCGAAATTCGTGCGCACCAGCACGGGGCTGGTGGACGCGGCGACGAACACCGCGCCGCTGGCATTCTGCGAAGTGATGGGCTGCCCGCCGAGCGAAATCCCCACCGCGCCCGGCGGCAGGATCAGCGACTGCTTGGTGATGTTGTCGTGGATGTCGTTCACAAAAAACGCGAGGTCGCTCTCGAAGCGGCTGTTGCGCACGCGCGCGCTGAACTCGTAGCTCCAGCTCGTCTCCGGCTGCACCTGCGACACCGCGCGGCCGGTGGTGACTGCGGTGCTGTCCGCGGAGGAGCCGACCGTGCCGCCCAGCCCGGCGATGTCCCGCGCGGCCACTTCGAAGCCCGCGCCGGTGAGCCCCAGCGTGCCGAGGTCGGTCATATGCGGCGCGCGAAATCCGCGGCTGATGTTGGCGGCCAGAGTAAGCATTTCCACCGGCGTGTAGCTCACTCCCATGCGTCCGGTCCAGTTGCTCGCGCGCAGCGAATCGTTCGGCCACAACGGCAGCCCACCGACCAGCGGTGAATCCGCGGCGCTCGCGCGATAGCTGGCCGCTGAATAACGCACGTTGCCCACCAGGCGCAGCTTGCGCGGCACCACTTCCAGAATATTCTGTAGATAAATTCCGCCGCTCTTGTACTGGGCGTTGTGGGGAACACGCGGCCGGGCCAGAGTGATGGCGCTGGTCACCGGGTTGAAGGCAAACGCCGGCGCGCCGATGCGCTCGTAATAATATTCCGCGCCAAGCAGTGAGCTAACCCGCGCGTTCCACTGCTTCATGGCCATGCCGCTGACGCCGTGGGCGCGCATGCGTTCGCGCTCGTGGGTAATGGCGCCGTTCGGATTTCCGTTGCCGCCCTGGTTCACACGCTCTTCGCGCTGCACGTTGAAGGAATAGGTGAAGACGAGATCGTCCAACCAGCCGGCGCGCGCGCGGTCGAAGCGCACGTAGAAGAGGTCATTCATCAGGTTGCGCAGGTCGGCGATGAGGTTGCCGTCGCCGCCGAGCAATTGGTCGTAGCGCCGCCCGCCGTCCAGCTGCCCGCGGATGTAATTCGCCGCGAGGCTGGTGCCCGTTACCGGCGTCCAGTTCAAGCGAAACATTCCGCCGTACTGCGTGAACGACGTGCCGGGCAGCCGCCCGTCCACCAGCGCGGTGGAAGGCAGGCCGAGGAAGCGCGTCACCGCGGCATGCGAATCGCGGCCTTGTCCGACGAGCAGCCCATTCGTGCGACGCCCGGCCACGTTGGTCACCAGGCCAAACTTTTTGGCCGCGTAGGAAACCGTGAGATTCGTGCCGAAGCCGACATCGGCGCTGTTGAAGAACGTGCTGGTGCGCGCATGGAGCACCGGCGCGCCCGCGGAAAGCGCCGGCGCGCGCGTCAAGAACTGCACGCTGCCGCCCAGCGCGTCGCTGCCGAATTGCGCGCTGCTCGGCCCGCGCAGGATCTCCACCCCTTCCAGATTGCTGGGCTCCACGAGATCGAGAAAAGTGTTGATGCCGCCGCGCGCGGCGCTATTGGAGAAGCGCACGCCGTCCACAAACACGTTGACCTTGTTGCCGGTGAGACCCCGCACGAAAATGCCGGAGATCGTGGGACTGGTGCGCTGCAGGTGCACGCCCGGCGAGCCTTCCGCCGCCTGCGCGACCACGCTTTTCGCGCGCCGCTCGAGTTCGTCCGCACCGATCACCACCACCGATTGCGCGGCTCCCTGCGTGGACTCGATGCGCCCCGGCGTCGCCGTCACCGTCACTTCCTGATGCAAGCCGCCGACGCCGAGCGTCACTTCCAGCGCCCCTTCGCCGGCCTGCACCGCGACGCGCCGCTCGGCCAGGCCCGGCGCCGTCACCACCAGCAGGTAACTCCCGCGCGCCACGTCTTCAAACTTGAAGCGGCCTTGCGCGTCGGTCTGCGTGGTGGCCACGACGGCTTGCTGCGCGCTGCGCAGCGTGACACCGGCGGCAACGACGGCCGCGCCCTGCGCGTCGCGCACTGTGCCTTCGATCCGCGCGCCGCCGCCGGCTCGCACCGCTCCCGCCGCGCCGAGCAGCGCGCACAGGAGAGTAAGTTTTCTCAGAAAGGAATTCCGCATCGTCACTAGACTACTTGGACGAAGGCAGGAGGGCAAACGTTTCGCGGACGAGATTGCGACTCACTCGCGCTGCGACGCTCACGGTATGACTGGCAAGAGGATGTAGGATGTGTATTGCTTATCATGCTTGATCTCGTTGTGCGCTACGATCCACTTTGTTTCATCGTAGTTGTTGCCACCCGTGTTCAGATTGCGGTCAAAACGCGGAAAGTTGCTGCTCGAAATGTCGAGCCGGATGCGGTGCCCGGGACCGAAATAATTACTGGTAGCCCCAAGATTGA
>CAZIWR010000262.1:0-3648 GCA_964542805.1 uncultured Acidobacteriaceae bacterium
CGGGGCGGCGTAGGCTTGGCAGGCGGAGGCGCGGAGCCGCCGGCGGGAGACGCAACGCCGGCAGAAGCGAGTGGCGCGCGGGTTTCGACGGAAAACGCGGAAATGGTTTGCGGCTTGCCGTTGTCGAAAAGCTGGAAATCGCTCTGCTGCAAGCCGGGGACGGGCTGGCCGTTGGAGTCGCGCACGACGACGCGAACGTCCACCAGATTGGCCTGCACGCGGAGAGTGACTTCCGGGGACGGCTTGTAGGGGCGGCTGTCGAGGCGGATTTCATCAGAGGACGGGCTCTGCGCGCGCAGCGCGGCGACGGCGAGCAAGGCGACGCAGGAGACCGCGAAATGACGTTTTACGAGCACAGGAACTGCCTGAGCAGCATGATGGGGGCAATTGTATACCTGTTTCTTGGTTCGGAGCATTAAGCAAGGCGGCCGGGCGTTGGTTGACTTCTCCAGGACGCTCCGATAGGCTTTTGCGTTTTAGATAGTGGCAATGGAGAATTCAGTAGGAAGCGTTTCCGAATTCGAGGGCGGAGGGATTCTTCGTCCGCCTACGGCGGACTCAGAATGACAAGATAGGCGGATGGACGAATGGCGGAGCAGAAACTACCGACGCGGGCGGAAGATTTTTCGGAGTGGTACAACCAACTGGTGCTGCGCGCGGAGCTGGCGGACTACGCGCCAGTGAAGGGGTGCATGGTTGTCCGGCCGTACGGCTGGACGCTGTGGGAAAACATCACGCAGGGACTGGACCGGCGGTTCAAGGCCACGGGACACGTGAATTGCGCGTTCCCGCTGCTGATTCCCAAGAGTTTCATCGAAAAAGAAAAACACCACGTAAAGGGGTTTTCGCCGGAACTGGCGGTGGTGACCATCGGCGGCGGCGAAGTGCTGGCCGAGCCGCTGGTGATCCGTCCGACGTCGGAGACGATCATCGGGCACATGTGGTCGAAGTGGATTCAGTCGTACCGCGATTTGCCGCTGCTGTACAATCAGTGGAACAGCGTGGTGCGGTGGGAAATGCGCACCAAGCTCTTCCTGCGGACGATGGAGTTTTTCTGGCAGGAAGGTCACACGGCGCACGCCACGGCCGAAGAAGCCGAGGCCGAAACACGGCAGATGCTGGACATCTATACCGATTTCGCGGTGAACGACGCGGCGATTCCGGTGATCCCCGGGCGCAAGTCGGAGGCGGAGCGCTTCGCGGGCGCGGAGATGACCTATTCCATCGAAGCGATGATGGGCGACGGGAAGGCGCTGCAGTCGGGCACGTCCCATAACCTCGGACAGAATTTCGCGAAGGCGTTCGAAATCCGCTACCTGGACGACAAAGGCGAGCTGCAACATTGCTGGACGACGTCGTGGGGACTCTCCACGCGGTTTATCGGGGCCATCATCATGGTGCACGGCGACGACCAGGGGTTGATTCTGCCGCCGAAGCTGGCGCCGTTCCAGGCCGTCATCGTGCCCATCTGGAAGTCTGACGAGGAAAAAGCGCTGGTAATGAGCGCGGTGAAAGAAATTCGCGCGCAACTGGTTTCTGCGGGAATCCGCGTGAAAACGGACGAGCGCGAGGGCATGTCTCCCGGCTTTAAGTTTAATGATTGGGAAATGCGCGGGGTGCCGCTGCGGATTGAAGTGGGGCCGAAGGACGTGGCCAAGGGCACGGTGGTGCTGGCGCGGCGCGACAAGCCCGGGCGGGAAGGGAAGGCGTTCGTTTCGCGCGACAACCTGGCCGCGTCGGTGGGCAAGCTGCTCGAGGAAATTCACACCGCGCTGTACGACCGCGCGCTAGCGTTCCGCAAGGCCAACACGGTCGAGACCGAGGACTACGTGGAGTTCAAGCGGGCCGTTGAAAAAGGCTTTGCGCTTTCCCACTGGTGCGGCAGCGCAGAGTGCGAGGAAAAAATCAAGGAAGAGACCAAAGCCACCATGCGCTGCATTCCGCTCGATCAGGCGCCCTCTGACGGCAAGTGCGTGTACTGTGGAAAGCCCGCTCGCGAGAAGGCTATCTTCGCGAAAGCGTATTAGTAAAAGGTCACGCGGCGCAATGCCACGGCTCGACACCTGCCCAAGCGAGTGCTACGATTTTCCTTCCGGCTGCCCGGCTCCAGACGAAATGCGCTGCAAATGACTTTGAGGGAGAGTTCCATGACCAGCAATCAGCAACGAGGCGCAGGCAAGATCAAGGCCATGTTCGCGACGGCAGTCCTAGTGGTGATCGGGTACGGGCTATTCCAGGTGGCGCCAGCCTATATGGACAACTACTGGGTGCAGGACGCCATGGTCAACGAGGCGCGCACGGCCGCGGTGATGCACAAGAACGAGGATGAAGTGCGCGAGGTGATCTGGAAAGTGGTGAAGGATCGCGAAATCCATGCGACTCCGCCCATCCAACGCGAGCACATCCGCGTGGAGTACAGCGGGCGCGAGGTGAGCATCTCGCTGAAATACACGGTCGTGGTGGACCTGGTTGTTTACAAGTTTTCAATCAACTTCACGCCGAACAAGGGCGATCGTCCTATCATCTAGTTAGTGTCGCCGTCCAGCAAGAAACCGGTGCAGGCCGAGGTGGCCGGCACGAACCCTCGAAGCTCAGCCCGCATCGAAGTTGGCAGGCCGGACTCATTGCGGAAACCGGCCTAGAGTAGGCTCGCTGTGCGCGTACGCATCGGGAAAGGCTTCTGGTCCTCGCGATTCGGCCTCACGCTGCTGGGGGCCGCGCTCCTTTTTCTTCTCACCGGCGCCGCCGTCTTTGCGTATTACTACGTACATTTTTCGCGGATGATCGACGCGCGGCTTTCGGGCCAAGCGTTCGAAAACACTTCACGCGTATTCACCGGCCCGCGGCGCATCGCCGCCGGGCAAAACGTTACGCCGGGCGACCTGGCGTCGTATTTGCAACGCGCGGGCTACACGGATGCGGAGGTCAGCGGGTCCATCGGGCGCTACCGGCTGGCGGGTTCGAGCGTGGAGGTGCGTCCTGCAGCAGGGTCGTACTTCGGCGCAGGGTCTGCGCTGCGCATCGAATTTTCCGGCGGCGAAATTTCGCGCATCGTGAATTTGCGCAACGGCAATGCGGTGGACAGCGCAGAGCTGGAGCCCGAGCTGCTCACCAATCTTTTTGACGTGTCGCGCGAAAAACGGCGCATGGTGCACTTTGACGATTTGCCCAAGCACCTGGTGGACGCGGTGCTCTCCGCGGAGGACAAGCGCTTCTTCGAGCATCCCGGCTTCGATCCCATCCGCGTGCTGGGCGCGGCGTGGGCCAACCTGCGGCGGTCCGACCGCACGGAGGGCGCCAGCACGATTTCCATGCAGGTGGCGCGCAGCTACTTTTTTTCCACGGAACGGACGTGGAAGCGAAAAGCGGCGGAGACGCTGGTGGCGCTGCAACTCGAACAGCGCTTCAGCAAGCAGCAGATTTTCGAGCTGTACGCCAACCAGGTGTATCTGGGCAACCGTGGGAGCTTCGCCATCCGCGGATTCGGGGAAGCGGCGCGCGCGTATTTCGGCAAGGACGTGCGCGACCTCTCGCTGGCCGAAGCGGCGTTCCTGGGGGGCATCGCGCGAGCACCCAACCGCTATTCTTCCGCGGAGCGCCACCTGGACCGCGCCAATGAAGCGCGCGACCGCGTGCTGACGCAGATGG
>CAZIWR010000263.1:0-3627 GCA_964542805.1 uncultured Acidobacteriaceae bacterium
GAAGCCGGCTTCAGGATTGATGGCGTGGAGATAGCCGTCGGGGCCGATCTGCATCCAGGAGATGTCGTCGCCGACGGTCCACACTTTGTAGCCGGAAGATTCCAGCGCGGAAACCATCATGGCCAGATTGGTCTTGCCGCAGGCGGAGGGAAACGCGGCGGCCACGTAGGTGATTTTGCCGGACGGATCCTCGAGTCCGAGAATGAGCATGTGCTCGGCCATCCAGCCCTGCTCGTGAGCCATGGCGCTGGCGATGCGCAGCGCAAAACACTTTTTGCCGAGTAGCGCGTTGCCGCCGTAACCGGAGCCGAAGCTCCAGATGAGTTTTTCCTCGGGAAAATGGCAGATGAAGCGGCGGTCGGGATTGACGTCGCCGAGACCGTGCAGTCCGGGAACGAATTCCGCTGAATTGCCGAGGTGGTCGGTGGCCACTTTGCCCATGCGCGTCATGATGCGCATGTTGGCGACAACGTAGGGGCTGTCTGTAAGCTGCACGCCGACTTTGCTGATGGGTGAGCTGGCCGGGCCCATGATGTACGGCACTACGTACATCGTGCGGCCCTCCATGGAACGCTTGAAAAGCGCGCCGACTTTGGCCTTGGCATCGGCGGGGGCCATCCAATTGTTGGTGGGGCCGGCGTCCTCTTTATTGCGGGAGCAGATGAAGGTGACCTGCTCGGTGCGCGCCACGTCGTTGGGATTCGAGCGGCTGAGGTAGCAATTGGGATAGGTTTTTTCGTTGAGGGCCGTGAAGGTGCCATTGCGGAGCAACAGCTCGTTCAACTTCGCAATTTCGGCATCGGAGCCGTCACACCAATGAACATTCTTCGGCCGCGTGTGCGCGGCCTGTTCTTCGACCCATCGTTCGAGGGGGGTAGACACGATTCCTCCAATTGCGGAGCCCGGGGCTGATTGCCCGGTCACGGGGCCGGACCGGGAAAGGCCGCGAAGTTCGAGGCGGCTCGAGGCCGCCTATGCAGGCTAGCGCGGCGGCTGATAAAAATACTAGGCCTCAGAACGAGGAAATGCAAGCAATGGAATGTCGTAGGCTATACTTTCAGCCATGTACGCGCGGAAGCTGAAGGTGAAAGTTATCGTGGATGGGGAGCGGCGGCCGTGTCCTCTGGAATGGCTGGATGCGTTCTGCATGCGCAACTTTACCGGCTCGGCAGAATTCGACGATACGCTGCCCGCCGGCGAAGGCGCCATGGAAGCCAGCCTGCGCGTGGACCCGCAGCGCCTGGCCGCGGCCATGGGTGAATGGCTGACCAAGCGCGGCAAGGGAAATGGAAAAACAGTGAAGGTGGAGATCAGCGGCTCATGACGAGTTACTAGAAGAAATTAGCCGCGGGCCGCTCCCGCTCTGCGGGGTCGGCCCCTACATTTTATGGGTAAACGGTGCGGGCGGCGGGCAGGCGCTCGTGCGGAGCGAGCGCGGCGCGGATTTTGGGAATCACGGAGCGCGTGGCAGCTTCGCCGGCAGCGATGAGCTGTGGCGTCTGCTGGAAGTCGTCCCAGGCAAAATGGAAAACGTCGGGCTCAATGACCGCGTCGGCTTTTCGACGCCAGCGGGCATCGGCACCGCGCTGCATGATGGCGAATGACCGGCTGATCACTTCCACCATGTTATCGGGCTGCTCGCCTTTCCCGGCGGATTCCAGCCACACGGCAATCACAAAATCGGCACCCATGCGTTTGACCGCGTCCACCGGGACCGGCGCGGCCAAAAAACCGTCCACCAGAATGCGGCCCTGGTGCTCGACGGGCAAGAACAGCCCGGGATACGCGCAAGAGGCGCGCAGCGCCGGGCCGATTTCGCCGTCGGTGAAATAGACCGCTTCCCCGCTGCCCAGGTCGGTGGCGGCAATGGCCAGAGGGATTTTGGTCTGCTCGAAACGCGTGAACAGCGAAATCTGATAGAGGTAGCGCTCGATGCGCTCGTTGGAAGCGAAGCCCATGCGCGAAAGGCGCCACTTGCCGAAGTCCGCGAAACGCGTGGCCACTGCGCGGCGCTGCATCTTGTCGAGGGGGACACCAGTGGCGTAAGCGGCGGCAATTAGTGCGCCCACGCTGGTGCCGGCAATACAGTCAATGGGGATTTTGGCGTCGCAGAGCGCCTTCAGCACGCCGATGTGCGCGATACCCCGGGCAAAGCCTCCACCCAGCGCCAGGCCGACGCGCGGGCGGTGTTTTTCGCCCACGCGCTTGCCGCCGCCGCGCGTGACACCGCGCAAGCCTTCCGCCAGACCGCGCAACCAGCTTTTTACCGCACTCATGACGGGCCTCGTTTCCACTGGGCCTATCTATTGGAGACTTTACCGCGGCGAAAGGATGCCAACAGCGAAGAAACCCGGCCTTTCGCCTGTTGGTTACTCCGTACCAAGTCAATGCACAGGCTGTTAGCCTGTGCTACGTGTTTTCGATTGACCGCAGTGAGCGGTGAAATGTAACCTGCACAGGCGCCCGCCTGCTGCAGCATCGGCGGCGGCAAAAGCCGCCGCGGAGCTCCACGGAAGAGAGACCACATCATGCGACGCATTGAAAAAGTTGCCGTCCTCGGCGCCGGAACGATGGGCGCGCGCATTGCCGCACATTTGGCCAATGCCGGTGTGCGCTGCTTTCTGCTGGACATCGTGCCCGGCGAAATGACCAAAGTCGAGGCGGCCAAAGGCCTGACTCTGCAAAGCCCGGCGGTGCGCAACCGCATCGTCAATGCAGGACTCGAGGCGGCGCGGAAGTCGCGCCCAGCGGCGTTTTTCCAGGCGGACGGCGCGCGGCGCATCACCACCGGCAACTTCGACGACAACCTGGCGTGGTGCGGCGAAGTGGACTGGATCGTCGAAGCCGTGGCCGAGCGGCTGGACATCAAGCGCTCGCTCTTCGAGCGCGTGGAAAAATTCCGCAAGCCAGGAACTATCGTCACCACCAACACCAGCGGCCTGCCCATCCACACCATCGCCGAAGGGCGCAGCAACGATTTCCAGGAGCACTGGGCGGGCACGCATTTTTTCAACCCGCCGCGCTACATGAAGCTGGTGGAACTGGTCGCCGGGCCAAAGACAAAATCCGAGGTGCTGGAAACTCTCGGCGAATTTTGCGACCGGCGGCTGGGCAAAGGCGTGGTGATCGCCAAGGATACGCCGAACTTCATCGCCAACCGCATCGGCACATTTTCCATGCTGAACGTGTTGCGGCTGATGAAAGAACTGGACATGACCATCGAGGAGATTGACGCGTGCACCGGGCCGGCGGTGGGCTGGCCGAAGTCGGCGACCTTCCGCACCGTGGATATTGTTGGGCTGGACGTGCTCACACACGTGGTGCGCAACATTTACGAGAACGCCGTGGACGACGAGATGCGCGACCGCTACGTGGTGCCGCCGCTGATCGAGGAGATGCTGAAGCGCGGGTGGATGGGTGAAAAAACCGGCGGCGGATTCTACAAGAAGACGAAGGGCGAAGGCGGAAAGGAAATCCTCTCGCTCGACTGGAAGACGATGGAGTATCGCCCGCGCCAGAAGGCCAAGTTCGGCTCCATCGAGGCGGGTAAGCAGATCGAGGACACGCGCGAACGGTTGAAGGCGCTGCTGGCGGGCAAGGACAAGGCCGCGCAATTTTTGTGGGGCT
>CAZIWR010000264.1:0-3619 GCA_964542805.1 uncultured Acidobacteriaceae bacterium
CCCGGCGTGCACATGGCCGAATACCTCGAGGAAGTCCGTCACCACATTTTGGACAACCTCGATCCGTTCAAGGAGCGCGAAGGCGAAGAGGAGCACGAGTCGCCGGACGGCACGCCCCGGCCCGCACCAGGCGAACGCGATCCCTTCCGCGTGTACGGCGTCAACGTAATTTTGGCGCACGGCAGCGGCGAAGCCTGCCCCGTCATTTTCGAGACCACTCCTACGTACCCTAATCTCTTCGGCACCATTCAGCGCTCCTACGACGCTCGCGGCGGCTACACCTCCGACTTCATGGACCTCCGCGCCGGCTCGCTCCTCCGCGCCGACGGCGGCTTCCTCATCATGTACGCGCTCGACGCGCTCACCGAACCCGGCGTGTGGAAGACGCTCAAGCGCACCATGAACCACGGCAAGCAGGAGATTCAGCCGCTCGATCTTTTCTTTGCCGTTTCCAGCGCGGCGATGAAGCCCGAACCCGTGGAGATGAACGTCAAAGTGATCCTCATCGGCGACCGCGACATGTACGAGATGCTCTATGCCTATGAAGAGGACTTCAAAAAGATTTTCAAGGTGCGCGCCGAGTTCGACGAAGAAATGAAGATGAACGATGAGGTCATCCTGCAGTACGGCGGGCACCTCCGCAAGCTGAGCGAAGACGAGAAGCTGTGCCCTTTTGACCGCGCTGCCGTTGCCTCCATGCTCGAATACGGCGTGCGCCTGGCCGGCCGCCGCAGCAAGATCACCGCGCGCTTCACGGACCTGTTTGACGTCGCCCGCGAAGCCTGTTACGTGGCCGGCGAAGCCGGGGAGACTCCCGTCACCGCGGCGCACGTGCGCAAGGCTCTCGAATCCAAGATCGAGCGCCACAACCTCTACGAAACCAAGTTGAGCGAACTCATCAAGGAAGGCGTCCTGCTCATCGACACCACCGGCGAGCGCGTCGGCCAGCTCAACGGCCTCAGCGTGTACGAAATCGGCGGCTACTCCTTCGGCAAGCCCGTGCGCATCACCGCCTCCGTCGCTCTGGGCAAGGCCGGCATCATCAACATCGAGCGCGAAGCCAACCTCTCCGGGCGCATCCACGACAAAGGCGTGCAAATCCTCTCCGGTTTCCTGCGCAGCAAATTCGCGCAGGACAAGCCGCTTTCTCTCTCCGCCAGTCTTTGCTTCGAGCAGTCCTACTCCGGCATCGACGGCGATAGCGCCAGCTCCACGGAAATTTATGCGCTGCTCTCCGCCCTCGCCGGGCTGCCGCTGACCCAGGAGATCGCCGTCACCGGCTCAGTGAACCAGCAGGGCGACATTCAGCCCATCGGCGGCGTGAATCAGAAAATCGAAGGATTTTTTGAGATTTGCCGCATGAAAGGCCTCACCGGAACGCAGGGCGTGATTATCCCCATCGAAAACGTCGAGGACTTGATGCTGCGCGATGAAGTGATTGCTGCGGTTGCCAAAGGGCAATTCAACATCTTGCCCGTATCCAGCGTCAGCGAAGGCATCGAGATTCTTACCGGCGTGCGCTGCGGCGAGCGCGATGCCGAAGGCAAATTCGAAGAAGGCACCGTCTGCGCACTGGTGGACGCCCGCCTCCGCGTCCTCGCCGACATCCAGAAAGAATACGAGTAGTAGCACAGGCTTGCAGCCTGTGCGCGTTGCTGTCGGCGTTGTAGCGGGGGCTTTACGCCCTCGCTCTTCCTTCTTCACGGCCCCGGCGCCAAATACCCTTGCCGCGCGTGGACCTGGTAACCCCGCTTCGGATATTCCACCGGGGCAATCACGCGACCCTTCGCATCGACCACCTGCACTTCAATCTTGTGAAACTGGCCGTCGCGCGCCGCCGGCACAAATCCCAGATTGTAGGTCAGCCTCGCCGCCGAAGAAATCTCGCGATAGATTCCGGAAAAATCCTGCGCGCGCTTGGGAAAATAGGCGCGCCCGCCGGTGAGCCGTGCTATTTCCTTCAGATCCCGGTCCGCTTGCGCAAAACTCAAGTGCGTGCCCTCTTCCATCTCTGGATACTTTGCTTTGCGAAACCCTCGCAGGGCTCCGCCCAGCGCGATGGGATAGAGCACCACGTCGCTCGCGCGCAGTTTTTCTTCGACCGCCTCCCACCGCCGCGGCTGTTCTGTATCCAGTCCGGTCGTGAGCACCACAAGAGATTTTCTTCCGGGCACCGGCTCCAGCCAGTCCAGCACCGTCGAAAGACTCCTGAAAAAATAAAGCTCCGAGGCCCCCGCGCTGTACCCCATTCCTTGCAAGTCGCGCAGCACTTCTTCCTTCTGCTGTGTGAAGATTCGCATCACGCGCGGCGTCTGGCCGTATGCCGCAAGTGCGACCCAATCCTTCGCCCCGAGACCCTCCAGCAGCGTGCGCGTCGCTCCCAGATGCTGCTGCTGGATCATGTATACCGCCGGGCCCGTCTCCACCAGCAGGAGCACCAGCGCCGGCGTCTCGCTCGCAGCAAAATTGGTGACGGGTCGCACCGCGCCGTCTTCCAGTACGCGGAAGTTTTCCCGTTTCAGGTCGCGCAGATAATTCCCCCGCGCGTCGGTGACGCCCACATCCACGCTCACCACGTCCACGGTGCGCCGCAGACGGAATTCCGGGTCGGTCTGCAATTCTGGCTTCTGCGCGCGAACCGGCGTGGACAGAAGTACCAGCAGCAGAGCGACCCAGCGCTTCCTTTTCAATCTTGAGCTCCTTCCCTCATGGGCATCATACGCCGCCGTGCGCGGCATGCCCGCGCCGCGGTGGCAATGAAAAAGAAACGGCCCTGTCCCCGCAGGGAACAGGGCCGCCTGAACGGACGTCGCTGCGCCTACTGTTTTGCCGCGCCGGTTTCCTTCGGCGTGGAGAGGTAGCCCACTGCGCGGTCCTTGGAGACCTCGAACACCACGATCTCGTAGGGCGGCCGCGCCCCGCGCACGTAGAACTGCACGGGCTCATTCACCGTCTTGTCTTTCTTTTCGATGCGCTTGTCGTCGGCAATCACATCCATGGTGAACCTGTTTTTCTTCACATCCACTTTGGTCAGCGTGAGCTGGATGGGCCCGACACGCGACGGCGTCTTCGACTTGCGCAGGTCGAATTCGAAGATGTTGCGCTCGCCGCGCCGCTTCAAATCCTCGAGCTCATCATGGTTCTTGGCGATCAGGCCGCTCATCACGCCCATGTCGCCCACGGAGCGCTCCAGCTTGCCTTTGGTCGCTTCCAGGTCCTTGCGCGTGGCTTCGATATCGCTCTTCGCGCCGGCCAGTCCGCCGCTTACCTCGCCCAGCTTGGTGGCGCTCGCTTCAGTCGCCTGCTTCACTTGCCCAATCTGCGCTGTGATCTGTTCGTCGGCCGCCTTTTGTTCCTTGCGGATGGACTGCGCCAGGCCTTTGGCGCGGTCGATCTCCGCCTGCGTCAGTTTGATCTTCTCCGACGTCACGTCCAGCACGCCTTTCATCTCGGCGATGCGCACGTTGGCCTGCTCCAGCTGCTTGGCCAGCAGGTCAGCGCGCTGGTTCGACTTGTCCATTTCGGCTTGCATGGACTGTTTGGCCTGGTAGTCCGAATACAGCAGCCATCCGATCATTACAAACATCACTGCAAACACGATCAGAACCCACCGCGGTGC
>CAZIWR010000265.1:0-3607 GCA_964542805.1 uncultured Acidobacteriaceae bacterium
AGCTGGTAGTGCCCTCCGGCCATCACCGCTTCCCAGATGCTTCCCTCCTGCTGCTCGCCGTCACCCATGAAGCAGTACACCCGGTATGGCTTTTCCAGGAGCTTCGCCGCCAGCGCGTTGCCTACGGCCGCGCCCAGCCCTTGTCCCAGCGACCCGCTGGACACTTCCACGCCCGGCACCTTCAACCGGTTGGGATGGCCTTCGAATCCCGAGCCAAGCTGTCGCAACAGCACGGTATCGTCGAGCGGGTAGTACCCCGCCTTACCCAGCGCCACATACAGCGCCGGTGCCTTGTGACCAGCCGACCAATACACGCGGTCGCGTCCCGGCCAGTTAGGGTCGGACGGGTCGTGGTTCAACACGCGAAGATAGAGTGCCGCCGCAAGATCCATGATGGAAAGCGTGCCGCCCGGGTGACCCGAACCTGCCGCAAAAATGTCCACAAGGTCGATGGTGCGCATTTCAGCCGCCGCGCGCCGCAGCTCTTCCACGTTCAGTCTTGGACCGCGAAGCTCTTTGGTAGAGGTCATAGCCATTGGCTCCTTGAGTGTAATTGCTTGCAGGTGCCGCACTTGGCTGGAGGCCCAGCCGGGCGGGAGTGCGCACTACGTGGGGAGATTCGCGCTGGCGTGGCTGCGCGTCCAATTCCGCGCAAGATGCTGCACCGCCGCACCGGTGTGCCCATAAGTGCTTGTTTAGCTGTCAGATAGTCGGGAGCGAACACTCCAGATTCTGCCTCCACGCTCGGTTCGACTGCGTCCGAATAGACTCCGACTTCACACACAACATAGGCAATAGTGCAAGATTTGGGCCAGATGCCATACCCTCCCTGTGTACTTGCTTGTGCCAGCCGTGAACAGTTCCCAGCCATTGGCCCGCTTTGCCGGAGGATGCTCTGCGGAAGCCGTCGCTATTGTTGCTGATTGTCTTTGCGCTGAGCCTGGCAGCTCTGCCAGCTAAAGCCCAAATAACATTCGAGCTGCTTCGCCCGCCGGCCATCGAAGCTCGCCTGAAGTCATTCACCCGCTCCAACGAAAAACGAATGCAAACGATGAAGCAGCTCTTCGCCGAGTCCGGCTGCTCAGGCGAGAAATTCACAGAGCAAGCAGTTCCTCGTCTGAAAGAGCCAAACCTCGTTTGCGTCTTGCCCGGTTCCGGCGACGCGATCATTCTGGTTGGCGCCCATTTTGATTTTGCTGACGCGGGCGACGGAGTAGTTGACAACTGGAGCGGCGCTTCGCTGTTGCCGAGCCTGTTTGAAACGCTCAGCCATCGCCCGCATCAACACACCTACGTGTTCATCGCCTTCAGCAGAGAGGAAAAAGGCCTCGTGGGTTCGGAGTATTACGCCAAGAAACTCACCAGGGAAGAAAAGCAGCGCATTCACGCGATGATCAACATGGATACCCTGGGTCTTACACCCACTAAGATTTGGGTTAATCATTCCGACGAAGAGTTAGTGCGCGTCGCCGCGGTCGTTGCCAACGTTCTGCATGCGCCCTTGGCCGGAGTCAACGTGGAGCAGGTGGGCTCAACCGATTCCGAATCCTTCCTCTCCAGAAAAATCCCCAGCATCGCGTTTCACTCGATCACCCAGGAAACTTTGCCAATTCTCCATAGCCCGCGCGACAACATCGCCAGCATTCGCATGGACGACTACTACGAGACTTATCGCCTGATCACCGCCTATTTGAGCTATTTGGATGATTATCTTTCTCGCCCCAAGGAAGAACGAGCATTCAGCAGGAAGAAGAAAAACTGAAGAAACTACCGGCGACAATCCAAATCTATGGCGACGTCGGCTTGGCAAACTTCGCGTCGTCCAGCTCTACGTTTTGCTTGATTTCAGTGAATTTCAGGATGAGCACGTTGTCCGGTCCCACGCGGCGCAACGTGTAGGGCAGTTTGACGCCGTCCACATCACGGTAGTCATCGTAAAACGTCTCGAAAGAGAGCACGCCTTCGGGCGTCTCCAACTTGTAGTCTCGTTTCAGCAGCAGGCCGGATTCCGTGTCGAAGTAGAATGTTTCCGCGAACCCTTCAGGCGGCGTGGCTTCCATTACGTGGGCTTCGCGGTCGCCCACCTTGATCGTGCCGCTCACTTCCAATTTCGCGAACAACTCCTTCATGCGCAGCCAGCGATAGAACTGCGCATTGCGCCGCACCGCTGCCAGCATGGCGCCCGCCAACTCTTGCACGCCTTGGTTGGGGGTTGAGTCCCAGCCAACCGTTCCATCAAAGCCCTGCTTCACCGTGCCCAGCCCCGGCACGTCCACCACAGAGAGGAATTTGTCAGGCGCCTTTTCGCTCAGCTCCAGCGAAAGAGTCGCTCCCCCGCCGGGATCCATCGTGCCCACCGTCATGCGCGAACGCACTTTTTCGATGGCCGCCCTGCCTCCAATGGCGCGCACATATTTTGCGATGAGCTGTTCCGCCGTTGGCTGCGCCGCCGGCTTGCCCTGAGCTTGTCGAGCAGGCTGCGCCATCGCCGCGCAGGCCGCCAACGCACAGCACCCAGCCAAACCGAACATTGCTTTCCGCCATCGCTTCATCGCGCTCACCATTCCCGCAAAATACTCTTGCCCATACTTTGCGTCTCTACTGCTCCCCGAACAGCTTCTCAATCTGAAACTGGATAATCACTCCCCGCTTTGGCCCGTTCGGACCCAGCCCGATGGGCATCGACACACCAATTTCCACGAGCGTCTTCCGCGAAGTAATGTACCCGTAGCGCAGGCCCGGCGCAAATGTCCACGCGAGTTCTCCCGCGCGCACCCCTGTCGCCACTCCAGGGTCCACCGACTGCTGCCAGTTCCCTCCCGCTTCCAGAAAGCCGTGCAGGTCGTGTTTGCTGCCGTGTTTCGCGGCCCGCTCCAGCGGACGCAAACCAATGGCAGTTGCCCAGGTAGTTCCATGCAGCGAAAACTTTTTCGACGATCCCCGCGTGGTGTCTTCGCCCGACGGAATCACGTGGTAATTGAACGTGTTGAACAGAAACACGGGCCCGCCCCAGTCCTTGGAGACGGAGACATCCCACGCCAATCCCGTGCCGCCGAAACCAGTTCCCTTCTGCGCGCTCCCCGATGGAAGAATGATTTGAGGGCCCATCGCTACGGTCACGGGAGCCGTCCCTTCGTCCAGCATGCGGTAACGCGCGCCGATCACCGCGTCCGCCATCCCGTAATCTCTCGACACCGTCGTACCGTTCCGCCGCGTACGGCTTCCCGCCGCCGGAAATATGACGTCGAGCTCCCAACGGTCGGTGATTCCATATTCCACGCGCTGGAAAAATAGAAACGCGTCGTCATTCCTCGCTCCCAACAGGTCCGCCACGCGCCGCGTCCCGAACGCCGTCTGATGAATGACTTGCAGCGACTTTTTCACTTGCGTGTACGCGCTCCCCGACACAAATGCGAAGTCCGGCTCCTCCGGCTCAGCCTTCGCCGCCGGCGGCGCCTGGGCGGAAAGACTTGCACTGAGGAACAACGCAGCAACGGCGACCCGCCAGATTCGTGAAATCATGCAAGTTCCTGAGCGAAAAACGGAATCCAAGAAATTACCACACACCGGACAAAAGGCGAAAGCGGACTCGCTCGGCGTATTGCGC
>CAZIWR010000266.1:0-3568 GCA_964542805.1 uncultured Acidobacteriaceae bacterium
GGGCGGGAGGGCGGTTCGCCGCCCTTGTGGTCGTGCATGTAGACTTCAAACTTCTTGCGCATCCGTTTGCGTTTCCAGTCGGTCATGCGGTTGCGCATTCCAAAGAAAAATGAGCCGCGGCGGAGGTAGAAATAGGCGACGGCCATGCCGCCGAGGTGGGTGATGTGGCTCACCTTGTCGCCGGTGGCGCCAATCGTTCCGAAAAACGAGATGGCGGCCATGATGAAAACGAACACGCGCATGGGCAATTCCACCGGCGGCAGCAGCAAGTACACGCGCCGGTCGGGGAAGAGCACAGCCATGGCCATCAGGACGCCGTAGATGGCTCCCGAGGCGCCAATGGTGGACACCATCGAAGGCGTGACGGCGTTCGCGGGAAGAGTGCTGAAGTCCACGCGCAGATCCATCAGCGTCTTCACGATGATGTTGATTACGCCGGCGCCCACGCCGGTGATGAAGTAAAAGTTCAGAAAGCGGCGGCGTCCCCAGACACGCTCCAAATCGCCGGCAAACATCCACAAGGCGAGCATGTTGAAGAAGAGGTGCACGAAGCTGCCATGGAGGAAGAGGTAAGTGAAGGGCTGCCAGAGGCGAAACGCGTGGGTCACGCCGCGGGGCACCAGCCCCAATTCGGCAATCATGAGCCGGTACACGTCCTCCGGCACCAGCGACTGCACCAGGAAAACGACCGTGTTGGCAATCAGCAACGCCTTCACTGCCGGCGTCAGCGGCCCGCCCCAACTGATGCGAGAGCCGTACCTGCGGGACTCCATGCCCATGATGGGACTAGTCTAAGAGTGTGCGAGTGGAAATGTCAAAGAGTGGAAAAGTCTCAAAGTGACAGAGTGGCAGGGTGCCAGAGTGGCAGAGTAAGAACCGCGAAATAGAGCCTGAGTCTCAATTCAGGTTTGGACTCAGTTTTTTGGCGCCGGTTTTCGAAGATGCCGGATCAAATTGTAGATTCCGGCGCTGAGCCGCCGACAACGCGCCGACATTTCTTCATGATCCTTTGCTGGCAAATACTTTTGATCGCGCGCAACCAAGAGTTGCGCACGAACTTCGGCACAGGACCCTCTGGCAATGAAGAGGGCTCGAATGAATTCAGGTCTCGATTGGCGGTCAAAGCCCTCGGCAATGTTCGACAGGACGGATACGGCGGACCGCCGGATTTGGTCCACAAATCCCCAATCCTTCGCAGCGGAGCCCTGGCGAGTAATTGCATATACCTGCTTGGCCAGCTCGCGTGCTTCCTGAAAGATAAAAAGATCCTCAAACGATTTGATCCTCTTAGCTTCGGCGGCCATGCGCGCCTCGCCACTTCACTCTGATACCCTGGCACTTTGAAACACTGGCACTCTTCCCCGCTAATCCAATTTTTTGCGAGCGAAAAAGAACAGCGTGGCGGCAAGGAGCAAGAACATGACCACGCTGGTCCAGGGATTCGCGCTCAGGCCCGGCAGAAACTTCGGGCCGAGAGAGAAGAGATCGGCGCGGAGAGGAAGATGCAGGAAGGAAAGCCACTGCGGAAGCTGCCGCGTGATTTCCTTGTCCTGCAGGAGATTGATGACGATGGCCAGCAGGCCCACCACGCCACCGGCGGCGATTAGTCCGCTGGCGTAAAGCGATCCGGGGCTGACTTCGCTTTCCTCATGCGCGCCGCCGGCTTTCTTGGCGCCGCGCTCGACGAGCCAGCGAGCCACGCCGCCCGTGAAAATGGCCAGCGTCGTGGCAATGGAAAGATACGAGCCGACGGCGAAGGAAAGAGAGCGAATGCCGAGCAGCTCGACGGCGACCACGAGAAACACACCCAGCAGCACGAGGCGCCAGGGCAGGCGTTGCGTCAAAATGCCGTTGATGACGGTGGCCATGAGGCGCGCCTGCGGCGCGGCGGCCTGCGCTCCGCCAATGCCCGTTTCCCACTGAATTTCAATCTGGTTTGTCGCCGAGTCAAAGAGATACTTGCCATCGGGCACCTGGCGGGAACCGATGGAATTCACCAGGACGTAGGTCTTGCCTCCGTGCTCGTAGGCGTCGGCTTCGATCTTGACGCCCTCCATCTGTCCAGCACGGACTTGCGCGATGTTCAGCGGGATTTGCAGCGGCTGGTAGCGGGCCAGACCGACGTTCATGAGGATGAGCGTCAGGCCGATGATGAACACCGAGGCCGTGACGCCGATCATCAGGCCGATCTGCTGGAACCGCGGTGTTGCTCCCACCAAGAAGCCGGTCTTGAGGTCCTGCGAGGTAGCGCCGGCATTGGCCGCGGCAATGCACACCACACCACCGATGGTCAGCGCCAGCGCTGCGTACGCGCCGCCCGTCCAACCCATCGCCAGGAACATGGCGCAAGTGGCCATCAGCGTGGCGATGGTCATGCCCGAAATCGGGTTGGCGGAACTCCCGATGAGGCCGACGATGCGCGAAGAGACGGTGACGAATAGGAACCCGAAAATCACCACGAAAACGGCGGCGACCAGGTTGGAAAGCGCCGAGGTCTGCGCGCCGGGGATGGGCTTGAACGTCAGCAGCGCCCACATCATGGCTAGGATGACGAGCGAGCCGACGATCACGGTGGTCATGGGCATGTCGCGCTCCACGCGGGAGCTGGACGCGACGGCGTTGCCGCCGCGCTCGGCGCGCACATCTTTCAGGCCGGAGGTCAGCGCGGCGAAAATCGTGGGCATGGTTTTCATTAACGTAATCAAGCCGGCGGCAGCCACGGCCCCCGCGCCCATGGGACGAATGTAGCTGCCCCAAAGCTGGTCCGGAGTCATCTGGGGAATGGGCACGGTGCTGGGGTAGAGGGCCACGTTGGGCATCAACGAGCCGAAGAACTTGATGGCCGGCATCATCACCAGCCAGGAGAACACGCCGCCGGCAAAGATCACGCCGGCCACCTTGGGCCCAATCACGTAGCCCACGCCGAGATATTCCGAGGTGACGGCCCCGCGCACGGACGCGCCGGGAAGCCATTTGGGCTGGTAGTCGGGCTGCGCCGGCCACATGCGCACCGTGCCCATCAGAAACGTGTACAAGCCGCCGAGGCCCAGGCCCCAGAACACGCGTCCGGCAAACGAGCCGCCGCGGTCGCCGGCGACGAGCACGTCGGCGCAGGCCGTGCCTTCCGGATAGAGCAGGTTGCCGTGCTCTTTCACGATGAGTTGGCGGCGCAGCGGGATCATGAAGAGCACCCCGAGCCATCCGCCGATCAGCGCCAGAAGGAAAATGCGCGAGTACTCCAGCGGGAAGCCGAGAAAAATCAGCGCGGGCAGCGTGAAAATCACGCCCGCGGCCACCGACTCCCCGGCGGAGCCGATGGTCTGCACCATGTTGTTCTCGAGGATGGTGGCCTTGCCGAAGGCGCGCAGGATGGTGATGGAGAGCACGGCGATTGGAATCGAGGCGGAAACGGTCAGCCCGGCGCGCAGGCCGACGTACACCGTGACCGCACCGAAAAGAATTCCAAAGAGCGCGCCAAAAATGATCGCGCGAATGCTGAACTCCGCGGGCTGCTCCTCCGGCAGAACATACGGACGGAACTCTCCGGGAGGCGCTGTGGAACTCCACG
>CAZIWR010000267.1:0-3566 GCA_964542805.1 uncultured Acidobacteriaceae bacterium
GCGCCGTCATTCGCCAGCACGCCGTTCACGTAGGTGAACTCATGCTTCATGAGGTTGACCGCGCGGCTCAACCGCAGGTCGCTGATGTGTATTTGTTGGGCGTACTCGTTTTCCGCTTTTCCCAGCGTCAAGTGCTTTCCCGCCGACCCGGCAGCATCCTGCGGCCCCGGCATTGTCAGCCAGTAAAGCGCCAACACGAGCAGGCCGACGACGGCCATTCCCGCCAGGAACGCCACAGGAACATGGCTTTGCTTTTGCTCTGTCATAGAACCATTCGGAATCGGCAGCCGAATCTCGAGGCAGGCGTGTCTAACGCAGAACTCTGTAACTCTGAAACTCTGCTAATCTGCAACCTCTATTATCGCCCGTACGATAGCCGCATCACCAGTGGCTCCGGCAGGCCAGCCTCGGTCATGCGCAGCTGCACTGCCTCAATGTCGTACGGCACGCGCCAGAATTCCACCACGCCGTGCTCCAGGTCCGCCACAGCAAACGCCGCCCGCGGATCGCCGTCCCGAGGCTGTCCGATGGATCCCGGGTTCAGCAGGTACCGCGTCTTCGGATTGATCTGCAGCGCCGTATGGTCGCTCCCCGGCGCCGGCCGGAGCGAAATAACCTCCAGCGTATTGTCCACAAACGAAAACCCACCCTGAAAATGCGTGTGCCCGAAAAAACTCACCGCCGTCGGCGCACCCAGTAGCCCATCCAGCGCCTGCGCCGGCGAAAACACGTACTCGTCCTCGTCCTGCCAAGCGCCGTGCATCAGCGAGATGCCATCCACTTCAATGGGGCCCTGGGGCAGGTTTTGAAGATACGTCAGGTTTTCTGGACGCAGCTGCTCGCGCGTCCACAGGGCCGCCCGCTTGGCCACCGGGTTGAAGTCCTCGGCGCTGTCTAGCCCGCAGCTTGCCTTGTCATGATTGCCCCGGATGCACGCCACCACCAGCTTTTGCACCTTGTCGATGACTTCGTTCGGGTCCGGCCCATATCCGACCACGTCGCCCAGGCACACCGCACGGTCCCAGCGCCCTTTAGTAGCGGCCAGCGCCACTTCCAGAGCCGTCAAGTTGGCATGAATGTCGCTAAGAATCAGGTAGCGCATGCGTCGCTTTCTGAACCGACCGCGTCTGACTTCACAGCGGCAGGGCCGCGATTATAGACGAACCCGGGGCTACTTGCACTCATCGATGCGCCTCAGAAGCAAAATGCCTTTGTACTTTTCCGATACATCTCTCCGCGTCAGCGGATGAGCATGCAATCGCCGTAGCTGTAGAAGCGAAAGCCTTGCGCGATGGCGTGTTGGTAGGCGCGCAAGATTCGCTCCCGCCCCGCAAACGCCGCCACCAGCACCAGCAGACTCGATTTCGGCAGGTGGAAATTTGTCAGCAGGTGATCCACGATCCGGAATGGGTGCCCGGGACGGATGAAAATCTCCGCCTCCGCTTTTCCCGCTCGAACTGCAAAACCATCGGACTCGCCTTTTTGCGCCGCGTCCTCCAGCGCACGCACCACCGTCGTCCCCACCGCAAGTACGGGTCGCTTCGAGTTGCGCGCGCGCGCGATCTGCTGCGCTGCCTCTGCGGAAATCTTGTACGCCTCGCTGTGAATCTTATGCTGCTCCACGTCTTCTTCGTGGATCGGCTGAAACGTGCCCAGCCCGACATGCAGCGTAATCTCGCACAATTCCACGCCGCGCGCTTTCATCGTCGCCACAACTTCCGGCGTGAAATGCAACGAAGCCGTCGGCGCGGCCACGGCCCCGCTCTCGCGAGCAAAAATCGTTTGGTAGTCCGTCCGATCGGTCTCGTCGTCTGCTCGGTCGATGTATGGCGGCAGTGGCGTGTGTCCCAGTCGCTCGATCGCTTCCTTCACCCCGCCCTTCGCTACAAACCGCAATTGCCGCAGTCCCAGCTCGCCGCGCCCGATCACTTCGGCCTCCAGCTCCCCGCTTGCAAACACGACCTGCTCTCCCACGCGCACTTTTCGGCCCGGACGCACAAGCGCCTCCCACACCTCCTGCGTTAGTTGTCGCGTCAGCAGCACTTCGATCTCTGCCGTTAGATATTCCTTGCTGAGCTTGCTGGTTTGCTCGGCGCGAGTACCCCGCCGCCTCCCGAACAGCCGAGCCGGAAGCACTCGCGTGTTATTCACCACCACCAGCTCGTCGCCCTGCAAGAACTTGGGAAGCTCAGCAAAACTTCGGTCTTCCAGTCCCTCGTCCGCGCGCTCCACCAAAAGCATTCGTGCGCTCGCGCGGTCCGCTAGCGGTCGCTGGGCAATCCGCTCTGCGGGCAATGCGTAATCAAAATCTGAAAGTTTCATGGGGTCCGAATCGAGCCGTCTCCAGTTGCGCCGCTTCCTTCACCGCTGGAATCTTCTCTTAAAGTGTGCTATCAGAGGGCCATTATCGTTTGAGTTGGGGGCCTCCCGGGCCCGCAGGGTGCTTCGGGGTGCCCCACGTGCACAACATCTTTACTTTAACAAACCGCTGGTCAAGTCAGAGCAAAGGAAACTTCCGTGGCGGAAGCGCAGGTCGTCATAACTCAACGCGGCGCTGAACGCCTGTTTTCCGGACATCTCTGGGTTTACCGCAGCGATATCCGCGCAGCGGAGGCAAGCCCGGGCGACGCCGTCCGCGTCTGTGACGAACGTGGACGTTTTCTGGGACGCGCTTTCTACAGCGACAGCTCTCAAATCTCCGTCCGCCTCGTCACCCGCGAGGACGTTCCCATCGACCGCGCTTTCCTCGTCGCTCGCATTCGCGCTGCCGCCGCCTTTCGCGACCGCGTTGTCGAAGACACACAGGTCTTTCGCCTCATCTACGGAGAAGCCGACCAGCTTCCATCACTCATCGTGGATCGCTACGCCGATTGGCTGGTCATTCAAACCCTCAGCCAAGCCACCGAGCGCCGGAAACTTGAAATCGTGGAAATTCTGCAGGAGATCTTCTCCCCTCGCGGCATCGTCGAGCGCAACGATCCCAAAGTGCGCCTCCTCGAGGGTTTGGACCAGAAGGTATCCCTGCTGGCCGGCGACGTGCCCCCGGAAGTAATCGCCCTGGAGAATGGCGTACGTTTTCACTTCGATCTTTTCAAGGGCCAAAAAACCGGCGCCTTCCTTGACCAGCGGGAAAACCGCCGCGCAGCCGCATCCTATGCTTCCGGCGACGTGCTGGATTGCTTCACCTACAACGGAGGATTCGCCCTGACCATCGCCGCCCACTGCCAACAAGTGGAAGCGATCGATCTCTCCGCCGCCGCGGTCGAAGCCGGTCGCCGCAATCAGGCACTCAATCAGATCCCCAATGTTGCCTTCCGAGAAGCCAATGCCTTTGACGTCCTAAAGAGCTATGACGAACAGGGGCGTCGTTTCGACATGATCCTGCTCGACCCTCCCGCCTTTGCCAAAAACCGCGCCAGCGTCCCTGCTGCACGTCGCGGCTATAAGGAAATCAATCTCCGTAGTTTGAAGCTACTCCGCACGGGCGGCTACCTGGTCACCTGTTCTTGCTCCCACCACATCCCCGAATACCTATTCCTCGAAATCCTGGCCGAAGCAGCCAATGA
>CAZIWR010000268.1:0-3527 GCA_964542805.1 uncultured Acidobacteriaceae bacterium
TGGCTTCCTGCGTGCTGCGCTGCGACGACTGCATCACCTACCACATCGTGCGCTGTTCGGAGGAGGGCTGGAAGCGCGAAGAAGTGATTGACGCGCTGAACGTGGCGCTCATCGTGGGCGGCTCGATTACCATTCCGCACGTGCGCCGGGCGTTTGCCCGCATGGGCGAACTCGACGGCCTGAGACCCTGAGTGGGGGGTGTCCAGAATGACGTCGCTACTTACTCTTCCGGCGGTTCGATATCAATTTCCGAAGTGAACACCAATCCCACGCCGGTCATGTGCGGCTGCGGGCCGGCCTCGCGCCGGACCACGTAGCCTTTCATCCAGATGAGGCCCGAGCCGTCGGCGTCGCCCAGGTTGGCTTCCATTTTTACGCGGACTTCCGATTGCAACCGCGGGCAGTGCGTCATGTACAGGAATGCGCCTTGCAGGCTGAGGTCGTGGATGATGGTTTGCTCGGAGAACGGCGCGCCGTCTTCGCAGTAGCCTTCGACCATGGCCGGGAAATGCGTGCGGCGGCGCTGGCCGGTGCGCGAGCTGGGCAAGGCCACCGCGGCGCCGGGGCTGCCCATGGTCATGATCATGCCTTCCGCCGCGGCCCACACGTTGCCGCCCTTCTGCCGGGCCTGCGCCAGGATGGCGTCCACCATCTTGTCGGAGGATTCCGGGTCGTGGTGGAACAAGAGCAGGTTTTTTACCTCGGCCGCTTCGGCCACGCGCACGCCTTCCAGCCAAGACGAGTGTCCCCAGCCTTTCTTGGGGCCAGCGAGCTGTTCGGGGGTGTATTGCGCGTCGTTGATGAAGATGTCCGCGCCGGAGGCGAGTTCGCGCAGGCTCTTGTCGAGTTCCGGCACGCCCGGTTCGTTGTCGGTGGCATAGACCAGCGTGCCCTCGGGGGTTTCCAGCCTGAAGCCGAGGCAGCCCTGGGGGTGGTTCAGCCAGCGCGCGGTGAGCTTGGAGTCGTTGATTTGGATGGTGTCGCCGCCGGCAATTTCGGTGAAGTCGCGCTGCGCGGTCATCGCGCTGGTGTCCACGGGAAAGTACGGCGTGGCCATCTGTGCTTCCAGCACGCGTTGCAGGCTGCCGCTGCCCAGGTGCTTGGAACGAAAACTGTAAAAGTGAAACTTATTTTTCTCGGAATAGAGCGGCGCGAAGAACGGGATGCCCTGGATGTGATCCCAGTGGTAATGGGTCACGAAGATGTGCGCTTCCATGGGCACGTCCGGATAAGTTTGCAGCCAGCGATTGCCCAGGCCGCGCAGGCCGGTGCCGCAATCAAAAATGATGCGCGTGCGGTTGGAGGTGACGATTTCCAGGCACGGGGTATTTCCCCCGTAGCGCCAGTTGGCCCGGTCCACCGTGGGGGTGGAGCCGCGAACGCCCCAGAACCCGAGCTTGGTGACGTTATCTGACATTCACCTTTGTCCCGACACTCTGGCGATTTGAACCCTGGCACCGGTCCCCGCTGACGCGTTAGACGGGGGGCGAACAGGCATAGTAGGCATGGCCGCGTGGGAAGTCAATATTTTCGACGGCGGTGTCTGCGGTCAATTATCTTCCTGTTCGCCCGCCCGCGGATCACTCCCCACTCGCCACTGCTGTGATCTGCGGTTAGAATCGCTTTATGCCCGGGCACCATCACGAGCACCATACCCATGATCACGCGCACGGCATGAAGGGTACGCTGGCGTGGTCGCTGGCGGCGACGGTGACGCTGGTGGCGGCGGAGTTTGCCGGCGGCTATGTGGGCCGCTCCATCGCGCTGACCAGCGACGCTGTCCACAACCTCACCGACCTGCCGCCGATGATCCTTTCGCTGCTGGCGCTGCGCTGGGCCGAGCTGCCGCCCACCACCGAAAAAACGTATGGCTTCCGCCGCGCGGGCATCCTGGCGGCCTTCGTCAACGCGCTGCTGCTGGCCCTCGCGGCGCTGTTCATTCTGTACGAATCCTGGCAACGGCTGTGGCAGCCGGTAGCGGCGAGCGCGGAATGGATGATTGGCGTAGCCGCGTTCGCGTTGGTCATCAACGGCGGCATCACGCTGGCGCTGGTGCGCGGGCGGCGCGACCTCAATCTGCGCAGCATCCTCATCCACAACTTCGGCGACGCTCTCTCCAACGTCGCCATTCTGGCCGGCGCGCTGGCCATGCGCTTCACCGGCGTGGCCTGGGTGGACCCGGCGCTTGGCCTGGCCATCGGCGCGCTGGTGCTGTGGTCCAGCTACGGCATCCTGAAGGAGAGCAGCCACATCCTGCTCGAAGGCCTGCCGCGCGACTTGCGCCTCGAAGACGTGGCCCACGCCATCCTGCGCGTCCCCGGCGTTACCGAAGTCCACGACATCCACATCTGGACCCTGGGCACCGACCTGAACGCGCTTTCCTGCCACGTGCGCATCCCCGACATGCACATGGACGAGAGCGAAAAAATTCTCGCATCCATCAACGAAACCCTCGCCCGCGAATTCCACATCACCCACTCCACCATTCAGTTCGAGCGCGCCGGGCTCCGCCAGACCGAGCTGCTCATGCCCGCCCCCGCCGATCCTAATTAGATGGAGTGGCCGCTGCTCAGACCGGCCCGACAAGCCTTGCATTCATCCCTCTCCGGCGCTATGTTGAAGTCAGCCGCCGCGCCGGGAAGGCCTCGCCCATGAACGAATTCGTCAACTGGATTGCCCTCGGTTGGGTGGCACTTCTGTGGACCACGGTCGGCACGGCCATTTACCGCTGGGGACCCGGCCAAGTGGATCGGCACGCGCAGTGTCCCGAGCGCAAGAAGCGCGCGGACTTTGTGGTGCTCTACGCCGAGGGCGACTTCGGCTCGGTCTATCCGGCCGACGTCACCCGCTGCTCGCTGCTCGGCGACGGCCCGGTGAACTGCGACCGCGCCTGCCTGGCGTACGTGTGACCCTGGGCACTCCGGGAGGGCCGGCGGTGTCTAAACTGGGTTGCCCCGCTTTCCCGCTTGACCGGGTTGTGTTATAAACTTCGGGCCGTACGATGAGCGACCCTGCGCCCGAGGAACAGCCCAGGCCGGCGGAGCGCCGGTTGGAGGAAGAGGTTCCCTCCCGGTATTGCCCGGTGTGTTCCGCGCGGCTGGCGTCTCGCAGCTGCAAGCTGATCTGCACCACGTGCGGCTATTACATGTCCTGCTCCGATTTTGTCTAGGCGGGAATTTTCCGCCGCGCGGGGCGGGCACCGCAACATCCGGAATTGAGTTGGTTCACCGAGAACGAGGAGGAAACACCGTGGCACTGAAAATGAACAGCCGGGAAGTGGAAGGCATCAACATCGTGCAGCTCGAGGGCCGCATCGTGCTGGGCGAGGAAAGCAACGCGCTGCGCGAAAAAGTGAAGGGCTTGCTGACCGAGAATAAGAAAAAGATCGTGATGAACATGGCGAACGTCACCTACATCGACAGCGCCGGGCTGGGCACGCTGGTCGCTTCCTTCCACAGCGCCAAGGCGCAGGGCGCCGTGCTCAAACTCTCCAACCTGGGCGCCAAGTTCCAGGAAGTGCTCCAGGT
>CAZIWR010000269.1:0-3521 GCA_964542805.1 uncultured Acidobacteriaceae bacterium
CTGGACAAGGAAACGCTGAGCGAGAAGTTTCGCAACTTGACGCTGGATGTGGTGGGCTTCTCGGACATTGACATCCACAAATTCCGGCGGTATATCCGCGAGCCGTACGGGATGATCCTGGTGACCGGACCGACGGGCTCGGGCAAGACCACCACGCTCTACGCGGCGATCAACGAGATTAAGTCCGACGAAGACAAGATTGTAACCATCGAAGATCCCGTAGAATACCAGATCCGCGGCATCACCCAGATTCCGGTGAACGAGAAAAAAGGGCTGACGTTTGAGCGGGGGCTGCGCTCCATCCTGCGGCACGACCCGGACAAAATCCTGGTCGGCGAGATCCGCGACCTGGAGACGGCGCAGATTGCCATCCAGTCGGCGCTGACCGGGCACCTCGTGTTCACCACGGTGCACGCCAACAACGTGACGGACGTGATTGGGCGGTTCGTGAACATGGGCGTGGAGCCGTACAACTTTGTGTCTGCGCTGAACTGCATCCTGGCGCAACGGCTGGTGCGCATCATCTGCGAGAGCTGCAAGAAATGGGTGAACTATCCGGCGGCGGTGCTCGAAGAAGCGGGGTTGGACGCAAAAGAATGGGTAGGAAATAAATTCGCGGAGGGCGCGGGGTGCCTGGAGTGCGCGGGCTCCGGCTTTCGCGGGCGCACGGCCATACATGAATTGTTGGACCTTTCCGACCACATACGCGAAATGATTGTGAACCGGCGGCCGACTTCGGAGATCAAGCGAGCGGCGCGGGAAGAGGGCATCACGTTTCTGCGCGACTCGGGTGTGGCTAAAGTACGCGCAGGAGTGACCACGCTGCGCGAGATTAACAAGGTGACCTTCATTGAGTAGCGCGCGGACTATGGGCGGCCTGCTGGGCTGGCTGGATGCCATGCCGCATCCGGCGATGGCCTGCGAGATTGCGGCCGGACACGTGGCCGTGGCGTCGTGGACGGGCGGCAAGCTGGGGCTGGACGGCTTCGCGCTCGAGCCACTGCGCGAAGGGGCTCTGGCGGTTTCACCGCTGGAACTAAATATTGTGGACGCCGATGCAGTGCGCGGAGCGCTGGCGCGCGCGCTGAATAAGGTGCAGGGGCGGGGCAAGGAAGTCGCGCTGCTGCTGCCGGACCAGGTAGTGCGCGTTTTCATCCTGCACTTCGACACGTTTCCCAAGCGCGCCGACGAAGCGGAGCCGCTGCTGCGCTGGCGGTTGAAAAAGAGCGTGCCGTTTGACCTGGAAGAAGCGGTGCTGTCGCACATGATGCAGCCGGCCCGGGGCACAGGCGTGGACGTGCTGGCGAGCATCGCGCGGCGAAAAGTGGTGCGACAATACGAAGAAATTATCGAAGCGGCGGGTCTGACGCCGGGCGTGGTGCTTGGTTCCACGCTGGCGACGCTGCCACTTCTTGACAGCGAGCGGCCTACGCTGCTCGCACGCGTAACCAGCCGGACGCTGACCTCCGTCATTACGCGCGGGGAAGTGCTGTGCGTGTACCGCTGCACGGAACTGCCGGTGGATGCGGAGGAACTGGAGCCCGCGGCGCTACTGGAAGAGATTTATCCCGCCATGGCTTACTACCAGGACAACTGGAAGGAATCCGTGCAACAGGTACGCCTCGCCGGGCTGGGCGGGCGCACGGAGGTGTTCCGTCAGGCACTGGAAGCGGAAATGAATTGCAGCGTAGCGGCGCTGGTGGCTTCCTCGGCGGTGGAAAACCGCCTGAGCGGCGACGCAAAAACGCTGGTGGACAGGCAGATGGATGCGCTGGTGGGATGGATGTTGAACCGCGGCGCGTAATCAAACTAGAGAGATTGGCGAGAAGGAAATGAAAGTACGGCTCAACCTGGCGACGTCGCCGCTGGAAAACAACCGGCGGTTCGTACTGGGCAGCACGCTGCTCGGAGCGGCGGCGCTGGTGGCGCTGGCGATACTTTCGTCGAGCGCGTTCAGTAACTGGAACGCAAACCGCAATGTGCGCAACGAAATGGCCGACCTGAACACAAAAATGCGGGATTTCCGCGAACAGCGCAAAGATCTGGATGAGTTCTTCAAGCGGCCGGAAACCAGAAAAATCATGGACCGCGCCGCATTTCTGAATGCCCTGATTGAACAGCGCAGCTTCCCGTGGACGAAAATGTTTACCGACCTGGAGCGCTTGCTTCCAGAAGGAGTGCGCGTGGTGAGCATTTCGCCGCGCATGGCCGGCGGTCGCGTGGAAGTGAAGCTGAACGTCGGGGCGCAAACGGACGAGGGGAAGCTGAAGCTGATTGAGACGCTGGAAAAATCCACGGAATTCGAGCGCATCCAAGTCCTCAGCGAATCGCGGCCCACGCGGCCGGAAGAAAGCGACCGCGTGCTGCTGGAACTGGTAGCGTACTATACCGGCACAGAGGTGCCCGCAGCGGAAGCACCGCCCGCGAAAACAAAGGCCAAGGGCAAAGCGGAGCCTACGGAATGATGAGCCGGAACAGCAAACGGTGGAAGCAGTGGGTGCGCGCCGCGATTGTGGTGGTATTGGCGGCCGACGCCATTCTCCTCTATGCCAACTGGAGTTCGACGGACGCGGGATCGAAGGCTGCGGCGGCGCAGCTCCTTCCCCTGCGCACACAGGAGCGGCTCCAGGGCGCGGACGTGAGGCGCGTGACGTCAATCCGCGGGGGGCTCTCGGATGTGCAGCGCAACGCGGACAAATTTTACCGCGACGAATTTCTCACAGCGGGCACGGGCTATTCGACGATCGTCGGCGACCTGAACAATATTTCCAAGGCTTCGGGACTGCGCACTACCAATGTGGCGTTCAAAGAGCGTTCACTCGAGACGCGCGGCGTGACGGAAGTCACCGTGAGCGCGACGGTGGAGGGCGACTATGTGAGCGTGGTGCGGTTCATCAACGGCTTGGAGCGCTCGGACAATTTTTACCTACTGGACAGCCTGGGGCTGGCCTCCTCCACCGGAGGAAGCATCAAGCTGAACCTGCAACTGCGGACCTATTTCCGCTGACAAGGACGAATGTCGCAGAAATTTCAACTCTACCTTTTCGGAGCGCTGCTGGTGCTGCTGGTGGGAGTGACCCTGTCCAACTGGAATCAGTCGCCGCAGCTGGCGGGCGTGTTTGGGGGAATCGAAAAGTTCGAGCCGCTGAGCGTCGAAAATCCATCCCTGCGCATCGACAAGCTGGAACGCATTCGTAAGCTGGAATACAGCGGGTCGCGGAGGAGCATCTTTGCGGCGTACATGCCGCCACCGCCCCTTCCGCCCATGCCCAAGATTGATCCGTCGAAAGTCGAGCCGCCGCCGGAGCCGCCGCTGACGCTGCCGGTGAAATTCTTTGGCTACGCGACCGATCCGAATTCGGGAAGGAAACGCGCGTTCTTCACCAACGGCGAGGATGTTTTTATTTTGAGCGAAGGCGAGATGCTGCAGAACCGCTTCCGGCTTCTGCGCATCGGGAACGCTACGGCGGACTTCGAAGAGGTTCTTTCCGGGAAGCGCGCCACGCTGCCGTTGGAACAGC
>CAZIWR010000270.1:0-3493 GCA_964542805.1 uncultured Acidobacteriaceae bacterium
GAATACGCGCTGAAGGACGGCCGCCGCATTTATCTGCTCGGTGAAGGGCGGCTGGTCAACCTGGCCACCGCCGAAGGACATCCCGCCGCGGTGATGGATATGAGCTTTGCCAATCAGGCGCTTTCCGCGGAATACATGCTGAAGAATCACGCACAGCTGGAAAATAAAGTGTATTCCGTGCCCGAGCACCTGGACCGCGAGATCGCGCGCATCAAGCTGGAGGCCATGGGCGTCCAGGTGGACAAGCTCACCGCGGAGCAGGAATTGTATTTGGCGTCGTGGTCGGAAGGAACGTAACGAGCATTCAGTTGTCAGTATTCAGTTGTCAGTGGGGGCGGCCCGTCCCGAGGCCTCGGGAGGTCGCCCCTCTGTTTTTGTCTGCGCCCTTCCTCGCGCTATGCGCGCGGCTGGCATTCCAGTTGCGAGGCTTGTAAACTTGAACATAGAAGCCATGAAATCAGGTACGATTCGCGACGAAATCCACATCGGCCGGGTAATCCGGAACGCGGTCATTTTTGACTTCAAGAATTCGCATGGAGGAGCGGTGAACACGGATAATTTGCTCCAGACCGTCGCACGCCTCTTTGCGTTGCTGGAGGAGAGGCGGATTGAATACCTGCTCGTCGGCGGAGTCGCTCTCCTTCAGTATGTGGAGGGCCGAAATACGGAAGATATTGACCTGATCATGGACATCGCTTCGCTGAAGAAACTTCCCGAGCTCAAAGTAACTAGCCAGGATGAGAATTTCGCGCGCGGAAAGTTTGGAGATGTGCGCATCGATATTTTGCAAACGCGAAATCCATTGTTCGAAAATGTCCGCCGGCAGTACGCGGCCAAACAGCACTTCGCCGAGCGCGATATCCCTTGCGCGACAGTGGAAGGGCTCCTCCTCCTGAAAATGCACGCGCTTCCGTCACTCTACCGGCAGGGAAATTTTGCCCGCGTGGGGCTCTACGAGAACGACATCGCCACTCTCGTTCATCAGTATCACCCCTCCCTGGAGCCATTGTTCACTGAACTCGCGGCGCATATGAGCGAAACGGACCTTCAGTCCGTACGCACAATCGTGAACGAAATCTTGCAGCGCATCGAGCGCTTCGAACAGGGGCAGCGCGAAGGCCAATGATCGATCTTGCCGCCTGGGCACTCGACACAGCAAAAACGCGCGGGGCGACGTACGCCGATTTGCGGGTGATGGACAACCGCCAGCGCGAACTCACCACAAAAAACGGCCAGGTGGGCGCGTGCGGGGAAAGCGAATCCTTCGGCATCGGCATTCGCGTGATTGCCGGCGGCTCGTGGGGATTTGCGTCCACGGACCGGCTGACGAAAGCAGGCGTGCAGGCGTGCGCCGCACAGGCGGTGGCCATCGCGAAAGCGTCGTCGCTGGCGAAAACTCATCCTGTGCGGTTGGTGCCCGAAGACGCGTACGTGGACGCGTGGCAGAATCCGTACATCAAAGACCCCTTCCAAATTCCCATGGAGCGACAGCTTGCGCTGCTGCAAGCCGCCGACGACGAAATGCGCAAGGTGAAGGGCGTCACGCTTACCGAGACGGGCATGATTTTTCGCCGCATCGAGCAGTTGTTCGCGTCGTCGGCAGGCTCGCGCATTCATCAGGTGAAGATGCAGTCCGGCGCAGGGATCGTGGCTTTCAGTTTCCAGAATAATGATTTGCAGAAGCGGTCCTACCCGGCAAGTTTTGGGGGACAGCACGCGCTGCAAGGGTATGAGCTGGTGGAGGCGATGGATCTTGCCGGCAACGCGCGGCGCGTGGCGGAAGAGGCCGTGGCGCTGCACAGCGCGGCGCAGTGTCCCGAGGGCGCGCACACCATCATTCTCGAAAGTTCGCAACTTGGCTTGCAGGTGCACGAATCCGTGGGCCATCCCATCGAGCTGGACCGCGTGATGGGCATGGAAGCTAATTTTGCGGGAACCAGTTTTCTTACGCCGGACAAGCTCCGCAAGTTGCGCTACGGCGCGGACATTGTGAATGTGGTGGCCGATGCGCGGCTGGAACACGGGCCGGGGCTGGGCACGTTTGGGTACGACGACGAAGGCGTTGCCGCGCAATGCACGAACATTATTACCGCCGGCCTCTTCACCGGCTACCTGACCAGTCGCGATACCGCCGCCATGATTGGCGACGCGCGCTCCGGCGGCACCGTGCGCGGCGAAAGCTGGAACCGCCTGCCGATGATCCGCATGACCAATATCAGCCTGCTGCCCGGCACGTGGAAGTACGAAGACTTGCTCGCCGATACCGACGACGCGATTCTGATGGAGACGAACCGGTCGTGGTCCATCGACGACAAGCGCTACCACTTCCAGTTTTCCACCGAAATCGGATGGGAAATCAAGGGCGGAAAAAAAGTACGCATGCTGAAAAATCCGAGTTATAGCGGCATCACCACGGAATTCTGGAATTCGTGCGACGCCATCTGCTCGCGCGACTACTGGACGCTGTGGGGCACGCCGAATTGCGGCAAGGGCCAGCCCATGCAGACCATGGGCACGGGCCACGGAGCGAGCCCGTCGCGGTTCCGCAATATCAAGGTGGGTGCGGCGTTTTCGAAGTGAGAATGCAAACGCAGATGAACGCAGATAAGCGAACGCAGATGAACACAGATAGAAAAAGTTAGAAATCAGAATGCAGAAATCGACCCGCGGATTTTAGGATGAAGACGAAAGGAACAAAGCGAACACGGGTGAAGGGAGCGCCGACGGCGGCGGAGGCGCATCTTGCTTCCTACGCGGAGTTGCGGCGGATTGCCGACAAGATTCTGCGGCTGAGCGACGCGGATGAGACGGAAGTGACCATTGACGCGGGCGCAGATGCGTTGACGCGCTTTGCCAACAACACCATTCACCAGCACGTGGCCGAGCAGTTTCTGACCATCTCCGTGCGCACCGTGCTCGATGGGCGCACGGCGCGCGCTACCACCAACAAGACCGACGAAGAATCGCTGCGGCGCGTGGTGGCGGCTTCTGCGCGGCTGGCGCGCTCGCAACCGAAATATCCGGGCTTGCTGCCCATGCCGCGCGCGCAGACTTACGCGAAAGTGAAGCGCTGGTGCGCAGCCACGGCCGCGGCATCGCCCGAAGACCGCGCGCGTGCCGTGGCGCGCATCTGCCGCCGCGCGGCCCAGGAGAAGCAGACGGCCGCGGGGACGTACTCTTCCGGCGCAACGCGCTCGCTGCTGGCCAACTCGACGGGACTCGCCGCCCGCTACGAACAGACGCGCGCGGAGTTTTCCATCACGGTGATGGAAGAAAAATCGTCGGGCTGGGCCAAGGCCAGTGCGGCGGATATCCGCTCGCTCGATGTGGAGACACTGGCCGCGCGAGCGTCGCAGAAAGCCGCCGCATCGCGCACGCCGCGCGAGCTGGCGCCGGGCCGGTACACCGTCATCCTCGAGCCGGCGGCCGCGCTGGACATGGTGGGCTACCTTTTCTACGATTTCGCGGGCACCGCCGTGCAGGACAAGCGCTC
>CAZIWR010000271.1:0-3491 GCA_964542805.1 uncultured Acidobacteriaceae bacterium
GCTGACAAGGTACGGTGCGCGTTATATCCAATCCGGCTAGCACGGCGGATATTTCAGCTGCCTGCTCGAGTTTGTGTACCACCGCACGTGAGAGAGTTCAAGTCACAGCGGGGCAGGCAGGACTAGTGACGGGCAAAGAGTGGGGCACCCTCAGAACCGTTCCCAGCAGCGTTTGGGTGGGCCACCCGTCCTAATCGAACTTTATTCGTTTTGCCGCGTCTTCCACTTGTTTCTTGTGATCTTCAATTCTCTGACGCTCGCGATTCTCTCGCTCAAGCGAAGCGGCACGGAGTTCCGAGTACTTTCTGTTAGCTTCAGCCAACGCCAACTGCAATGTCTGCCTATGATAGCGCTCCACCTCTTCCAATGTCGTGCCATTCAGCAGGACTTTGTCAGCATATACAGAAGCGATTCCAGGGCGGTGCATCGTCGTGTAACTCGATGGGTGGTTCCACGCGTCCACGAATATCTCGCTCCATATGCGTGGGGGAGTAGCGGAAAGTCGAAATGGAACTTTATATAGTGCACTTCCTTGCGTCCCGTCGTTTCTAGGGGTTCCGACTTCGTCCGCGATTACTCCCAGAATTCGAATTGGGTCAAAAGATGGCGGCTCGGATTTGATCGCCGGGCTTTGGGCCAGCGCGGCGGAATCTCTGTTCTTAGTAGCAGTCCCCAATGGTGGAGCATGTTGCCTAGTTCCGAGCAAGGTAGTCAATAGGTCCTGATACTGAATTTCACTTGAATGCGGATGGGACAGATCGATGTAGTACTTACCCAAAAGCCAGGAGGGTGCGGCTTCTTTCCAAATGCCAGTACGAAGTATTGGAATGAATTTGCGTTCATTTCGCGTGTTCAAGGCTTCCGCAGTAATAATGTCGCCTTCGTATCCAACCCCGCCTGTGCGGTTATCTGAACGAATCTTGTACTTGGGTGTGCAGACGATGAGGACGTAATCGCTTTGTCGTACAGCACGCTCCATAAATCTTGGCAACTGGTCCCCGGGAATGAGGTGCCATTGGTCGAGCGTGACATCTACACCATCACCCCGGAGCCGTGAACAGAGAGCCCTGACCCATTCTTTGTGCTCTTCATTGTCCCAAGAGTATGAAACGAATGCGCTGGGCATTCGAACAGTCATTGCCTGCGCTTCAGAGTCTATGGCCTCTGAATTCGGTGCGATCGCATTGATTTCTTGAACGGATGCATCTTGGAGCAATCGTTCAGCAATGCGGCGGCATTCGTCGGATAGTTCGGATGCACTCGGGGACCGCTCCTTGAAGTAATCGAGCAAATCATTCAGTAACTTGCCAACAATTTGATTCGGCTCTTTGGCCCAAAATGCCCGCATTCGGTTTGCTTTAGAACCGCTCGCGTACTCATATTTCGCATCAAAGATATTACGTTGGGTGCTGTCAAGCACGAATTCTGCAAACGTCCTATTGGAAAAATCGAGTACATATCCGCCGCTCATCTCGAGCAGTTTTTCCAACTTGCGCTTTTCTATCAGTGATAGGTTAGACATAAGGCCACAGCCACCACGAAACCATTATACCTTTGCAGGCGGGAAAGGCGGATAGGCTCCCTCGGCTTCGCTCGGGACAAGTAGAAGCCTGTACCACGACTAGGCCCAATACGAGCGATCCAAGGAGCGATACTGCACGGCTTCGGAGAGGTGCTTGGTTTCAATATTCGGCGCGGCGTCGAGGTCGGCGATGGTGCGGGAAACTTTCAGGATGCGGTCGTGGGCGCGGGCGGAAAGGCCGAGGCGGGTGATGGCGTTCTCCAGCATCTTTTCCGCTTCGGCGGAAATCGCGCAGTGCTGGCGGATCATTTTTGGCGGCATTTGCGCGTTGGAGAAAATCTTTTTCTCGGCGGCGTAGCGCTGAAGCTGGATACGCCGCGCATGCATCACGCGGTCGCGCACCACCGCGGAGTTTTCGCCGGACTCGCCGCCGCGCAGCTCTTTGTACTTCACCGCGGGGACTTCGATGTGGATGTCGATGCGGTCGAGCAGCGGCCCGGAAATTTTGCTGACGTAGCGCTGGATCTGCGGCGGCGAGCAGTGGCATTCGCGCGTAGAGTCGCCGAAAAAACCGCAGGGGCAGGGATTCATCGCCGCGACGAGCATGAACTGCGAAGGAAACGTGACGGAAATCGCCGCGCGCGCGATATTCACCACGCCTTCTTCGAGCGGCTGGCGCAGGACTTCGAGGACGTTGCGGTCGAATTCAGGCAGCTCGTCGAGGAAGAGCACGCCGTGGTGCGCGAGCGACACTTCGCCCGGGCGCGGCACGGCGCCGCCGCCGATGAGTCCTGCATCGCTGATGGTGTGGTGCGGCGAGCGGTACGGGCGCGTGCCGACCAGCCCGCGCGAATCCTCGAGCACGCCGGCGACGCTGTGGATGCGCGTGGTCTCGATGGCCTCTTCAAGCGACATCGGCGGCAGCACAGTGGGGATGCGCTTGGCGAGCATGGTCTTGCCGGCCCCGGGCGGCCCGATGAGCAGAATGTTGTGGCCGCCGGCGCAGGCCACTTCCAGCGCGCGCTTGGCGGATTGCTGCCCGCGGACATCGTGCATATCCACCGAGTAGTGCGCGGCTTCGTTGAGCATTTTCGCCGCGTCCACGCGCACCGGCGTGGCGGACTCCGGCGCGTTGATGAGGTCCACGGCCTGCGGCAGCGAGCGCACGGCATAGACGTCCACGCCTTCGACCACTGCGGCTTCCTTGGCGTTGGCTTCCGGCACGGCCAGCGAACGGATGCCCTTTTCGCGCGCGGCCAGAGCAGCGCTCAGCGCGCCGCGCACCGGACGCACGCTGCCGTCGAGTGAAAGCTCGCCGAGAAAAACAAAATTGTCGAGCGGCTTGCCGAAAAATGTGCCCTGGCAGCCGAGAATGCCCAGCGCCATGGGCAGGTCGAAGGCCGAGCCTTCTTTGCGGATGTCGGCGGGCGCGAGGTTCACGGTGACGGTCTGCGGCGATGGAAAATCGAAGCCGCTGTTTTTCAGCGCGGCACGCACCCGCTCGCGGCTTTCCTTGACGGCCACGTCGGGGAGACCGACGACGTTGAACAGGCTCTGCGCGCCCGGGCCGATGTCCACCTCGACTTGGACCAGGTAGGCGTCAATTCCGTACACGGCGGCGCTGAGCAATTTGTAGAGCATCGAACGAGGGAAGCCGACAGCGTCCGGAAGATAACGCAAAAAGAATAAAGTGGCTAGTGATTAGTGAATAGTGACTAGCAGACCCCGCATCAGCACCAAAACTTTTCGATTACTGCTTCGCACTGCCCAGTTGACCATTACGGCTTCCCTAATGTAATTTCTGGCCTTGATTAAATCGAGCGAGGTGGTCCGATTCAAACGATGAGCACCGAACTGGCCGTGCAAACGCAAGACCTGGAAATGACCTACCGCGAAATGTTTCGCAAGCCGGCACGGGCGCTGGCGGGCGTGTCGCTGGAAGTCGAGCGCGGCGTGATCTTCGGCCTGC
>CAZIWR010000272.1:0-3474 GCA_964542805.1 uncultured Acidobacteriaceae bacterium
TCCACCACGCGCATACTCCCCAGCCGCTGGATCATCGTTTGCTTTCTGTGCGCGTCCAGCCCCACGCTTTCCACGGCCTCAGCCAGCGCCTTTTCGTCCACGCCCTCCGCATGAAGTTCCTCAAGCAGTTTGCGTTGCTCCACGGTCACCGACGGGCTCGCCGCCAGCGCCTCGGCAATCGACGGGTTATCCGCCAGCCGCTCCAGGTCGTCTACCAGCGCCTGCACCGCGGAGGTCGTCATACGCGGAGCTACTACCGCGACCAGCGCCGCCGGGCACGCCTTGTTTGTTGCCATCGCGTCGGCCACGCCTGGCTTCTCCGCCAGGTTTTCCGCGCAATACGCAAACAGCTTCGGCGACACTTCGGCTTTCCCCAGGGCGGTGACGAACGCCTCCACCGGCATGGCCACCAGCGAATTGCCGGCGCGATTGGCGATGTTGTCGTCCGCATCGCCGGAGAGCAGGCACAGCACCTCCGCGCGTTCATCGAGGGTCAGGCCCGCGCCGCTCGAGCACACCGCTAGCTTTCTCTCTTTGGTGGTCCGGCCCGAGCGGATTTCCGCCAGCAATTCTGCGCTAATGGCTGCCTCCCTGCACTTTCTTGAGCCGTGCGCGGTCCAGCGTCATGCGCCCGGGCGCGTCCGGCGGCTCCTCGAACATCATGATCTGTCCATTGAGCTCCAGCAGCACCGCACTGGAATTCTCCGACGACACTTCGAACTTCTCTTTGGCCTCGAAGCGCTTGCTCTGATTCACTTGCATTTTTCCCTCAAACTTCACCACGCCGTCCGCGATTACTTTCACATGGGTCGGCTTCACCGCATCAATTTTTAATTGCAGCACTTCGGGCTCGGACGCGGCAGCGGGGTTTGCCACAGCCGGCGGAGGCAGCGGCGTCGGCGCCACGTTGGGCGACAGCGGAATCGGTTGGCGCCAGGCATGCCACAGGGGCGCGTAGTGTTGCCAAGCGTACCAGCCGCCCGCGGCCAGCACCCCCATAATAACCAGAAGAATCCACGCCAGCATCGGCGCGCGCGCTCGCGCCGGCGAATCCGCCCATACCGCCACTTTCGGCGCATCGTGAGTGACCAGCGCATACTCCGCAATCATCGCTTCTTCGTCCAGACCCAGGTAGCGCGCCACGGCGCGGATAAAACCCCGGTTGAACACGCCGCCAGGCAGCTCGTGCCAACGCTCGTTTTCCAATGCCGCCAGGAAGCGTGTGCTGATCCGCGTGGCGGCGGAAATCTCCTCCAGCCCCACCCCGCGCATCTCCCGCTCGCGTTTCAGCCGTTCTCCAAAGGCTCCGTGTGCCATGGTTGCTCAGACCGCGCAGTTTTGCGGTTCATTTTCTCCTTGGCACTATAGGCACGCGTTTCCGGACTGTCAATGCAGCCCAGGAAACAGAACCGCGCTTCTCGCGTTGCCCGGAAACGTTCTGTTGCATATAATCACCCTAAGCCGGCGAGGCGTTTGGCTCCGGCAACTATGTCCGGCTCTGCCGCCAGGCGAACTGTGCAAAACGAGACAGGCTTCAGCGGCGTCGAACGCCGCCGCAATCCGGCTCCTCCTTCTGACACGCGCGAGGTCACCGTCCTCCACGAGTTGGGCAAGGCCCTCACGTCCACGCTCGAACTCGATCAGGTCTTGCGCACGATCATGGAGAAGATCGACGAGTTCCTGCGCCCGGACACCTGGTCTCTCCTGCTGGTGGACGAGCTTCGCCAGGAACTCTACTTCGAAATTGCCATTGGCGCGGGCTCCGAAATCCTCAAAGACATCCGCATCAAGATGGGCCAGGGACTGGCCGGCTGGGTGGCCAAGTCCGGCGAAACCGTCATCGTCGCCGACGTCAGCAAGGACACCCGCTTCTTTGCCAAGGTGGACGAAAAAACCAAGATGGAGACGCACTCCATCGTCGCCGTCCCCGTGAAATTCCGTGATCACTGTCTCGGCGTTATCGAGCTCATCAACTGCGTCGGCCCCGAAGGCTTCGGCGCTCGCGATATGGCACTGCTCGAGGCCCTCGCCGACTACGCTGCCATCGCCATCGAGAACGCCCGCCACGTCCAGCGCATTCACGAGCTCACCATCACCGACGACTGCACCAACCTCTACAACGCACGCCATCTCAATTTCATGATGGACACGGAAATCTATCGCTCCCAGCGTTACGGCTACCAGTTCTCGCTCATCTTCATCGACCTCGACCACTTCAAAAATGTCAACGACACCCATGGCCACCTCACCGGCTCCAAGCTCCTCGGCGAAATCGGCCAGATGATCAAGAGTCACTGTCGCCTCATCGACTTCGCATTCCGCTACGGCGGCGACGAGTTCGTGCTCCTTCTCCCGCAGACTTCCAAGGACAACGCCTACATCGTGGCCCGCAGGTTGCACCGCGTGATCCGCGAGAGCATCTGGCTGAAGGAATCCAACGTGAACGCGCACATTACCGCCAGCGTCGGCGTGGCCTCCTATCCCACGGACTCCAACAACAAGGCCGGCCTGCTCCATCTCGCGGACGAAGCCATGTACCTGGTGAAGAACACCACGCGCGACAGCGTCGCTGCCGCAGGCGTCGGCGTCCTCCCCGGCCTCTGACATCCCGTCAAAGCATGTCGTCCTGAGGAGTCCCGGTTCCTCGGGACGACGAAGGATTTCTCCTTCTTCCTGTTTTCCACAATTCGCGCCGCTTGCCTTGCTTCACCGCAAGGCGCGTGTTAGTCTCCGTTTTGCTTACTTTGCAGGCGCGGAGTTTAATCTCCATACGCGCTAGGGTGTGGGCGACGGCCGTAGCGCCGTCACGAGCGAGGACCGCATGTCTTATGAAGCGCTGGGAATGATTGAGACGAAGGGCCTGGTCGGCGCCATCGAAGCCTCCGACGCCATGGTCAAGGCCGCCAACGTCGTCCTCATCGGCAAGGAATATATTGGCTCCGGCTACGTCACCGTGATGGTGCGCGGCGATGTCGGCGCCGTCAAGGCCGCCACCGACGCCGGTGCGGCCGCTGCGCGTCGCGTAGGCGAGCTCGTCGCCGTGCACGTCATCCCCCGGCCCCACGAGCACGTGGACAAGATTCTCCCCGGCGGCGGCCAGTTACCCGGCAAGAAGTAAAGCTGCTTTTTGATTTGTCATTCTGAGTCCCGAGGTTTTTCATCGGGACGAAGAATCGCTCTTCGTTCTTGATGGGCAAGGGCTAACGCTTTGACTCTCCGCGACCGCGATCTACTCTCCGTTCAAGAAGCCCGCGAACTCGTTGCGCGCGCCTCCGCCGCCCAGAAAATCTTCGCCGCATTTTCCCAGGAACAGGTGGACGCTATCGTGGCCGCTTGCGCTGAAGCCGCCACCGACGCCGGTGAACAGCTCGCGCGCTTGGCCGTCGAGGAAACCGGCTTCGGCAACGTCCCCGACAAAATCATCAAGAACCGCCTCGCCTCTGTGGAAGTGCACAAAGCCATTCGCGGGATGAA
>CAZIWR010000273.1:0-3471 GCA_964542805.1 uncultured Acidobacteriaceae bacterium
CCCTGCATCGTCGTGGACTTCGGCACCGCCATCACCTTCGACGCCATTTCGCCGAAAGGCGAGTACATGGGCGGCGTGATTGTGCCCGGCATCGGCATTGCATCCGAGGCGCTCTTCGCCCGCGCCGCGCGCCTGCCTCGCGTCGAAATCAAGGACCCCGGAAAAATCATCGGCACAAATACGGTAGGTTCAATCCAAGCGGGGCTCTACTACGGCTATGTGGACCTGGTGGACGGCCTGCTTCAGCGCATGAAGGAAGCGCTCGGACCGGAAACCAAGGTGATCGCCACCGGCGGCCAGGCCGATCTGGTTGCCCGTGGCTCACGGCTGATCGAACACGTGGACGAATTTCTCACGCTGGAAGGTCTGCGCATCATTTGGGACCGCAATCATGCGCCGCACTCTGCTGCCGCCAAGCAGCCCGCCGCTCCTTCACCACAAACTACGCCTCGCCGCCGCTCGTAGATTGCAATCGGCGCACTTTCCACAAATACCACGTAGCGATCGAGCGATAGGGCCGCCACGCTTCGCCCAGCTTCTGCATCTTGCTCGCCGACGGCAGCGCGCGCATGCCGTAGGCCTCCTTGAAGCCATATTGCAATCCCAAATCGCCCACCGGCAACACGTCCGGGCGCTTCAGCGAAAAGATCAGAAACATCTCCGCCGTCCATTGCCCGATGCCTTTTACTTGCGTCACATTTTCGATCACCGCTTCATCCGGCATCCCTCCGAAGCGCCCCAGCGCCAGCGTGCCGTCGCTGGCTTTTCGCGCGAGGTCGCGCAGGTATCCAATCTTTTGCCGGGAAAGTCCCGCGCTGCGCAGCTTGCGCACCGGCGTTCGCCGCAGTTCATCAGGCTCAGGCAGACGGCCCGGCCCCGCGCCATCGCGCGACGCAAAGAGCTGCCGGAAGCGCCGCGAGATCGTCTGCGCCGCTTTGTAGGCAAGCTGCTGGTAGATGATGGCGTCCACCAGCGCGCCGAATTGGCGGGGCTCGCACTCAAGATGTAATTGGCACTTTCCCACGCGCTTGATCACCGAGCGCAACACAGGGTCGCACTTTTTCAATTGGCGGATGGCCTTCGCATAGTTGGACATGGCCAAGAACGATAAAGTCTTCCGGAAAAATCCGCAACCCGGCCCTGCCGCAGAACTTCTGCGAGGGGTGCTACAATGTTTGGTGATGCCCGGTGAGTTCAATTACTTCAACTACTTCACGGAGATCGAAGAATATTTCTGGAAGAAACGCGGCGCGCATCTGCTGGTTTCGCCGTTGGACTGGGCCATTGTCGAAACCTGGCAGAAAGCCGGCATCCCGCTCGAAGCGGTGCTCAAGGGCATCGACCGCGCCTTTGAGAGTTACCAGCGTTCGCGCCGCGGCGTCGCCGGCCGCAGCATGAAAAGCCTGGCCTATTGTGTGGACGCCGTTCTCGACGCCGCCACGGAAGCGAAAGAAGCGTCCGCCGGCAAAGGTCCGGACGACGGCGCCCCCGCGAAAACATCCCCATCATTTGCGGGAGAAGAAGTACGCGCCTATCTTCTGCGCAATCGCGGGCGCCTGGCCGCGGCTGCCGAAAAGTCCGCCGCCATCTCTGCCGATCTCGCCGCGCGCCTGCGCGAAACTTCAGCGCGAATGGATGAACTGCTGCCGCTTGTCGATGCACCCGGCCGCATCGACCTCGAAGATTTGGAGCGCCGGCTGACCGTGCTGGAAGAAAAGCTTTCCGCTGCGGTAGCGGCGAGCGCAAGTGAAGCAGTCTTGCTCGATTTCCGCCGCGAGATGGACCGCGCACTCGCTCCATATCGACGCAAGATGTCCGCCGAACAATTAAGTCAGCTTGAGCGGCAATACATTCAGAAGCGGCTGTTTGAATTTTACGGCGTGCCGCGCCTGAGTTTGTTTTACTTGACGTAGGGGCGGCGCACTCGTCCGCAGAGAGCTTGGTGCCATGGAAGTGAAGATCGAAAAACTCGTGTACGGCGGCGACGGCCTGGGCCACCAGGACGGCCACACTGTCTTTGTGCCCTACGTGTTGCCCGAGGAAGTCGTGCGCGTGCGCGAGGTCGAGCGCAAAAAGAAATTCGTCCGGGGCCGTGTGCAGCAGATGGTGACACCCTCACCCGATCGCGCTTCCCCGCCCTGCCCGCATTTCACGCAATGCGGCGGCTGCCATTACCAGCACATCCCCTACGACGCGCAGATGAATTTCAAGGCCGCCATCCTGCGCGAAACTCTTTCGCGCATCGGCCGCATCACCTGGGACGGCCCCATTCACGCGCATCCCTCGCCGCCGCTGCGCTACCGCAATCGCGCTCAATGGAAAATCCGCCCCGCGGGCGCGCGGCATGCCATTGGCTACTTTCAGGCGGCTTCCACGGCGCTGTGTCCCGTCGAGCAGTGCCCTGTACTTTCCCCGCGGCTGGAAGAAGTGCTTTCTGCCATTCGTGCGCTGCTTGCAGATGGCGCTTTGCCCGGTGCATTGCGCGAGGTCGAAGCCTTCGTGGACGCCGCGGATGAAAAAGTGCTCCTGAACGCCGCGCTGGATTCATTTTCCATTTCCCCGGCCACGCTCGCGGCGAAACTCCGCGCCGCGGTTTCCGGCGTGGAAACGGTTCTGCTTCACGATATGGCGCGGGACCGCTTCGAGCTTTTTGGCCCCGGCCACCTGAACTACCGCGTCGCGGACTCAACCTTTCAGGTCGGGCATCTCTCCTTCTTCCAAGCCAACCGTTTTCTTCTGGATGAGCTGGCGCTGGCCGTCGTCTCCGGAATGGATGGCCGCCTCGCGCTTGATTTGTTTGCGGGAGTCGGCTTGTTTACGATTCCTCTTTCGCGGCATTTCCGGCGTGTGGTCGCCGTGGAATCCAATGCCGCAGCCGCCCGCGACCTCGAAGCCAACATCGCGGGCGCAGCCGTCGCCGCGCAGACTGCCAACAGCCCCGTCGAAATACTTTTGAACGACTGGCAGGAAACTCCCGATCTGATTGTTCTCGATCCGCCGCGCGCCGGCATGCCCGCGGAAGCCGTGCAGTGCATCAATCGGCTCGCCCCGCCTCGCGTGCATTACGTCTCCTGCGACCCCGCCACGTTGGCTCGCGACCTGCAAGCTTTCCTCGCCGGAGGATTTCACATTGAAGAAATCCACCTTTTTGATATGTTTCCTCAGACGTTTCACATCGAGACCTTTGTGAAACTCGTTCGTACGGCCTAAACGGATTTTTCGATCCGAAGGCCGTTCCGCTGACGACACCATGCGACTTCCTGCGCTGTGGCTGACCGTGGCCTTCGCCGCCGGGATTCTTCTCGGCCTGGCCGATGGAGTCATCCCGGGCGTGTGGATCGCCGCCGTGCTCGCTGCTGTGTTTGCCGGCTTCGCCTTTGCGCGCCGCGGTTGGCTATTGCCAGCGTGGATCGCTGCTCTCATGGCGTGGGCCGCGCTGGGCGGCTTTGCGGCCACTCTCGAGCGCGCCGG
>CAZIWR010000274.1:0-3450 GCA_964542805.1 uncultured Acidobacteriaceae bacterium
AACCGCCGCTACAAAGTGCCGGGTGCGGGAATGCGCATCACCGGACTCCAGCCCTGACGAAAACCATGCCCGCCGCGCACCGCCATCGCCTCCAAATCATCGGCCTTCGCACCCTGCCGGAAATTCGGCGGGGCGACGACCTGGCGCGGCTGGTGATTGCCGCGAGCGAGCGCGAAGCCGGGGGATTGCAACGCGGTGATGTGATTGTTCTCGCGCAGAAGATTCTTTCGAAGGCAGAAGGACGGCTGATTAATTTGCGGGACGTGACGCCGTCGGCGCTGGCGCGTCAATGGGCGAAAGAACTTCGCGGTGACGCGCGCTTCATCGAAGTGGTGCTGCGCGAGTCGCGCCGTGTGGTGCGCATGAGCGAGCGCGTGCTGCTCAGCGAAACGCACCACGGATTTGTCTGCGCGAATGCCGGCGTGGACCACTCCAACGTTCCCAAGCGCGGCTGGGTGAGCTGCCTGCCACAAAACCCGGACGCGTCGGCACAGCGGCTGGTGCGCGCCATCCGCGCGCGACGTAAAATATCCGTGGCCGCCATCATCTCGGACACCTTCGGGCGCCCTTGGCGGCTCGGCTTGACGAACGCGGCCATCGGCGCGGCCGGACTGTGCGTGCTGGAGGATTGGCGCGGCCGGCGCGACGCTCACGGCCGCGTGTTGCGCGCCACGGTCCTCGCAGTTGCGGACGAATTGGCGTCGGCGGCGGGACTGGCGATGGGAAAGAACGCGCAGGTTCCTGCGGTGATCGTGCGCGGCTACCGCTACCGCGCCGGTCGGGACAACGCGCGGCAGTTGATTCGTCCGGCGGCGGAAGATTTGTTTCGCTAGGCCGGAGCGAAACGCGGAGCGCGCTACGAAAGAAGTAAATCAAGCAATGGAAATCGTGGCACTGGCGGGCGGAGTTGGCGCTTCCAAGCTGTTGCTTGGAATGACGCGGGTGATGGACGCGCGCGCGCTGACCATCGTGGTCAACACGGGCGACGACCTGGTCCTGCACGGGCTTTCCATTTCGCCGGACCTGGACATCGTTACTTACACGCTGGCCGGCGCGGTGAATCCGAGGATGGGCTGGGGGCTGCGCGGCGACACGTTTTCTGCGCTGGAAATTCTGCGGCGCTACGAGAGAGAAGATTGGTTTCACCTCGGCGACCGCGATTTGGCGACGCACATCCACCGCACCGCGCTGCTGCGCTCCGGCGCGACGCTCACGGAGGCGACGGATGCAATCCGCCGCGCGTGGGGCGTCGAGGCACGCATCCTGCCGATGAGCGACACGCCTGTGCCAACGCTTATCGGGACCGAAATCGGCGTGATTCATTTCCAGGAATATCTGGTGAAGCACCGCACCGAGCTCACTGTGAAGGAAATTATTTTTGACGGAGTTGATGCAGCCCGGCCTGCACCGGGCGTACTGGAAACGATTGCCGCGGCGGAAGGCATCGTGGTATGCCCGAGCAATCCGCTGATCAGCATCGGGCCAATCCTGGCAGTGCCGGGAGTGCGCGAAGCGCTGTGCAAGCGCCGCGAACGCGTTGTTGCGGTGTGCCCGATCGTGGGAGGCAAATCGCTGAAGGGCCCATCGGATAAGATGATGCGACAAGTGGGAAATGAGGTGTCCGCGCTGGGAGTCGCACGGATGTATCGCGATTTTGCCGGGACGCTGGTGATTGACACCGAGGACGCCGCGCAGCGGCGCAAGATTGAAGCGCTGGGGATGCAGGTGGCGGTGCGCGCCACAACCATGCGCACGTCCGCGGATAAAGAGCGATTGGCGCGCGCCGTGCTGAGCGTGCTGCAACAGCGCGCGCTTGCCGGGGCGACCGGATAAATTTCATGCGCGCCGTACTCATTCCCGTCAAAGATTCAACCTGCGCGAAGCAGCGCCTCGCGCCCGTCCTTTCGCAAAAGGAGCGCACGGCGCTGGCGGCGGCGATGATGGAAGATGTTTTCGCCGCGGTGGCCGCGGTGCGCGGGATCGATGCAGTGTTTGTCGTCAGCAACTGTGACACTGCGTTGGAACGGGCGAGAAGTATGGGGTGGGAAGTAATTCGGGAGCAGCAGCAGGTGTCGGAGAGCGATTCGGTGGACCGAGCGTCGCAAATGTGTGCCGCGCGAGGAGTGGATTCACTGCTGCGGCTGCCGATTGATATTCCACTGTTGCTGGCTTCCGATGTGGAAGAGGTTCTGGCTGCGGCAAAACCCGCGCCGGCGTGCGTGCTGGTGGCCTCGCGCGACGGCACGGGCACCAATGCGCTGCTGCGTACGCCGCCGGGACTTTTCCGGTCGCACTTCGGGCCGGACAGTCTGCGCAAACATCTGGCCGAAGCGGCGGCGAAAGGCGCCCAGGCCCTTGTGCTGCGCAACGCGCGGATTGAGCTGGACGTGGACGACGAGGACGACTTGCGCACGCTCGCCGCGCGCGCGGATGTCCGGGGCGCGACGCGCGCGTGGCTGCGCCGCGCGGGAATGTTGACGACGAGCAGAGCGGCCATCGCTGACTGAACGATGCAGCAAAGAAAGTGCGAATGAAAAATAAAATCTATGCCAGCGTGGACGAAATTGTGGCGGACGTGCCGGAGGGCGCGTCGATTCTGTTTGGCGGCTTCGGCGGGGCGGGCTTTCCGAATAATTTGATCCGCGCGCTGGCGCGCAAGGGCACGCGGAATCTCACGGCGATCAGCAACAATTGCGGCTCGGGCGAGAACGAGCTGGGAATTCTCTTCAAAAACAAGCAGATTCGAAAAGTGCATGCATCGTTTCCGGGGCCGACGGCGAACTATTTTCAGGATTGCTATGCGGCGGGGGAGATCGAGCTGGAGTTGATGGCGCAGGGTGTGCTTTGTGAACGGTTGCGCTCGCAGGCCGCCGGCATCCCCGCATTTTTCACGACGGTCGGCGTGGGAACAGCAGTGGCGCGGGGGAAAGAAGAACGCGTCATCGGCGGAAAGCGGTGCATTCTGGAAACTGCGCTGGGCGCGGATTTCGCGTTCATTAAAGCGTGCAAGGCAGACCGCATCGGGAACCTGGTCTATCGCAAGGCGGCGCGGAATTTCAATCCACTGATGGCTGCCGCTGCAGAAACCACCATCGTGGAAGTGGATGAAATCGTCGAAGTGGGAGCGCTGGACCCGGAAGTGATTATTACGCCGTCGATTTTTGTGGATCGCATTGTGCAGGTCAAGGGGAGATAGCGTGCCAAAAGAACGGCTGACGCGCGAACAGATCGCCGAACGCGCCGCACAGGAATTGCCGGACGGCGCGTACGTGAATCTGGGTTTCGGCATTCCCAATTTGATGTCGAATTACGTTCCGGCAGGAAAAACAATTTATTTTCACAGCGAGAACGGCATCCTGGGAATGGGACCGCGCGCGAAGCCGGGCGAGGAAGACTTCGACCTGGTGGACGCGATGAAGATGCCGGTGACCGTGATTCCGGGCGCGGCGT
>CAZIWR010000275.1:0-3420 GCA_964542805.1 uncultured Acidobacteriaceae bacterium
GGTGTCCGAGGTAGCCCGGGGGCGAGCCGATCAGCTTGGCAATCTCGTGGGAGTGTTGGAATTCGGCGCAGTCCACTTTGATGACGGAGCGCGGGTCGCCAAACAGAATTTCGCCCATGGCTTCCACGATGCGCGTCTTGCCCGAGCCAGTCGGGCCGAGAAACAGGAGGTTACCCACCGGGCGGCCGGGCGAATGCAGGCCGGCGCGGAAGACCTGATAAATATCCACGAGCGCGGCGACGGCCTCGTCTTGTCCGACGATCTTCTTGCGCAGTGCCGCTTCGAATTCGCCGGATTCGGCGCTGCGGCGGCTGGTGTCCAGATGTTGCATATGCGCGGCGCTCATGGTTTTACCCTCCTATCGAAAGCTGCGTCCGGCGGCGCTTTCGGGACACGCCGTCAGCTCGAACTGGCTCAACTTGACGTCCACCGTGGAGCGAAGCAGCCGGAGCTGTGTAATCAGCTCGCGGGCGGACTCGGGAGATTCACCCCACTGCAACAGGGTCGGGAAAAGATCAGCCAGATCAAGATTCACAGTGCGAAGAGAGCGAACCAGCTTTTGGACGAATTCGGACCTGGGTTGAAAGAGCTCCACTCGGCTCTTGAGCATTTCCCGGAGTTGCGACCAGTCCACGTCCACCATGGGATAATTGCTCGAAACTTGGCGGACAACGTCGTCGGTAATGCGCGGGTACTCGCCGAGCCGGGCCAGGTGGAGCTGCTTCACCTTGCCGCTGCGGCGCACGTTGTGCACCAGATACCAGGCATTGCCTCTGCGTCGAATAAACGCCATACCGGCAACCTCTTTTTCGGCATCACCCGGTGAGCCATCTTTCGCTCACCAGTTCGTTAGATGCTTTCTATCATCCGGCGGTAGCTAGTGTGGCGGTTGGGTAGTGGAATCACAATCCACCATGGGTACAGGGTGCGCAAACGAGCGGTCTAGTGCGCCCTCTTGTACGAGCGGGCTAGTACCTTTAGGCTATGCGCGGAGGAAGCCATGGCTTGGGATCGCGTGTACCGCTTGGTGAAGAAAATCCCGCGCGGGCGGGTTTTGACGTATGGCCAACTGGCTCGCGCGCTGAAGCTGCCGGGTGGCGCACGCTCCGCAGGCCGCGCGATGTTTGCGTGCCCCTCCAGGCGCGGTATTCCGTGGCACCGCGTAGTCGGCGCTGGAGGACGCATCCTGATCCGCGAGCCGCAGGCGTCACTGCAACGAAAACTGTTGGAAAGCGAAGGGACATGGTTTGCGGGCTCTCGCGTTGACATTGCCGCGCACCAGTGGAACCCCCCGCGAGGACTTCAGAAAACTGCGCGAGTAAAGAGCTTCCGGAGGAGATAGTTTTCTTTCTCGGCAGCATACCGGTTGCCGAATTGCGTTTTTCGATTTTCGAGTTTCGCCTTTCTCCGCTATGATGTTTTGCCAACGTGAGCGACGCGATAGTCCAAGTCGAGAACTTGAAAAAGAGCTATGGCCCCGTGGAAGCAGTGCGCGGGGTGAGCTTCGAAGTGCGCGAGGGCGAAGTGTTCGGCTTGCTGGGGCCCAACGGCGCCGGGAAGACGACCACCGTCGAAATCCTCGAAGGCTTGCGCACCGCTGATTCCGGGCGCGTGAGCGTCTGCGGAATGGATCCTCACCGCAGCGGCACGGATTACCAGAATTTGTATGGCGCGGTGCTGCAATCCACGGCCCTGCCCGAGAAGCTCCGTGTGGACGAAGCGCTGGCATTGTTCGCCAGCTTTTATCCGAAGCGGCGGGATACATCGGAACTGGTACGGCGCTTCGGCCTGGAAGAGAAGCGGCACACGTTTTATTCACGGCTCTCCGGCGGGCAAAAGCAGCGCCTGGCCCTGGCGCTCGCGCTGGTGAACGAGCCGCAAGTGATTTTTCTCGATGAGCCGACCGCTGGGCTCGATCCGCAGGTTCGCCGCGAAATTTACGACATCATCGTGGAATTGCGCCAGGAAAAGAAGACCATTCTGCTAACCACGCATTACATCGAAGAAGCCGAACGCCTCTGCGACCGCGTTGCCATCATTGACTTTGGAAAGGTGATGGCCATGGGGACACCGCGCGAGTTAAAAGAGCGCTCCGCGGGCACTTCTCGGATCGAAGTGCGCCTGGCGCAGCCGGAAGAGGACGGCGTGCTGCGCAAACTCGATGCCGTTACGGACTGTCGCGCATTCGACGGCAGCTACGTGCTGCACACCACGCGCACGCCGCAAACTCTCGTCGCCCTGGTGAAGCACCTCGAAGCACGCGGCAATGAATTGCAGAGCCTGGAGATTCACTCGCCTTCGTTGGAAGACGTTTTTATCGAATTGACGGGGAGGAGGCTGCGGGATTGAGAAACATCTGGATCCTCACGGCGATTCGCATGCGCCTGGCCATGCGCAATCGCGCGTTCATCTTTTTCAGCCTGGTGATGCCGCTGGCCTTTTTGTTTGTGTTTTCCACTATTTTTGGTCAGGGCATAGCGGATCGAGTTTCCAAACTTTTTCCATCGGTGCTGGCGCTCACGGTGATGGGCAGCTTTTGGGGACTCAGTATTCAATTGGTGCTCTTCCGCGAGCAAGGCATCCTGCGCAGGTTCCATTTGGCGCCGGTGGGGCCGTTCGCCATGCTGGCTTCGAGCGTGATCACCAACTACATTCTGACCCTGCCGACCATCGTCATTGAGCTGTTCCTCGTTCGCTTCGTTTGGCATGTCACCAATTTCGGAAACCTGCTGGGGCTGGCCGTGATGATCAGCCTGGGCATCCTGACCTTTGCGGCGTTTGGGCTCATCGTCGCCAGCGTGACCAACACGATGCAGGAAACCCAGGTGATCAACAACCTCATCTGGTTTGTGTTTCTTTTTTTCTCCGGCGCCACGTTTCCAATCGCCATGTTTCCGGAATGGTTGCACCGGGCGAGCGTTTTTCTCCCTGCTACTCACCTGATCATTGGCCTGCAATTCGTCTTCATCGGCGGCTTGCCGCTCTGGAAAGTTGGTCCGGAAGTCATCGCGCTTTCGGCAGGGCTGGTAATGTCCCTGTTTGTTTCGACAAAGCTGTTTCGATGGGAGCCGGAAGCGAAGATTGATCGTCGTGCCAAGTTGATCGCCGCAGCGGTGGTGATTCCTTTTCTCTTGGTCGGCGTCTGGGAAAACGCGCAAGGCGAGCGCCGCCGTGCTTTGCAAGAGCTATTCAGCACCGGACAGCAGCGAAATGCTGCTCCCCCTGCTCCAACGCAATCCCCGGCCACTCAGCCGCCCGCTCCATCCTCCCCTCCCCGCTAATTCTGTCGTTTTGTTCAGGCCAATTTGGATGGCATCGGGGGCCTGCACTGATCATCCAATCTGTGGCCAATGGACTTTCCAAGGCGTATGCTATACTGCGGCTCGGAACACCGGAGTGCGGCTCCGCGAATTGAATTCC
>CAZIWR010000276.1:0-3407 GCA_964542805.1 uncultured Acidobacteriaceae bacterium
AACAAGTGGCCCGGCGACATTGACGCGGCCTTCAATTTTCTTCTCGCGCAGCGCGGCGTGGACAAAAACCGCATCGGCGCGGCTGGCGCGAGCTGCGGCGTGAACCAGTCCATTCAACTGGCGCTGATTCATTCGCAGGTGAAATCGCTCGTGCTCCTTTCGGGCGACACGGATACCGCCGGGCGGCAATTTCTCCGCACGGCCGATGGCCTGCCGATTTTCGCCGCGGCCAGCGACGACGACGGCAATGCCGTGCCCCTGATGCGCTGGATTCTCGCCTTCTCGCACAACGCGCGGAACAAATTCGCGCAGTTCAAAGCAGCTGGCCACGGCACGAATATGTTCGCGGTCGAAAAAGGACTCGAGCCGATGATCGTGGAGTGGTTCGAGAAGACTCTCCGCAATGCGTCCGCCAAGCCGCCCGCGCGCGCGGCGGATGCGTCGAATCCGTCGCCGCAGGAAGAATTCTGGTCGCTACTGGAGGAGCCCGACGGCGCGGCGCGCGCCATGCAGTATTACGAGGAGACGAAAAAGCGCGACCCCAACGTTTCGCTTTTTCCTGAATTTGCCGTGAACGCCCTCGGCTACGAACGCTTGCAAGCCGAAAAAGCGGCGGAGGCGGTTGAGATTTTCAAAATCAATGTCGCCGCCTATCCGGCCTCGCCCAATGTGTATGACAGCCTGGGCGACGCCTACGTCGCCGCCGGCAACCGCGAGCTCGCCATCCAGGCTTCGCGCAAAACCCTCCAAGTGCTGGATGCCACGCCCAACCTGGATGAGCAATTCCGCAAGCTGCTCCGTGAAAGCGCGGAGGGCAAGCTGCGCACGCTCGGCGCACCGCCCGCGGCTCCGCCGAAGCAATAGTCCTCGCCGTTCCGTCTCAGCCGCAAATCCGGCCGCGGGCATGACAGCTATGGGGGGGGGCAAAGGGGGAGGGAACGCCCCTAAAAATACCTTTTGCTTTTTCTTCGCCTTGTGCTAGGATGCCCTCTATTGACGGGGTGCAGCCGGCTTCCCGCGAATAGGAGGGTACAATGGTTTCCGCAGATGCAACGGGTCAACTCTCTGGTAAACTTCCGGTCCCTGGGGTGGTCCCCCATCCGGACGGCAATCACAAGGGCAAAGGTGGCGTTATGTCGGACGAACGAGCAAAGATGGTGGAAAACGCAATCCTGCAGATCGAAAAGCAGTACGGCAAAGGCTCCATCATGCGGCTGGGCAACAAGGATGTGCTGGTCCCGGTCAGCGTGATTCCCACGGGATCCCCTTCGCTGGACGCGGCGCTTGGAGTGGGCGGAGTGCCGCGCGGCCGCGTGACTGAAATCTACGGCCCGGAGGCCGGCGGCAAAACCACGCTCACTCTGCACATCATCGCCGAGGCGCAGAAGTTGGGCGGCCAGGCAGCGTTCATCGACGCGGAGCACGCGCTGGACCCCAACTACGCCCGCAAGCTCGGCGTGGACGTAGATAACCTGCTGGTCTCCCAGCCGGACAACGGCGAGCAGGCGCTGGAAATCGCCGAAACGCTGATTCGCTCCGGCGGCGTGGACGTGGTGGTGATTGACTCCGTGGCCGCGCTGGTGCCCAAGGCCGAACTGGAAGGCGAAATGGGCGAGCCGACCATGGGTTTGCAGGCGCGGCTGATGTCGCAGGCGCTACGTAAGCTCACCGCGTTCGTCTCCAAGTCGAAAACGTCGCTCATCTTCATCAACCAGGTGCGTGAAAAAATCGGAGTGCTCTTTGGCAATCCGGAGACCACCACCGGCGGCCGCGCGCTCAAGTTCTACTCATCCATCCGCATCGACATCCGCCGCATTCAGGCCATCAAGGATGGCGACCGCGTGGTCGGCTCGCGCACCCGCGCCAAAGTGGTGAAGAACAAAGTGGCCGCGCCGTTCCGCGAAGCCGAATTCGACATCATCTACGGCGAAGGCGTGTCCCGCGAGGGTGACCTGATCGACGTCGCGGTGGAAAAAAACATCGTCGAAAAGGCCGGACAGTGGATCAGCTTCGACGGCGAACGCCTGGGGCAAGGCCGCGAAAACGCGCGCGTCTTCCTCAAGGAGAACCGGGACATTTGCGAGAAGCTCGACGTTGCAGTGCGCAAGGCCCTCGGTCTTGCTGTCGCTGGCGAACAGCGTCCTGGCCCGCAACTGGCCACCGCCGCTTCCGCCGCGCCGAAAGCCAAACCCTCCCGCTGATCGGTACAGTTTGTCTGTCATTCTGAGGGCCGGTCCCGCAGCGCGGGACCGGCCCGAAGAATCTCTCTTGATTTCTGTTTTAGCGAATGCAATGCGAGATTTTTCGTTGCGCTCAGAATGACGGATGCGACTTATTCAGTAGATTTTTCCCGTAGAAGCCCGCCTCCGCTTTTCTCCTTCTTTTCGTAGTACTCCTTCCTTTTTTTTCGTAGTACTTCGTGTTCGCAACGATTACTCCTTTTTGCGACCCTCGGCGTTTCGCGCTTGCGTCGCTTGCGCCGCCTCCCGTACAATTCGTAGGCAAATCGAGTTTGACGAAACGACAGGCAACCTGCGGCGTCTAAGCACTCGAATGAAACGAGCCTCCCATCTTCGAAAGTGCATGGCGGTATTGCTGGCTCTTTTTCTGCTGGATGGGTCCGTCTCCTGGAGCGGGAACAAGCCCTTGCCGCCGCCAAAGAGCGGCGCCCCCGCCAAGTCAATCTCTAAAGCAGCGCCGCAAAAGTCGAAGGCGCGCGCCAGGCGCTACGGCATTCCCACGTACGCGAATTCCACCAAAGACGACGTCCCCGAATTTGACGATCCCCAGGTGCGCCAGGCGGCGGTTTCTGCGCTGGGCCGGTTCAACGGCACGGTGGTCGTGGTGGACCCCAACAACGGCCGCGTGCTTTCCATCGTCAATCAGCGCCTGGCATTTTCCGAAGGCTTCCAGCCGTGCTCCACGTTCAAGCCGGTCGTAGGCATTGCCGCGCTCGAGGAAGGAATCATCACTCGCGACACCATGGTGCAGGTGGCTCGCCGCCGTTACCTGAACCTCACCGAAGCGCTGGCCCATTCCAATAATAAATTTTTCGAATCGATCGGCAAACAGATGGGCTTTGACACCGTCTCGCGTTACGGGAAACTTTTCGGATTAGGCGAGCCGGCCGGCCACAATATTTTCGAGGAACATCCGGGACTGTTTCCGGCGAAGCCTCCGGAGTACGGCGGAGTCGCGCGCATGTCCAGCTTTGGTGAGGGCATTCACATCACGCCCCTGCAACTGGCCTCCATCGGCGCTACGCTGGCCAACGGCGGCACCGTCTATTACCTGCAATATCCGCGCACCGAAGAAGAGCGCCGCAGCTTCGCGCCGCTGGTCAAGCGCAAGCTGGACATCGAGGCGTATCTGCCCGACGTTCGCGAAGGCATGCTGGCTGCTGTGCT
>CAZIWR010000277.1:0-3381 GCA_964542805.1 uncultured Acidobacteriaceae bacterium
CCTACGAACTCACCAAATCCGGCGGCGTCTTCGCCGAGCAGGTGATTCGCCCCACGGGCTTGATCGATCCCGAAGTGGAAGTCCGCCCTGTGAAGGGTCAGGTGGACGACCTGCTCGAACAAATCCGCGTGCGCACCGAGCGCCACGAGCGCGTGCTGGTCACCACGCTCACCAAGCGCATGTCTGAGGATTTAGCCGAGTACATGGCCGAGGTCGGCGTGCGCTGCCGCTATTTGCACTCAGAAATCGACACGCTCGAGCGCGTGCGCATTTTGCGCGACCTCCGCCGCGGCGAATTCGACGTCCTCATCGGCATCAACTTGCTCCGCGAAGGCCTCGACCTCCCCGAAGTTTCTCTCGTCGCCATCCTCGACGCCGACAAGGAAGGCTACCTCCGCAGCGCCACCGCGCTCATCCAGACGCTGGGCCGCGCCGCGCGTCACATCAACGGCAAGGCCATTTTCTATGCCGACGTGATGACCGACTCCATGCGCAGAGCCATTGACGAAACCTATCGCCGCCGCGCCAAGCAGACTGCCTACAACACCGCCAACAACATCACGCCCGAAAGCATCGTCAAGTCAGTGGACATGCGCCTCGCCGCCATCGTCGATGCCGACTACGTCACCGTTTCGCTGGAAGATGTGCTCCCGGAAAATATCAAGACCGAAGACGATTTGCGCCAGGCCATCGCGCAGCTTGAAACCCAAATGCGCGAAGCCGCCAAAAAATTCGAGTTCGAGCGCGCCGCCGCCCTCCGCGATCGCCTCCGCTCCCTCAAACTCACCTCCACCCACGATCCCGCCGAACCCTCCACCCTGCCGTAGGGGCGGACCTGCCTGCCCCGAGCGCAGCCGAAGATGGCCCACCTTGCCTTTCGCAGTTTGCTGCCGTCGTGCCTTCGGGTGTATGTAGATACAATCATGAAGATTGCTTTTGCGGTTCTTGCGGTCACTCTGCAAGCTGGCGCGGCTGCATCTTCTGCCCCCGCTTTGGAATATTTTGTCATCTCGCCCCAAAACGATATACACAGATACAATTGTGAGACAGGCGAAAAAGTGCCAGGTCAGACGATTATTCCGGGCACGGTCGTCCTTTTTGTCGAGGAGAAAGAGCCGTTCCTCAAGGCGATTAAGGTGGAGACCGGGCAAACGCTATGCCTCAAAGTAGGGAAGAAAGATCTGATTCCAATCCAGCCAATGCGCGCGCGTGACGGCACGCTGGCCTCCTTCCCGGGCAAACTTTTCGGAACTAAAATACCTCTGGTGTTTTTGAGTGGTACTCTGGCGGATCCGGAATTGAGAATCAAAGGTATCCCGGCTACTCCTGGTGTATTCTCAACGGCAATCCGACTGCTGCCGGCCGATGCAGAAGGCGTTTCTGACGTCTTGCCATCGGAGCAGACGCTTCTCGTCATGGTGGTGAACAAGGATGGCCGGGTCTCCAGGTGCCAGGTCCTTCGTCCAAGTGGACACTCCGAGGGGGACCGCATGGCGGAACAAACGGTTTGCAGCGCACGCTATGGGGCCGCGACGCAGGGTGGGCACCCCGTGGCCGTGACCCTGGTGCTACAGTTTGTATCCACACCGTACAGATGATTGTTATTGCTGCGCCTCGTTCAAGATGCCGCCTGAAGATGGCCCCTATACGAGGCCTTTACGAAGCTCCTCCAGCGGATAAAACGTTCCTCTCCACACAATCCCGCCCCGCCACAACGTCACTGCCATCGATCGCGCCACCATGTACGCAAAAATCATCGCTGCAATGGGATACGTGAATCCGTAGAGCGGCGAAACATCCGATTCTCGTGCCGCCGCTCCCTGCAGCAGCACGCTCAACAGAGCGGTAATCGCTGCCAGCAACAGCGGAATCCCCGACGTCATCGCCAGCGCAGCAAACGGCAGCACTTGAAACACGAGGATCGCCGCGATTTGTCCCACCGCCCGCGGCAGGCTGTAGTCCGCGCCCGCGAAGAAATTCTTCGTCGTACCACCGATGATATTTGCCAGTCCGGCGTGCCAGCGCACCGCAATGCGCTCCTTCGCTACCGCCACACCCGACCGGAATCCGCCCTGCTTCACCAGCTTGCCCAGCTTCATGTCGTCTATCACTTCCATGGCCAGCCGCCGGTGCGTCCCAATCGCTTCGTACGTGGCGCGACGCATCATCTGGAACGCGCCCACCCCCATGTAGCTTTTCGTTTTCGGGTCGCTCACCCGCCATGTTTCCGCATACATCGTCAGGTTGATCATGAAATACGTTAGCAGCGTTTTTTCCCAGAACCCCACCATGTCCACGTTGCCCAGCAGCGTCATATGCTCCCATTGGTTTTTCTCCACCAATGCGACCGCCAGCCGCAAAAGGTCCGGCGCAAACCGCACGTCCGCATCGGTGAAGACGAGCCATTCCCCGGTGGACTGCTCGTAGCCTTTCTGCAACCCGTGCGGCTTGCCCAGCCAGCCGGAAGGCAATTCATTCAGGCGGACCACCTTCAGCATCGAATGCTGCCGCGCGAATTCATCGAGAATTCTTCCCGTCGCGTCCTTCGAACGGTCGTCCACCGCGATGATCTCGTAGTGCGGATATTCCAGCGCCACCAGGGTCCGCAGTCCATCGCGGATTTTCTCCTCTTCATCTCGGGCGCTGAACAAGATCGACACCTTCGGGCATGCGGCATCCTCGGCCGGCTTAACGTCCTCTAACCGCGGCAGGCCCAGCATCCCCCGGCCGGCCCGCAGGGCCTGGATTCCCCAGAGTGCCGCGATGGTTCCGAACAGAGCAATAAGAAAAGTGTTCACAGCGGTTTTTGTGAATCGCGCGAAACACGCTATTCTATCACTTCTATGTCTTCCTCTCGGACGAGCAGCCTCTGCATCGTCGGCGCCGGACGCGTAGGCCGCGCGCTCGGCAGACTTCTTCTTCGCCGCGGCTGGCGCATCGGCGCCGTCGTCACGCGCTCTGCCGCCAGCGCTCGCGCTGCCGTTCGCGCCATCGGAGCAGGGCAGCCCTGCGCGCACCTCACGCCGGAAATCTTCTCCGCCGACGTCATTTTGCTCACCACTCCGGACGCAAAGATCGCCGAGGTCGCCGCCAGGCTCGCGCGGTTGCAGAAGGGTGTTGTAGCGCCGGGCTTCAGCCCGGCATCTTTCCTTTGCGGTAAGATTTTCCTGCATTCCAGCGGCGCCATCGATTCCCGCGTGCTTTCGTCGCTTGCTGAATGTGGCGCATCGGTCGGCTCGATGCATCCGTTCCAGACGTTTGGCGCGCGCGGTATCCCCGATTTGCGCGGCGTCACTTTCACCATCGAAGGCGACCCGCTCGCGGTGCGCATGGCGCGACGCATCGCCCGCCAGCTCGGCGGCATTCCGATTCAGATTCCCG
>CAZIWR010000278.1:0-3354 GCA_964542805.1 uncultured Acidobacteriaceae bacterium
TCGCCGCGGCGCATGCCGGCTGCTTCACCATGGCGCTTTCCGCGCAACTCGCCGGCGCCGGCGTCACCGCCGAGCGCTTGGAAACCACCGCCACCGTCAGCATGGAAAAACTCGACGCGGGCTGGACGATTACCGCGGTGCACCTCGACCTGAAAGCCAAAATCCCCGGCGCGTCGCGCGAGGCGTTCGAAATCGCCACAGCGGAAGCCAAGGCCAATTGCCCGGTCTCGCGCGTGCTCAACGCGAAAATCACGATGACGGCGGCTCTCGAAGCCTGAAAACCTCCGCGGCGCAAAGAAGCGAGCCGGTCTGCGCGGCCGCCGGCGTTCCTGCTGCGAAGTTTTTACCGCCCGCTATTTCCTTTTTTCCTGCCCGCCCCCGGTGAATGCGCTGTATTTTCAATAGCTTACCTTTGGCGGACGGCGTGCTCCTTTATTTTCCGTAGAGGGAAGGCAAGCGGAGGATCCCTTTAAGGGGATTGAGGGCTGGGCCCGCTTGGCTTCCCTCTCGTTTTTCCCCCGCCAGTTTGGCCCTTCCTACGTTTCCCTTCTGCCTGACAATGGCTTTCGGTTTCTTACCCGCGCAGTCCCAAGCGCATGACCGACATCATCCACGCCGCCACGCCCGGGCACATCGCCCTGCGCCGACTCGATAACGACGTTTGTGAGGGTCGAAAGGTTGCTACAATCGCAGCGTCTTATCATGGATCGCGTGTACTTCAAAGACCGGATGCACCTGTTAGGGCTCGCCTTCTGTCTGGCGCTGCTTGTAATTTTGGTGGGGTGGGCGCTGGTGTGGTATGAGCTCTTTTATGACGAGGGAGTCCGGTTTGGAGAGCAGATCGCGCGGGAGGCGACGGAGTTGCGCGGATCGCGCGAGACCGAGCGTGTATTCACTTTTCGCCCGCTGTTTGGTACGCATCAGCACTATTGGATCGGCATCGGGGCGGGGCCACAGTCTGGTCTCTCGGTTAGAGTAGAGCACGGTCACGGTGGGTCCACGTCCTATCACCGGCGATTTGTTTCTGTTCCCAATCGACTGGAGGTCAACAAAGACGGGGAACCGGCGCAAATCACCCTGCGCAAGAGTGGAGCTGAGGTCAAACTCGTCGTGCTGCGATGATCGCTACCCGGCGGGCTACGCATCAGTGCGCCTCGATAGGTTTCCTCTGGAGACGCACGCGCTCTACGCCGCGCTGGGCTTCCGCGAAATCCCCCCGTACTGCCACAATCCTGTCCCCGGCGCGATTTACATGGAACTCTCCCTGAATCCTCAGTAGATTAAGCCGCATCAGTTTTTGCGCAGCCGCAGGAGGGCCGAAGAAATGAAAACGCCGATGCGCGGATGGATGGGCACTGCACTCCTCATCGTCGCGGCGCTGGCGCTGGTGCCGGCGGCCGCGGCGCAAGGCGGCGCGGAAAACGTCTGGTCGAGAGTGAACGCCGTCTTCGCCGCGTACGACAAGCCGGATTCGCCCGGCTGCGCGGTGGGCGTGGTGCGCGACGGCAAGTTCCTCTTCACGCGCGGCTACGGCATGGCCAACCTCGAGTACGCCATTCCGCTCAGCGCGCAGAGCGTCTTCGACATCGGCTCCACCTCCAAGCAGTTCACCGCCGCGAGCATTCTGCTGCTGCTGCAGCAGGGAAAACTTTCCCTGGACGACGACATCCGCAAATTCGTTCCTGAAATTCCCGCCTACCAAAAGCCGGTGACCATCCGTCACCTGCTGCACCACACCAGCGGCTTGCGCGATTACCTCACGCTGATGTCTCTCGCCGGCACTAACTTCGACGGCGTCACCACTGACGACGACGCGCTCAGCCTCATCGTGCGCCAGAAGGCGCTCAACTTCACTCCCGGCGACGAATACCTCTACAGCAATTCCTGCTTTTTTCTGCTCTCCGTCATCGTCAAGCGCGCGAGCGGAAAATCCCTCCGCGCATTCGCGGCGGAAAATATCTTCGGCCCGCTGGGGATGAAGAGCACGCATTACCACGACGACCACACGCAGATCGTCCCCAACCGCGCCACCGGTTACGACGCCGGCGAGAAGAACGGCTTCGTCATCGGCATGTCGGGCTTCGAGCAAACCGGCGACGGTGCCGTGTATACAACGGTGGAGGACCTGCTGCTGTGGGACCAGAACTTCTACCAGCCGAAAGTTGGCGGAAAAGAACTCATCGAGCAGTTGCAAACCACCGGTGTGCTCAACAACGGCGAAAAGCTGACCTACGCGCGCGGCCTCCGCGTGGAAACGTACAAGGGGCTGAAGAAGGTGAGCCACGGCGGCTCCTGGGCCGGCTACCGCGCCGAACTCCTGCGCTTTCCGCAGAAAAAATTTTCGGTCATCTGTCTGTGCAACCTCGGTGCGACAAATCCTTCTTCGCTGGCGCAGAAAGTGGCGGACGTTTACCTCGCCGGTGACTACGCGGAGGAAACTCCGAAGGCTCGCGCGAGTGCAGGTGCCGCCAGCCCGCCAGGCGCGACGCCGGTGACGCTCACCGAAGTCGAACTGAAAAAACGCGTGGGGCTCTATCGCAGCTCGAGCGGCGCAGCGCGTCGCGTGACCTTGCAGGACGGCAAGCTGTGGATCGATTCGGTGGTGGGGCCGCGGCGCGAACTGGCACCGCTCGCGGCGGACCGCTTCCGCGTTCCAGCGATGGACCCCGCGCCGGAAATTTTCTTCAGCGCGGCGCAAGGCAAGATGCAGTTGCGCCTCGAGCGGCAGGGGCAGCCAGCTGAAATATTCGTTGCTGTCGAGATGGCTTCTCCGACGCCGGCGCAGCTTGCCGCATATGAAGGGACGTTCTTCAGTGAAGAGATGGACACTACGTACCGGCTGACCGTCGAGAAAGAAAAACTGTCCGTGTCGCAAAAGGGGCAGCCCGCGCGGGCGCTCACGCCGACCACGCGCGACGCTTTCATCGGCTCGGGTGGCGCGATGTTTGAATTTCAGCGCGACGCGCAGGGACGCGTCAGCGGCTTCCTCGTGCAGGCCGAACGCATCCGCGGCGTGGGCTTTGCGCGACTTCCATAACGCGCCAAGCGCTGCACGCCCTCCGCATCTCTCTCGGCAGCCAGCCGCTCTTCGGCGCCGCTGCCCTCGAAGACTGAAATCTCAACCTCACCGCCTGTGCTATGATGAAAGGTTATTTTGGGCGTTGTGTAACCACTAGAGGGGGCGCCGCTCTGTAGGGGCGGCCTTTGATTCGGGTATGGGGCTAAAGCACATCGTCGTCCGCGGCGCGCGCCAGCACAACCTCAAAAACCTCAATCTCGACATCCCGCGCAATTCGCTGACGGTCATCACCGGCCTTTCCGGCTCCGGCAAATCTTCGCTCGCCTTCGACACCA
>CAZIWR010000279.1:0-3346 GCA_964542805.1 uncultured Acidobacteriaceae bacterium
AGTGCCGGCCTGGTAGAGGCGGTTGAAGCCGCGCTTCTGCAATTCAGTGAGCGCCTGCGTGATTGCTTCACCGCCCGGCTTCGCGGGTTTTGCGGCGCGAGCGCGACGCTTTACTTGTGCGGCATCCGTTTGCGTGGAAGCGAACCGCAGTGGGTAGAGCACGTAGAAGCGCTGGCCCGTGGGCCGTGACAGCACGCGGTCGGCAATTTCGTCCACCGTGTCTTTGCGGACTTCCTCGCCGCATTTCGTGCAGTACGTCCGCCCCACGCGCGCGAAGAGCAGCCGCAGGTAGTCGTAAATTTCCGTGGCCGTGGCCACCGTGGAGCGCGGGTTGCGCGTGGCGTTTTTCTGCTTGATGGCGATGGCCGGAGCGATGCCGGTGACCTCGTCCACGTCCGGCTTTTCGATGCGCTCGAGGAACTGCCGCGCGTAGGAGGAGAGCGACTCGATATAGCGGCGCTGGCCTTCAGCGTAAATCGTGTCGAATGCCAGGCTGGACTTGCCGGAGCCGCTCACGCCGGTCACCACCGTGATGGCGTTGTGCGGGATGACGAAGTCGATGTTCTTCAGGTTGTGGACGCGCGCGCCGCGCACGCAAATGGCGTCCTGCTGGGTCAGTGTGCCCGTGGCATTCGTTGTGGCCAAGCCTGCCCTCTCCACTGGCTTCCGGATGGTGTGTGCAAACCCAAAATTATAGAATGGGAGCGCTGCAAAGTCGAACTGCCCAGGAGCCCTCGTGACTTTCGCTCGCGTCATCTGGATTGTTCTCGATAGCGTCGGCATCGGCCCGCTGCCGGACGCGGCGGACTACGGCGACATTCCGCCGGGTTCGCCGCCCGGTGAAGGCCGCAATACGCTCGGTCACATTGCACGTTCGCGCCCGCTGCAAGTGCCGAATCTGGTGCGACTCGGCATGGCGAATATTGCGCCGCTGGCGCACCTCACACCACCAGCCGCGCCCGCTGCCTTCTTCGGCAAGGGCGCCACGCATTCCCCCGGCAAGGACACGACCACGGGTCATTGGGAAATGGCCGGAATCTGGCTCGACCAGGCGTTTCCGGTTTATCCCGACGGCTTCCCGCCGGAAATTATCGAGCCGTTCGAGCGCGCCATCGGTAAAAAGACGCTGGGCAACAAACCCACCTCCGGCACGGAAATCATCAAAGAGCTGGGCGCGGAGCACGTGCGCACAGGATTCCCCATCGTGTACACATCGGGCGACAGCGTGTTTCAAATCGCCGCGCATGAGAATGTGATTCCCATCGCCGAGCTGTACCGCATGTGCGAGATAGCGCGCAAAATGCTCGACGGCAAACACAAAGTAGGCCGCGTGATTGCCCGGCCGTTTCTCGGCGCGCCGGGTCCCGATGGCTCGGGATTCAAGCGCACCGAGCGCCGCCACGACTACGCCGTGGAGCCGCCTCGCCCCATGCTGCTCGACGTGCTCGCCGAGAAAAAAGTGCCGGTGCTGGGCATCGGCAAAATTCACGACATTTACAACGGCCGGGGTGTGGACAACTACGTCACCACGAAAAATAACGTCGACGGCATGGAAAAACTCCGCGCCGCGCTGCGCATTCAGCCCGCCGGCCTCGTCTTTATCAATCTAGTGGATTTCGACATGCTCTTCGGCCACCGCAAGGATGTGGAGGGTTTCGCGCGCTCGCTGGAGGAGTTCGACGCCATGCTCGGCCCATTTCTGAAATTGCTTCAGCCGTCTGACCTGCTGCTCATTACCGCTGACCACGGCTGCGACCCGGACGATTGTTCGCCTTCCACCGATCATTCGCGCGAATACGTGCCTATCCTGGCGTTCACTCCGCGCGCGCAAAAGGGCAGCAGCTTGGGCATCCGGCAGACGCTGGCGGATATGGGCCAGACGGTCGCCGAAAATTTCGGCGGCGCCATTCCCCATGGCGCAAGTTTTCTCAAGGTTCTTTTGTAGCAGAGGTCTTACGCTGGGTAGTGGGTCAATTTGGGAAAATCCCTCGCCTGACGGGGAGGGCAAGAAAAAGACAGGATGACACTATGCGACCGCCTTCGCCACCTCGGTCGAGACTCTACGCAGCAATCGCAGTTCACGTATTGATGCTGCCTTGGTGGCTCATTACATGGTTATTGCCCGCTAGCGCATATGGTGTGGCCGTTTTGGTGTTTGCGTTTGCACTTTGGGCATGGCTGCTTGTCAATCTGGTCCGCTGGTGGCGCGAAGGGCGTAGGTGGAATTATACCGCGTTTCATGTTCGGCCGAGAGCCATTGCTGACGGAGTGCTTTGGCCCTATCCTCTGCTATGGGCGGCCGGAAGTACTTTTAATTTCATCTTTGTGCTCGCCTTACTCATTCCAAGCTTCAGGCGGGATGCTACACCGAAACCGGCCAATGGCTTTGAGAAGGAGGCATGACCGCCGGAGATTCAAACTGACCCACTACCTTACGCTGGATGGGGCGAGGACTCGTTCAGTTTCCGCCTGCGGATTCTTTCTGCGCGAAGTAGCCGGTGCGTGTGCGCACGCTCATCTTGCCGCGCCCGCGAACCGGCTGCAAATCCACGTTGACGCTGCGAAACGTTCCATCCTTCTTTGTATTGGTCGGATAGTAGGCCAGGGTGTACTGGTTACGGATGTCGTGGGCGATTTGCGTGCAGATGGCGCCCACGTCGCCCAGGCCCTCGGGGAAAAACGCCAGCCCGCCGGTGGCCACAGCCAGACGCGTCAGCGCATCGCGCGATTTCCGCGCGTCGCTGCCCTTTTCCTGGCCCAGCAGGCCAATCGCGTAGATCACCGCCTCCGACTTCTGCGCCTCGAGCACGGTCAGCTCCAGCGCCTGCCGTTTGTTGGCGTGCCCCACCCGGCTGGAATTGTCCTCGCCATCGGAAACCACCAGCAGCACCTTTTTGTCCCGCGAGCCTTTTTTCAGGTGGTCGAGCGAGCCGATGATGGCGTCATAGAGCGCGGTGCTCCCACGCGAATCCACCTTTTCGAGCGCATCTTTCAACTCGCCGATGTCGTTGGTGAAATCTTTGTCCAGGTCTAGATAGTAATCGTCGTTGAAGTTCACCACGAAGGCTTCGTCTTCGCGGTTGCTGGCCTCAACGAAAGCCAGGCCGGCGGCGTTCACTTTTTCGCGCTTGTCGCGCATGCTGCCGCTGTTGTCCACCACCAGGCCCACGCTGATGGGAATGTCTTCGCGCTTGAAGACCGAAAGTTTTTGCTCCACCTTGTCCTCGAACACGCGGAAGCTATCCTGCTTCAGGTCGGACACAAATCTTCCGCGGTCGTCAATCACGGTGGCGTGCAGCACCACCAGGTTGACGTCGCGCAGGATGCGGTACTCGTCATCTTTCTT
>CAZIWR010000280.1:0-3340 GCA_964542805.1 uncultured Acidobacteriaceae bacterium
TGCTTCTCCGCTTCTTCCTGCCGGTAGGCGCGGATGACGCGCACACCGGTCAGATTCTCCTGCGCCTTTGCCGAAAGCGCTGCGAGCGAGGCTTGAATCGATTCGTACAGGCTGTGAATGACTTTCCCGAAATGCCGCACCGCCCACGCCACCAGCGGCACCGGCAGCATCACCCAGAGCGTGAGCACCGGCGAAAGCCGCAGCATGAGCACGATAGCCAGCGCCATGGTCACTACGGTCGTCGCGCTGTACATGATCCCCGGCCCCAGCACCATGCGCACTGCGTTCAAGTCGTTCGTGCAGCGCGACATCAACTCGCCCGTGCGGTTGCGCACATAGAACTCCGGCTCCAACACCAGCAAGTGCGCCAGCAGATCGTTGCGCATGTCGAATTCGATATCGCGAGACACACCGATGATGATGGAGCGCGTTAGGAACGACAGCACTCCCTTTAGCGTCACGATTGCCACCAGCATCACGCACAGCACTAGTAGCGTGTGGCGGTCGGACGGCTGATAAAATGGCATCAGCAGATGCACCAGCGGTCCCGCCAGCCCGCTTGTCTGCTGGAGCGGCACCGGGTGGCCATAAAGAGAATCGATGATCGCGCCGATCACCAGCGGGAGCACGTTGCCCACCGCGCCCATGGCCGTCAGAATCAGCAGGCCCAGCGTAATGCCGCCCTTGTACCGGCCCAGGTAGGGCAGCAGTCCGCGCAGATCTTTCATCGCCGAGCGCGGCGGTGCTTTCCGCGCGGCGGGCTTGGTTGCAACGGCTTGTGCGGTGCTGCTCATGGTCGAAACTCAGCGCAGGTAGGTCTTGATCTTCTCGAGCATCGGCGCTTCGCCCAGAAAATGCTCATAGGTCCGGTCGAGCGACTGGTACCGTTTCACTTTCGGGTTCCAGCGCACTCCGATGGTCTGCAGTGTTCCCCCGGCGGGCTGCTGCAACGGCGTGAAATAGAGCTGCAACCCTCTTTCCGCGTTTTGCTCGTATTGCAACCGCCAGCCGGTCACTGGTGCCACCGGCGTCGCGGCCAGAAAACCATTACCGTTTTTCAGATGCTCGTCCACGTGCAGCAATTCCGTCCACTTGCCGTCCTGCTCGCTCAGAATAGACGCTCGCGTCAGCAGGATGCCGGGTACCGTATTCTCCGGCGTCTTTTTGACCCGGTTGATCACCAGAACCTGCCGATTTCCTGTCTTGGCCAGATCTCCATAAACGAGCACTTCCGCGTCGTCGCCCAGCACAGCGGCTGCCGCGCCCTGCAACTCGGCCGGAACCGCTGGCACCACCGGCTGCTGGGCGGCCTTCGGAGGCTTCGCCGGCGGCTCGCTGCTGCATCCTGCGCCCAGCGCGAGGACACAAGTCATACATAGGGTGAGAATGGTCCGCTGCGGTCGCATGCTTTTCTTTATAAGCTTGGATAGGCCAAGGTGATTTGAACCACTCTTCCTGTGGTCCGCTCGCAACTCACTTCCATCACTTGCGGCACTTTCGGCCCCGCCCAATCAAACGAATAGTATAGCAAGGTCACGTCATTCCCGTGTTGTGTCGAGGGGCCGATGGAGTTGGGCTCGCCGTAGGTATCTTCTATTTCGCTGCGCACGTTATACGAAATGCGCAACCCGCGCCCGGTGGCCAACTTGACCGACGGCAGCGCCGAATCCGGCTCCTTCTTCGGGTCGCTGGGTTGGTCGATGAGCGGATCAATCGTGGAAACGGTCACGCTTTGAATCACGCTGTCCTTATCCAGTTCCACGCGCACCATCCGGTGCTTTACCTTGTCCACCCAGGCCACCACATCGTCAGCGCCGGGCACCACCTGCCGGTAGTACGGTCCGTGCACATTGACCGCCGTGCGCAGCTTGTCCCTTCCGGGGCGCAGGCCGGCAAGGGTCGTCTCGTTCTTTCGTTTGGCCTCTGCGGCAGCTTCGCCGGAAATCCCCACCGGCGGCATGCACAGCAGCATTCCTGCTGCGCTAACGCAGAGCCAGAATTTCATCCAGGCGCGCTTCAAAATTGTCCTCCCCCTCCGACCATAGCCGCGACTTTTCCAGCGGCAGGCCCGCCTCTATTTTCCGCGTCCAGTCCAGCAGCGTCACGATGTTTTCCCGTGTCTTCTCGTGATACTCGCGCAAGTTTTCCGGTTCCGCCATCCGCCGCAGGAACTCCGCTTCGGCCGGATGCTGCGGAGCCGCGGCCGCGCCGCTCCTGGCTCCCAGCAGATTTCCATGTCCGGTAAACAGGTGTTCCATACCCAGCTCAATCAGGAAATGTCCAGCCTCGCCGAAGGTTTCTCCGTCGTACTCCGGGCCGTTGCAGACCAGCTCCAGCCGTTCCGCGCCCTTTTTCCAGCGCCCCGTACCCAGGTCGTAGGTCCACAGGTCCCAGTTGGCTTGCACTTCGTAGCAGCAATCGGCATGCAGGTGATCCCGCGCGATTTCGATCAGCTCGCTGGCCGTGGGCGGAAACCCGCGCAGGTCGCGCTCTTCGAGCGGTGTTTCCGTGGAGTCCACGGCGCGGATCACCAGCCACGAAAACCCCGGCCAGCTTTGCGAAGACGGCACCGTCTCCAGAAGCTTCTCGAAGAGCCCCAGCATGGCCTCTTCGCTGAAGCCGTTGCACCACACGCTGCCGTACGCCTGGTTTGCCACAGGGCAGTCATTATACAGATTTTGCTGCGCGGTGGTTTGGACGGGCTTTCGCGCTATCGATACGGGTAGGGATTTCCGTCTGGAGGGAAAAACAATTTCCTTGCTACTGCTTACTTGCCACTTTCTTTTTTCAAGTCCGTTGAAAGCCCCAGCAGCCGCTGCCGCATGCTCTCGCCCACGCCGGCAAACACTTCCGCGCAAGTATCCCGCAGCCGCTGTTCCACGGCCTTGGCCAGCGAATCGAGCACGCCTTGGGAGTGCTGGCTGAGCGTGGTCACTGCCGCCACCATCCACGAATTGGATACGTTTTCCAGCCGCTGCTTGAACTGTTCCACCGATTCGTTTTCTTTACGGCTGAGCGACTGCAGCCACTGTTCCTGTTGCGCCCGCGTTTCCTCGCGCCAGCCATCCAGCACCGGCACCAGTTGGGTCTGGAACTCCTGCTTGGCATCGTGCACGCTCTGCCGCAGCCGCTCGGCAACGCGCGTCTGGAATTCCGACGTCGTCAGTGCCGCCCGCGAGTCCAGCTCCCCGCACACGTTTTCCACCTGCATCGCCAGACGGGCCCGGGCCTCTTCCACCGCGCTGCCGCTCGTCGCCTTCAACCGCTCGACCTTGTCCTCCGCCAGGTGGTGAATTTCATCGCTGAATTTCGCCGCGCCGGCCTCGGTCGTTTCCACCAC
>CAZIWR010000281.1:0-3307 GCA_964542805.1 uncultured Acidobacteriaceae bacterium
CCAGCTCCGCGCCCACCGGCGAGGCAAACTGCGATGAGTGCACGTAAGAAAGCTGGCGCGCCTGCTGGGCGATGGCGTCAATAATCTCCGGCACGCTGTGCCCGATGGAGACCACTGCTGCGCCGCCGCACGCGTCGAGGTAACTCTTTCCGTTATCGTCGTAGAGATAGACGCCTTCGCCGCGAACCGCGACGGGATACTGGCGCTTGAAATTGCGCTGGAAAGTGTAATCGTCGGAGAGGTTCATCCGCCCATGCTCATTTCTTCGTGGCGGGCTTTGTCGGCGCGGCCGCTTTCAACGAGGCCTCGCGCTTGGCTTTGAACTCGGTGCCCGGCTTCCATTCCGGCATCATTGCATTGTTAGCCACGCGGTAGCCGACCATGAAGCAGAGCTGCGAGTCCTGCACTAGCCCGCTCAGGTCCCAGTCGGCTTTCACGTCGTCGGAGGGTTTGTGATAGTCCTCCGAAGTGTACTTCTCGCGCATTTTCATGCCCCAGTCGGCGGGCTTGCCGACGTACTCGGTACCGTCGCCGGGATCGAAGGCGGGCACGCCTTCTTTGGCGAAGGGGAAATGGTCGCTGCGATAGAAGAAACCCTTTTCCGGCTCGGCATCGGGTTTCACCACGCGGCCCTGCGCCTTCGCTTCCGCAATAACGATTTCATCCAGCGTCGAGCTGCCCAGGCCCACGCTGATGATGTCACTCGTCTTGCCCAGCACGTTCATGGCGTCCATGTTGACTACTGCCGCCGTGTGCGCCAGCGGATACAGCGGCCGCTTCGCGTAGTATGCCGAGCCGAGCAGGCCCTGCTCTTCGGCGGTTACGGCAAGAAAGAGGACTGAGCGCCGCGGAGGCACCGCCAGCTGTTTGTAGGCATGCGCCATTTCCAGCAGCGCCGCCGTACCTGAGGCGTTGTCCACTGCGCCGTTGTAGATTTTGTCGCCCTTCACTTCCGGTCCGATGCCGAAGTGGTCCCAGTGCGCGCAGTAGATGACGTATTCGTTCTTAAATTTTGCGTCGCTGCCCGGGAGTTTCGCCACCACATTTTTGGAATCCACGATGCGCAGCGTGTTCTCGAAAGCGAGCTTTGCGTGCAGCCCCAGCGGCACGGGTTTGAATTCACGGGTCACCGCCAATTTTTTCAGCGCAGCCAAATCCTTGCCCGCGGACTTGAACACTTTTTCTGCCAGCTCCCACGTCATCCAGCCTTCCACCGCAACGCGGCCCATGTTCTTGTCCGGCGTCACCAGGTCAAACTGCCCGCGGCCCCAACTGTTGCGCACCACTTCCCACGGATAGCCCGCCGGGCCCGTCTCGTGAATAATCAGGCAGCCGGCGGCGCCTTTTTCCGCGGCCTTCTCGAACTTGTAGGTCCAGCGCCCGTAGTAGGTCATAGCCTTGCCGCCGAAAACTTTTGCGCCGGGCAGCGGCGGATCGTTGACCAGCACCACGATCACTTTGCCCTTCACGTCCACGCCCTTGAAGTCGTCCCACTGGAACTCTGGGGCCTGCACGCCGTAGCCCACGAAAATCATCTCCGCGTCCATCGCCGTGCTTGCGGTGACGCGCTTGGTCCAGGCCACGTAGTCGTCCTGATACTTCGGCGCGATCCGCGCCGCCGCGCCGGAAAATTCGAGTTTCATCTTGGGGTCGGCAGTGATTTCCACCAGCGGCACTTTCTGAACGTAGGTGCCGTCGGGATTGCCGGGCGCGAGGCCCAGCGCGCGGAATTGCTCGGTCAGATATTTCACGGTCAACTCTTCGCCCTTGGAGCCGGGCGCGCGGCCTTCGAACTCATCCGACGCGAGTTTCTTGATGTGGTTCAGAATATTTTCGGGGGAAATGGCTTTGAGCGCCGCTTCGGGCCCACTCGGCGCCGTTTGCGCCGCCAGTCCGGCGGCGAGCAGGCACACCACTGCGAGCACAGCGATTGCGGATGATTTCTGACTGCGAGATGAGGACATCGGATTTCTCCTTCAGTGCGGGCGCTTCCTGCAGAAAAAGGTTCATGCACCAGCGAACCGCGATGATAGCACAGGCCCTCTTGCCTCCGATGGGCGGCGGGCGCAGAATCAGCGCATGCTACAGCCTGGGCAGCGCGTGCGGGTGAACCTCGCGGGGATGCAGGTCGGGCAGGTGCTCTTCCATGCCGCGGTGACGGACGCACTCGGCACCATCCTCCAGCAGACCTCCGCGAAACCCTCCACGTATCTTGTCAAGCTGATGTTCTCGTTCAAAGGGGTTGACGAAGTGGAAGTGCCGGAAGAGCGGATCAAGACCTAACAGCCGAAAATCGAAAAGCGAAAAACGGCAGAACAGAGAGATTCCTCGCTTCGCTCGGAATGACGAGCATTGGAGTTCTTTCGTAGCCAGTCCGGAAGTCGCGGGCCGGTTTTCGTTTTTCGATTTTCGAATTTCGTTTCTTAACTACAGCCGGTGAAGTCGATTTGCTTCGCGGTGACCGTGGCACCGGCGGTGACCTTTAACGGCAGACTGGCGGCGTCCTGATTGACCGTCACGCTCGACGGCGAGCAGGTGGGCGTGCCGCCGCCCAAGGGTTGAAATGCGCGCGCTTCGACTTTGAACAGCACGTCGCCTGCAGCGGGCACGGAGAAGGTGGTGCCCGCTGCGGCAAATGTGCCGAAGCTGGGATTGCTGGCCGGCACGATGAGTGTGTACTGCTCGCAGAAAGTGTTGACCGGGCAAACAGCAACTACCGGCGTGGCCACCGTGGCGACGTTGACCGTGGAAGCGCCCTGCAGCGGGATGCTGACGTTTCGCGTACCGCCGCCGGAAAGCGCGATGGTCTGCAACGCGCTCATGGCCGCGTCAATGCTGGCGCCGGCGCCGGCGTTGGCCGAGGTCACAATGCCCTTCATGGTGCCGGGACCTGTCGCCGCGCCGGTCTCGGCGACCAGCGGAATCTTTCCCATGACGGTGCCCGCGGGCACGTTCAACGCAATCGTCGCGTTGTAGGCCACGCCGGCGCCGCTGGTGGCAACCGCCACCACGTCAAACATGCCCGTCGGCAGCGGACAGAAGTTGAAGTTGCCGTTAGCGTCAGCAGCAGTCTGCATGATGATGCGGTCCACGCCGACGCTGTCCGCCTGCTCGATGGCGACGAGCACTTGCCCGCCGACGATGGGCAGCAGCGTCACGCTATCCACCACCTGCCCGCTTAGACCGGTGTTGTTTGCGCTCACCTGGCCCGCCGTTAGCGTCGGCCGCAGGCGGAACTGTCCGTTCCCTTGCAGCACGAGCGAGGCGCAGGTGTTGAAGTCGATGTTGATGTCCACGTGCTGATCGG
>CAZIWR010000282.1:0-3234 GCA_964542805.1 uncultured Acidobacteriaceae bacterium
TCCACCGGCGACGAAGTGGTGGAAGTCTGGCAGCAGCCCAACGGGCTGCAAATCCGCAACAGCAACACGATTTCGCTTGCAGCGCAGGTGGAGCTGGCCGGCGGCGAGCCGGTGCCGCTACCCAATGCGCCGGATCACATCCACGAGTTGCGGAAACGCGTGGAGCGCGGCCTGCAGGAAGACATTCTGGTCCTCTCCGGCGGCGTGTCCATGGGGAAGTACGATCTGGTGGAAGTGGTGCTGCGCGAGATGGGCGCGACGTTTGCGTTTGATGCAGTGGCCATTCGCCCGGGCAAGCCCGCCGTGTTCGGCACCTGCAACGGAAGATTCTTTTTTGGTTTGCCGGGGAATCCGGTTTCGACGATGGTCACATTTGAATTGTTCGTTGTGCCGGCCATCGATATGCTCAGTGGGGCGCCGCCGCGCCCGCTGCCAACCTTTAAGGCAAAGCTGGCCGCGGCAGTAAAGCAAAAAGCCGCGCTCACGCATTTTCTTCCCGCGATGGTGGAATGGCCGAGCGGCGAACCGGTGGTGAAAGAGTTGCCGTGGCAAGGCTCCGGGGATATTGTGGCGCTGACCCGGGCGAACTGCTTTCTGATTGTGCCGGTGTCGAAGCTCGAACTTGCCGCGGGCGAATGGGTGGACGTGCTACCCAGAAGAGGAACCTTGTAAGGGCGGACCCATGTGTCCGCCCCGATGGGGCAGACACGCAGGTCTGCTCCTATGGTCGTGAATGGAATGGCCAAGCTCTCGCACTACAAAAAAGGCGCGAAGGTTCACATGGTGGACGTGACGGCGAAGTCTGTGACTGAGCGCACGGCGGTCGCGCACGGCTTTGTGCGCATGAGCCGCGCCGTGCTTGCAAAAATCCGCCGTCTGGAAACGCCCAAGGGAAACCCGCTGGAGGTAGCGCGGATTGCCGGCATCGCCGCGGCGAAGCGCACCGCGGAGCTAATTCCTCTCTGCCACCCGCTGCCGTTGACGCACATTGATGTGACCACGCGGCTGTGCGAGAATGGCGTGGAAATCAGCTCCCGCGTATCCGCCACGGCCCGGACCGGCGTGGAAATGGAAGCGCTGTGCGCGACAAGCGTGGCGGCACTGACCATCTACGACATGTGCAAGGCCCTCGATAAGGGCATGGAAATCACGGACATTTATCTGGTGGAAAAAATCGGCGGGAAGAGCGGCCGCTACCGGCGACCGGGCGCCTCGGAAAAGGTTTCTCGATGAAGGCCGTCCGCGTGCTGGTGGTGGAAGACAATCCGCTGGTGATGGAACTCATCAAGCGCGGGTTGGAGCCGCACTGCGAGCTGTCCACGGCGGCGGACGGCGCCGACGCCCTGCTGCAAGTGATTGACAACCCGCCGGACATGATTATCTCCGACTACAAGATGCCCGGAATCGATGGGCGCCAGCTCTACGAGAAACTTCGCGGCCGCGACCGCACCAAAAGCCTGCCGTTCATCTTTATTGCCGGGCGTGCGGACATCGAAGAAAGACTGCGCCCGCTGGTGGACGGGGTGGAAGATTTCATCATCAAGCCGTTTTTCCTGAAGGAATTTGTGCGCCGCGCAAAAAAAGTAGTGGACCGGCTGCAACTCGAAAAGATGCAGCAGCGCAGCGCGCGCCCCGGCACCGTACAAGGGCGCCTGGAGGAAATGAGCATCATGGACCTGCTGCAGTCGCTGGAGATGGGGCAGAAATCCTGCCGGCTGACCATCAACCACGGCAGCGACACCTGCGAGATGTTTTTCGGCGCCGGCGCTTGCAAACACGCCCAGTTGGGCAGCGTGGAAGGAAATGCCGCCGTCTTCAAGGCGGTGACCTGGAACGACGGCGAATTCGAAATTGATTTCAACGCCACCTCCGATAAAGTGACCTGCACGATGTCCACACAGGGCCTCTTGATGGAAGCCTTCCGCCTCATTGACGAAGCCAGCCGCGACGCCTAGGGTTGATCCCGCCAATGCGCGTTGCCATCCTTACCGTCAGCGATTCCGTTTTCCGCGGCAAACGCGCGGACCTGTCCGGCCCGGCGCTGCGCGAACGTTGCGCGCAGCTTGGCTGGCAGGTGGCCGCAGCGGAAACCGTGTCCGATGATTCGCCCATGATTCAGGCGTTTCTGATTGCCTGCGCGGATTCGCAGCAGGCAGACATTATTCTGACCACCGGCGGAACGGGCCTCGGCCCGCGTGACGTCACGCCGGAAGCGACCGCCGCGGTTTGCGCGCGGTTGATTCCCGGAATCGGAGAAGTGATGCGTGCCGCAGGGAAGGGAAGTAATCCCCATGCCGCTCTCTCCCGCGCCGTGGCCGGGGTGCGCGCGCAAAGCATCATCGTGAATCTCCCCGGCAGCCCGAAGGGTGCGGTGGAATCGCTCGACGCCATCGCGGCCCTGCTCCCCCACGCAGTCGATGTGCTTCGCGGGGCGGGCCATGATTGATCAAGCAGGAGGAATTATGCTGCACATTGTTCGTATAGCGACAGTTCTATACCTTTTCGTTCTTGCCACCGCAGCGCAAGCGCAACAGGCGGGTTTTACTGTTGGCACGGCTACTGCGGCGCGCGGGCAGAAGGCAACGGGCTACATCGAAGTCCCCGCGGGCGTGGACGCGGCCACCAGCATTCCTGTTGTCGTGGTGCACGGCGCGAAGCCTGGAAAAGTCTTGGCACTGGTTTCCGGCGCGCACGGCACCGAATACACCTCCGTCATTGCGCTGGAAGAATTGATTGAGAAGCTTGATCCCGCGGAGATTTCCGGCACGGTGATCATCGTGCCGCTCGTCAACATTCCTTCGTTCGAGCAGAAAGTGCCGCACGTGAATCCGGTGGACGGCAAGAGCATGAATCGGATGTATCCGGGGAAAATGGACGGCACGCAAACCGACCGCGCGTCGTTTCTCATTACGCGCGAGGTAGTGGAAAAGTGCGACCACCTGATTGATCTCCACGGCGGCGACCTGGACGAAAGCTTGCGCCCATACAGCTACTGGACGAAGACCGGCAACGAACCGCAGGACGCATTTTCCCGCGAGATGCTGCTCGCCTTTGGGCTCGACCACATCATTATTTCCGCCGAACGGCCCAAAGACCCCGCCGCGTCGCGCTACCTCGAGAACACCGCTTCCACGCGCGGCAAGCCGTCAATCACTGTCGAGGCGGGCCATGCGGGCACCGTCGAGCCGGACGATCTCGCGGTGCTCGTCAATGGCTGCCTGAACGTGATGCGCT
>CAZIWR010000283.1:0-3159 GCA_964542805.1 uncultured Acidobacteriaceae bacterium
CAGGACCCGGCGAAAATCCTGAACGGCGCGATGTTCAGCGTGTGTTACGACGAGATGGTGGTGGTGAAAGACATCGAGCTGTTCAGCCTGTGCGAGCACCACCTGCTGCCGTTCTTCGGCAAGTGCCACGTGGCCTACATCCCCACGCAAAAGGTGGTGGGTCTGAGCAAAATTGCGCGCCTGGTGAACCTGTACGCGCGGCGGCTGCAAATTCAGGAGCGAATGACCAGCCAGATTGCCAAGGCGATTCACGAGCACATCAGCCCGGAAGGCGTGGGCGTGGTGATCGAGGCGCGGCACTTGTGCATGGTGATGCGCGGGGTGGAAAAGCAGCACTCCCAGGCGGTCACCAGCGCGATGTTGGGCTGCTTCAAGGATAACCGGCAGACCCGCGATGAGTTCCTTTCGCTGATCCACACTCGCCAGTCGTAGCGGAGGCGCGCGGCGCTGCTACTCCAGCGGCAATACCCCGCGCGTTAAGGCCCGCCCCTTCCGTTTCACCCGAGGCACAATTTCTTTACATTGCTTTTTCCCCTGTGCTATTCTTCTAAGCGTCGAAGAGAAGACGAAAAAGCGTAGACTAGGGCGCGACCTACAAAACTGAGGGGGGCGACTTGATGGACCCGAAACTCATGTTGATCGAGCAATATCGGCAGCACGTGAAGGATACCGGCTCGCCGGAAGTGCAGATCGCTCTGTTGAGCGAACGGATCAACTACTTGACGGGTCATCTGCGGTCTCACCTCAAGGACCACGCATCGCGCCGCGGGTTGATCATGATGGTCAACAAGCGGAGGCGGCTGCTGGACTATTTGAACCGTCGCGACCCGGATCGGTACCGCGAAATTGTTGAGCGTCTCAGCTTGCGCAAGTAGTCCAGCAGGCCCCGCGGCCCGCGGACGAGCCCGTCAACACAGCGGAACACGCCAGAAACTGGCGGCTGAGCAGCGGCTACGTGCCTTTCGGCACCGGCCGCTATTTTTATAATTGCCCAGCTTTTCTGAGTTGTTCTCGCCTTCGCTCTCTTCCCCAACGAGAATCGAAACCGGTTTTCGCATCTGACTAGCGGTCCGACGAATCGAACCGCGGAGGTAAACAAGTTATGACGCACCTAGTGAAAGCCAGCGTTGGAGGACGTGAACTGACGCTTGAAATGGGCAAGATTGCCCGCCAGGCCAATGGCGCCGTGGTGGCGCGTTACGGAGACACCGTCGTGCTGGTGGCCGCCTGCATGGACACCAAACCCAACGACAAAGATTTTCTGCCGCTCACTGTGGATTACCGCGAGTACACCTATTCCGCCGGAAAAATTCCCGGCGGATTTTTCAAGCGCGAGGGGCGCCTTTCGGAGCGCGAGACGCTTACCTGCCGCATGATTGACCGCCCGCTGCGCCCGCTGTTCCCGGAGTCGTGGCGCAACGAAACACAGATCAACGCCCTGGTCCTCTCCGCCGACAGCGAAAATGATCCGGACGTGGTCGCCATCACCGCCGCTTCCGCGGCCTGCTATGCCTCGGACCTGCCGTTTGTGCATCCCGTAGCCGCGGTGCGCGTGGGCCTGGTCAACGGACAACTGGTGGCCAACCCCACCACCGCGGACCAGAAAATCAGCCTGATGAACATTGTGGTGGTCGGCACCGAAGAGGCCATCGTAATGGTGGAAGCCGGGGCCAGCGAAGTTTCCGAGGACACGGTTGCCGAAGCGCTGACGTTTGCGCACAGCGAAGTGAAGAAGCTCATCACCGCCATCAAGGAACTGCATTCGCTGGTGAATCCCACGAAAGTGGTGGTGGCTCCGCTGCCGTTCGATGAAGCGCTCTACAAGCAGATCGAGCAGCAATACGGCGCGCGGCTGCACGACGCGCTGGACACCGCCAAGCACCCCAAGAAGGAAAGCTACGGCCTGGTGGACGCGATCAAGAAGGAAATCCTGGCCACCATCCCGGTGGAAGACCTGGAGAAGCAGAAGCTGGCCAAGAGGGCTTTCGAGCGCCTCCGCGAGTGCATCTTCCGCGAAGATATTTTGCAGAGACATCGACGGCCGGATGCCCGCGCCTTCGACCAGATCCGCCAAATCAACTGCGAAGTGGGCCTGCTGCCGCGCGTACACGGCTCGGCGCTGTTCACTCGCGGCGAGACGCAGTCGCTGGGCACGGTCACGCTAGGCACCAAGGAAGACAAACAGCGGCTGGACCTGCTCTTCGAAGAGGAGACGTTCAAGCGCTTCATGTTGCACTACAACTTTCCGTCGTTCAGCGTGGGCGAAGTGAAGTTTTCGCGCGGGCCGGGACGCCGGGAAATCGGCCACGGCGCACTGGGGGAGCGAGCGTTGCTGCCGCTGCTGCCGACGGAGGAAGAATTCCCGTACGCCATGCGCATCGTGTCGGACATCCTGGAGTCAAACGGGTCGTCTTCGATGGCCACGATCTGCTCCGGGTCGCTGGCGCTGATGGATGCGGGCGTACCGCTGAAAGCCGCCTGCGGCGGCATCGCCATGGGCCTGGTGGTGGAAGACGGCAAGTACGCCATCCTCACCGACATCGCCGGAGCGGAAGACCACTACGGCGATATGGACTTCAAAGTAGCCGGCACGCGGAAGGGCATTACCGCGCTGCAAATGGACATCAAGGTGTTCGGCGTGAGTCCGGCGATGATGCGCGAAGCGCTGGAGCAGGCCCGCAAGGCCCGGCTACAGATCCTCGACATCATGGACCAGACGCTCAGCACGCATCGCGAAAGCATGTCCAGCTACGCGCCGCGGCTGTTCATGCTGCAAATTCCCGTGGACAAGATCCGCGACCTGATCGGCCCCGGCGGGAAGAAGATCCGTGCCATCACAGAGTCCACCGGCGTCAAAATTGACGTGATGGACGACGGCCGGGTGCACGTGTTCGCCAACAACGGCACCGCCGCGGATGCCGCGCTGGCGCAAATCCGCGATCTCACCGCGTCCGCTGAGATCGGCAAGACCTACCTGGGCAAAGTGGTGCGCATCGCGGAGTTCGGCGCGTTCGTGGAGATTTTCCCGGGCACGGATGGCCTGCTGCACATTTCGGAGATTTCCGAGCAGCGCATCCGCAACGTGCGCGATGAACTCAAGGAAAACGACCAGGTGCTGGTGAAGGTGCTGGCCATCGAGGGCAACAAAATCCGCCTCTC
>CAZIWR010000284.1:0-3142 GCA_964542805.1 uncultured Acidobacteriaceae bacterium
ACCATGTTGCTGTTGGGCATGCGCACCATCTTGTGAATCTTGGCGGCGGTGCCAACCGCGTGCAGATCGCTCGAGCCGGGGTCCTCGATGCGCGGATCCAACTGAGCCACTACGCCGAGGATTTTCTCTTCGCCTTGCAGAGAATTGAGGAGAGCCAGGGAACTCTCGCGGCCGACGGTTAGCGGCAGGACGGCGCCTGGAAACAGCACGGTGTCCCGAACAGGCAGAATGGCTAATTCGCTGGGAATGCGCACATGTTTTTCGCTCATAGCCGCTCCTTCACAGGCCCCTGAACATACGATGCACTCCTGCTTCCAAGCTGCGATGTATAGGATGCAGGAGGTTTGGTAGAAGATGCCGCACATTCACCATGACACGGCTAAACAAACCTTAGCATATCACACTAAAGAATGCAAACAACGCATAATCTCATAAAAACAGGCATGTTACACATGAAATAGAATTCATCTTCGCATCTAGCATCATTGCTCATATCGCATTTCAATTGAGCAAGCTCAAAGTCATTTGAGTCTAAACCCAAAAAGGTTCGAAGTCAGTTTGTTCCCTCGAGCGAAAATTCTAATATTCGAGAGCAAGCTCTGCAGTTGCCGAAGGGAGCTTTAGTCCCCAGTCGAGCCGGCAACTTTTGCGCGCACGAACTCTAATGCTCCTTCACGGTTGGTCAGGTGGCCCTCGAGCTGGGCGTCTTCAACGGCCTGGAGTAGGCTGCGGAACTGCGGCCCGGGCACCAAGCCAAGCTGCTTGAGGTCGTCGCCGGTGAGCAGCCGCGGCGGGCGGACCTGTTCCGGCGGCGTCTCCGCGAGAAAGCGGCGAACGAAGTCGTAATTGTCGAGCATGCCGTGGCTGGAGAGGCAGTCGAGGCGGTGCAGCTCGAGGTGTTCCTCGAAGCGCGGCATTCGCACGAAACGCTTCAGCGTGGACGCCTTCATCTGCGGCACGTCCTTGAAACGCAAATGGTGCTCGACAAGCGAGACGATCTGTTCTGCTTCCTCGTTGGAGAAGCGAAATCGGCGGCAGATTTCCTCGGCCATGCGCATACCCACTTCAACATGACGGTCGAAGCGGATGCGGCCATCGGGTCCGCTGGGCGGAGCGAAAGTGGGCGGTTTGCCGACGTCGTGAAGGAGCACGCCCCAAGCCAGGGTGATCGAGCAGCCCTGCGCGAGCATTCCCAGCATCAGGCAGGTGTGCACCCACACGTCGCCTTCAGGGTGGAACTGCGGCGGTTGTTGGACGCCTTTCATTCTCGCCACGTCGGGCATCAAGGCGGCGAGCAAACCGGACTGTTCAAGCAATTCGAAGCCGCGGCGGGCCGAGCCCTCGGTGAGCAGCCGGGTCAGCTCGTCGCGCAAGCGTTCGGCGGAGACGACGGCGACTTCTGGCGCCAGTTTTTGAATGGCTGCAAACGTGGCGGGGTCGATGGCATAGCCGAGGCGCGCGGCAAACCGCACAGCACGGACCATGCGCAGCTTGTCTTCGGCGAAGCGCTGGGCGGGCTGGCCGATGGCGCGGATGATCTTGGCGTTCATGTCAGCGCGGCCGCCGACGAAGTCGCGGACTTCACCGCTGCGCGGATCCATCAGCAAGCCGTTGATGGTGAAGTCACGGCGCAGGACGTCCTCCTGCGGCGTCTTCGAATAAACCACGCGGTCAGGGTGGCGTCCGTCGGAGTAACCTACGTCGCTACGAAACGTGGCCACTTCCACTTTGGCGTCTTCTTGCACCACCAGAATTACGCCGAACTGTGCGCCAACAGAGATGCTGCCGGGGAAGAGTTCAAGTACGCGGGCGGGTGTGGCGTCGGTAGAGACGTCGAAATCGGCAGGCTCGCGACCGAGCACGAGATCGCGCACACACCCGCCTACAAACCAGGCCTGGTGGCCGGCGGCATGGAGGACGCGGCAAATCTTGTCCGCTAATGCACGGGAGTGCATGGAGGGATTATGCGGCACTGGGAGAAAAGGTGGTAGGTGTTAGGTTGCAGGTTGTAGTTGAAAACCGCACCGACGCCTGCAAACTAACTCCCGGTGTTAGATGGCACGGAGGATCAGGCAAGTGATGTCGTCGTGCTGGCGGGTGGCGCCGACGAAGGCGTCAACCGACTGCATGATGAAGCGTTGCGTTTCCGCAGCACTTTCGCCCGGGACGGTGTTGAGCATTTCGAGCAGGCGACCTTCACCGTACTCTTCACCCTTCTGGTTGACGGCTTCGACCAGGCCGTCGGTGAAAATCACCAGCAGGTCGCCGCGGCTGAGTTGCGCACGGCCCAGTTCGTACGGCGCCTGCGTGTCGATTCCGAACGGAAGGCCACCGGCATCGAGGCGCTCAACGCTACCGGTGACGTGGCGGAGCACCGGCGCATTGTGCCCGGCGCAAATGTAGCTGAGCGCGCGAGTGGCGGGATCGATCTCAGCAATAAACGCAGTCGTAAAACGCAGCCCGCCAAGGGAATGGGCGCAAGCGTAGCGGTTGAGGCCGGCAACGAGCTCCGCGAGCGACGTGCGCGCGGCAGAAAGCGTCTGCAAGCTGGCTTGAAAAGTGGCCATCAGCAGTGCTGCGGGAACGCTTTTGCCGGCCACGTCAGCGACGACCAGTAACAGGCGCGATTCGCCCGGCGCGGCGGCATCAGCGGCGCGGTAGAAAACGTCGTAATAGTCCCCGGCCACTGTGTTGGCCGGGCGCGTGGCAAAGGCGATATCTGCGCTGGGAACCTCGGGCGGCTTGGCGGGCACGAGCCAGCGCTGGATTTCGCGAGCGATTTCCAGGTCGCGCTTCATGGTGACGCGATCGGTGAGCTCGAGCACAAGCAACAGAATTAGCGCCACAACGCCCACGCCCGACAGGTTAAGGCTTGCGGATGTTCCCTCAAATTGGAATCTGAAGTTGCCGATGGCGAGAAAAGCGATGGCCGCCAGGAAGATCACGCGGCGCGCGGGCGTGAGTTTCATGAACAGCGCCCAGAAAAATGCCTGTGCAATTTTCCAATAGCGCCGCCAGCCCGTTTGGCTTTCGAGGGCCTTCCAATCCACGTCCTGGGAAATGAGGCCGTAGCTGGCGCGGGCCTCCGACTGGAATTGCGTCCAGAGGACGTGCAGCTCGAGGCCTTCCGTGACGCGCCGCC
>CAZIWR010000285.1:0-3130 GCA_964542805.1 uncultured Acidobacteriaceae bacterium
TTACAGTCCATAATTCAAGCAGTTGTTGAAAAGAAAGAAACCTCAGAATGCGCTTGAGGCTTTCGCCGGCTAGTAGAAATCCTTTGCTTCTATGGGCTTACTGCTGAGGCCCAATTGCAGGATTTGCATGGTTTCCGCGCGGTCGAATACTCTCCCAGGGAAAAAGTACTTGGTCACAATTCGCACGCCGCCGAAGGAAATTCCCGCGACGAGGGTGAACCCCAGCAAAAAAATCGTGCCAATCAGAATGCCGTAAATCGAAACCAGCATGGGCGTGTCGGTGGCCACGTGGCCGGGCTCGTTCCAACTGAAGTTCGGTTGGTAGTGAACCTGGCTGAGAAGCGATTGAGCCGCCGGCTGCGAGTTTGTGTTCACCGCGATGGCCAGCACGGAGAGAATTCGCCGCACGTAAGCCACCGGCCGGTTGGTTGGTGAAGCCTCCGCGTTGTTCACATTGAACCAGCGCCCGAGTTCCGCTTGCTTGAGTTGCGCCGACTGAGGCGTGGGATAGGAAATGAGCAGCAGCGAAGTCTCACTGCCATTCGTGCGGTACCGGGCCAACATGGCTTCCGCTCCGTAGTGGAAGCTGACCCAATCACTCTGCTCAATGGGCAGCACGCGCGCCAGGGAAGCCGCAGACAGAAGATAGCGCTCGGAGCCGCGCAGCAGCCCTCTCGTTGGCAGATACTGCGCCAGCAGGGGATAGGGCGCGCCGTCGGACCAAATCAGCAGTTGCTTGCGGAGAGCCTTTAGCGGCTCGCGCTGGGTTTTCAGGCCGTTGCCGGAAACTTCTAAGATAAGATTCCCCAAAAGCTCCCGTTCTGCGCTCCGCCGCAGACCTTCCGCGCCCGCCCGCAAAAACGAAAACGCCCCGTAGGCGGTGGTCGAGTCGGCGAAGAGAAAAACGGTCACCTCGACAGAAAGCCCGCCACGGCCATAGGTGCGCTGCTCGGCGCCGGTCACGCCGTACTCCCGCAGAAGCGCGGCATCTTCTCCGGCGAGCTTTTCGATTTCCCGCGGCCCCACGATGAGATTCCGGGTCGAAGCCCAATCGCCCAGAGTGGCCGGCAACAATTCCGGCGACGCGGCCAGCACGGCCACCCCGCAGAGCGGGGCCAGCAGGACTGCCAGAATCAGAACGCGGTTCCGCATGGCTCTCCCTGGTTAGACGCCTCTATCTTACTTTGAGTTCCCGGACGGCGGCAATCCAGCTAACGGAGGACCTCGGTCTTTGTTGCATTGAAGCTGAGGCTATTGAGGTTCTGAAGGTACTTCTCGATGCCGTGATAGAGCCCTTCCACCACCTTGTTGCGGTGCTCACCCTTCTTCAGGAGGGTTTCGTCGGTGGGATTGCTGATGAAAGAAATCTCGGACAGCACGGAGGGCATGTTCGCGCCGATGAGAACCACAAAAGGCGCTTTCTTCACTCCCCGGCTTTTGTTGTTCCTGCTCACCTTCTGAAGGCGCTTGGCCAGATTTTCCTGGATCTCCAGTGCGAACTCGCGTGATTCTTCAATCTTCTCGTTCTTGGCGATCCTCTTGATCAAGTCCTGCAATTCGTGGATGGAGCTCTGAGAGAGCGCGTTCTCGCGCGCGGCCACTTCCATCGCTTCGTCCGAAGCGGCAAAGTTGAGGTAGAAAGTTTCCACGCCGCGTGCGCTTCTGTCCCGGCTGGAATTCGCATGGATAGAAAGAAATAAGTCCGCCTTCGACTGGTTGGCGATGGCTGTACGGTTTTCCAGGGGGACAAACGTGTCGTCCTCGCGCGTATAAATCACTTCCGTGCCGGGCAGCTTTTCCTGGATCATCCTGCCCAAGCGCAAGGCCACATCGAGGCATAAGTCCTTTTCCATCAGTCCGGAAGGGCCGACGGTGCCAGTGTCGTGACCGCCGTGACCCGCATCAATCACAATGCGCCCAATCTTCAGCCCAAGCACACGGGTCATGTCCATTTGCCCGTTGCGCGTGGGTGCCGGCGGCTTGCCACTGGCAAGAGAATCAGAAGTCTTCCCGCCCTTTTCTGCCTTTGCACCGGCAGTGGTAGCCGACTTGGAAGGCTTTTCCGCCTCGACCGCTTTCTTCGCGCTGGGGCCGTGCGCAGGTTCGGAAGCCTTCGCTACCGGAGCTTCCTCGGGAACCTTCTTCGCCGCTGCGGCGCGAGCGGAATCTCGCTTTGGCGGTGGCTCCTCTCTTGCGGCGGGCTTCGCCGGAGGTTCTTCTGCCTTGGGCGCTTCCGTCTTCGCCACGGCAAATTGTTCGCCGTAAATATCCACGACCATGCGGTAGGGGTCAGGCAGCAGAAAGACGGAATAGTCTTTCACCTTGTCCACTTCCAGCACTACGCGGACCACGCCCGACTGGTTTTGCGCCACGCGCATGGTTTTCAGGAAGCCGCTCTGCACCTCGAGGGTTTTCCCGGCCAGTGTAGAATTCAGTTTCGCTTTGTAAAGATCGAAGTAGATGCGGTCCGGGTTGGCGATGCGGGCCGCCTGGTACTTCACCGCATCGTCCATGGAGATCACGATGCGGGTGTAGTGCTCCGCGTTCCAACTTCGAATGCCCGTCACCTGAGGCATTTTCCGTTCTTTGGCGCGCTCCTCGGCCAGGGCCGCCTTCGCGGCAGGCCTCGTTTCCTTCTCGCGCTCCGCGGCAATTTCGGTCAGGGCCGCTTTCACCTGCTCCGCCTTCGACGAGCGCGGGTAGCGCTTCAGAAATTCCTCGTACGTTTTTTCCGCGAGGCCTGCGTCGTCGAGGTCTTCCTGCTGGATCTGTGCGATGGTGAAGAGCGCGTCGTCGCGGAAGCGGCTGGTGGGGTACTCGTGCAAAAGAAACTGGTACGCATCCACGGCGGATTGAAAATACTTCGCATCGAACAGGCGGCCCATCTCCTGGTACAACTCGCCGACTGCCTGCAGGGAAGTGGTGACTTCCGCGGCCTGCGGCGAAAGGTGATACACGCGCCGGTAGGCGGCTACGAGCTGCGAGTACTCTTTCAGCGTGCGTTCTTTCTGGGGTTTGCCTTCCAACGCCGTGCGCTGTTTTTCGGCCTTCTCATACTGCGCGCGCGCGGCGGCTCGCTTCTGCGCGAATGCTCCAACGGAAAAAAGAGAAAGGAAAAGGAGGGACGCCA
>CAZIWR010000286.1:0-3111 GCA_964542805.1 uncultured Acidobacteriaceae bacterium
GCACGACTTCGCTGATGCCTACGACCGCCACCTGGCTCGAGTCGGCCAGCAGTTCGACGCCCGCTTCGCGCATCCGCGGCCCGCCCAGCCCGAAGAGGTGTGCGCTCGTCCTCGCGCGCAGAGCAGTGGCCAGCCGCGCCGCGTGCATTTCGCCGCTTGGCTCTCCCGCCGAAACAAAAATGAGCGGTGTCTTCATCGCGAGGAGGATATCACTTCGGTGGTTGGCATACAGCGGTGCGCGTTAATCATCCGCCGGTAAAGGAGCAGTTTGTGCGCCGCCCAGCAGCCCCGGCGGCACGCGCAGCTCCTGGTCCTTGTACTGAAGCTGGTAAAGCTTGTAGTAGATCCCGCGTTGCGCCAGCAATTCCTGATGCGAGCCCTGTTCGCGCAGCCGCCCTTTGTGAAACACCAGGATGCGGTTCGCATGCTGAATCGTGCTCAGCCGGTGCGCGATGACGATGGCCGTGCGCCCCTGGAGCAGGCGGTCCAGCGCATCGCGGATCAGCAGTTCGGTTTTCGTATCCACGCTGGAGGTTGCTTCGTCGAGGATCATGAACCGCGGGTTGTGCGCCAGTGCGCGTGCAAAACTGATGAGCTGGCGTTGTCCGACGGAGAACGTGGCGCCGCGCTCCGTTACCTGCGTCTCCACGCCCTGCTGAAGCGTGCCCACAAACGCAGAGAGTCCCACCTCGCGCAGCGCCCGCTCCACCGCCCCGCGATCAATCTCCGTCGTGCTCAACCGCACGTTGGTCTCGAGAGTGCCAGAAAAGAGGAACGGGTCTTGCAAAACAATGCCGAAGTGCCGCCGCAGGTCGGCCAGCGCATAGTCGCGCACGTCCCGCCCATCGAGCAGGATTTGCCCGCGCTGGATGTCGTAGAAGCGCAGCAGCAGCGAGATCACCGTCGTCTTGCCCGCGCCGGTGTGCCCTACCAGTGCCGCCGACTCGCCCGGGCGCACGCGGAAGCTGACGTCGCGCAGCACCCAGTCTGCGTCCTTGGGCTCGCCATCGCTTCGGTAGGCGAACCACACGTTGCGGAATTCAATCTCCCCCAGCGGCTGCTCGAACGGCAGCGCATCCGGTTTCGAGTCCAGCGTCACCGGCTCGTCCAGCAGTTTGAAAATCCGTTCCGAGCTGGCCATGGCCGTCTGCATCACGTTGAATTTTTCGCTCAAATCCTGAATTGGCCGGAAGAAGCGTTGCGCGTACTGGATGAATGCGAACAACACGCCGACCGTCAGCCCTCCGCCCAGCACGCGCAGCCCGCCGAACCAAAGAATCGCCGCGATCGCCGCCACGGAAAGCAATTCCACCGCTGGATAGAACAGCGCAAACGCCAGGATCGCGTCCTTGTACGCCAGCATGTGGTCGCGGTTGCGTTCTTCGAACTGCTCTTGCGCCTTGCGCTCGCGGTTGAAGAGCTGCACCACGCTCATGCCGCTGATGTGTTCCTGCAGGAATGCGTTGATGCGTGCGATAGCCGTGCGGATGCGCCGGTTCGCGTCACGCACGATGTTGCGGAAAAAGTAGGTCACCGCCAGGATAAACGGCAGCACCGAAAGCGCCGCCAGCGCCAGTCGCCAATCCCATACGAAGAGCCACACGGCCATGCCTACCAGCAGCACCACGTCGTTCAGCATGGTCACCACGCCGGCGGCAAACAGTTCGTTGAGCGAGTCCACGTCCGTCGTCGCGCGCGTCACCAGGCGTCCCACCGGTGACCGGTCGTAGAAGCTCAGCGGCAAGCGCTGCAGGTGCGCGAAAATTTCTCCGCGCAGGTCGCACATCGTCTCCTGTCCCACGCGCTGCATCACTCGCACTTGCACGTACTGCACAGCGAAGCTCACGATCAGCACCAGCAGGTACAAAACGCCGATGATCGCCAGTCCACTGGACGCTGCTTCCCAACCAATCTGCCGCGCGGCCCCGGGCACGATGTAACGGTCCAGGCCGACCTTGAACAGGTACGGGCTCACCAGCTCTAGCGGTGTCACCGCCATCACCAGCGCCAGCGCGAAAATCACCCGCCACTTGTACGGGCGGAGGTAGTGCATCAGCCGCCGCGCCAGTTGCGCGTCGTACGGTTTCCCCAGTGCCTCTTCTTCTTGCATGTTGCTCATACCTGTTCCAACTCTTCTTCCAACAATTGCTTCTGATACAAATCCGCGTAATATCCATCCGCCGCCAGCAAGTCGTCGTGGGTGCCGTGCTCCACGATGCGCCCATCGCGCAGCACCACGATTTGATCCGCGTTTTTCACCGTCGAGCACCGGTGAGAAATCAGAATGGTCGTCCGCTGCCGCATCACTTCTTTCAGCTCGCGCAGGATGCGCTCTTCGGTCTGCGTATCCACGCTAGAGAGCGCGTCGTCCAGAACCAGGATTTTCGGCGCGCGGATCACCGCCCGCGCCAGCGCCGTGCGCTGCTTCTGCCCGCCGGAGAGCGTGATGCCCCGCTCGCCCACCATCGTCTCGTAGCGTTTCGGAAAGTCGTGAATTTCACCGGCGATGCTGGCGATCCCCGCGGCGCGCTCCACTTCCGTGTCCGAAGCATTCTCCACGCCGAGCGCGATGTTTTCCCGCACGGTTTCGCTGAACAGAAACGTATCCTGCGGCACGAATCCGATGGACTTCCGCAGTGTGACCAGCGGCCATTGCTGGATCGGTCGTCCGTCCACAAGCAGCGAGCCCGCCGGCGCCTCGTACATCCGCGCCACCAGCGCTGCCAGCGTGGACTTCCCGCAGCCCGTAGGTCCCACCACGGCCAGCGTGGAGCCCGCCGGCACGCGCAGATTGATCTCCTTCAGCACCGGCTCATTTTGACCGGTTGGTTGACCGTCGCTTTTCGCCCCGTTTCCATTGCGCGGCGTGGGAAACGCAAACGTCAGATTCCGGAATTCAATTTCGCCGCGAATGCTTCCGTCCCGCAGAGCGGGATCGTGTGCTTCGCGGTCATTAATCTTCGGCTCGGCCTGCAAGACGTAATTCAGTCGGCCCATGGACGCCGCGCCGCGCTGGAAAATATTCGTCACCCAGCCGAGCGCAATCATCGGCCACACCAGCAGCCCCAGGTAGGAGTTGAACGCGATCAGCGCGCCCAGCGAAATCTCTCC
>CAZIWR010000287.1:0-3085 GCA_964542805.1 uncultured Acidobacteriaceae bacterium
AGACTCGCGGGCGCGCTCTATCTGGCGATGGGGTTGTTCGGCGCCATCGGCCTCGTGTACTACCCGGGGAGGTTTGTCGTGCAGGGCGATGCCGCAGCCACAGCAGCCCGGATCGTATCCGCTCCGCTGCTCTACCGGCTCTGGGCCGCCACGGATCTGGTGGCTGGGGTCTTTGCCATCTATCTGGCGATGACACTGTATGCATTGTTCAAGGACGTGGACAGAAACCAGGCGCGCGTGCTGGTAGCCATGCTTCTCGTGCAGGTCCCGATGTGGTTTGCCCTCACGCTCACCCAGCTCGCTCCGCGGGTGTTGTTGAATGGAAGCAGCTACTGGTCGGTATTCGACAAAGCGCAGCTGGACGCCCTGGCGCTGGGATTTCTGGGTTTGTCCAGCCGGGGCGTGGACGCGATGAGCGCCTATTCGGGCCTCTGGCTCCTTCCCTTGGGGCTTCTCGTCTATAAATCCCGTTTCATCCCGCGGCTGGTGGGCGTCTTCGTACTCGTCGCCGCCTCGGCATACCTGGTCAGCGCCGCCACTGCTTTCGTCTTCCCGGCCTACCACCGCTTCGTCTTTTGGGGCGCGGCGCCGCTCTACGGCCTGGGGGAGATCGGGATCATCGGCTGGCTGTTGATCAAAGGCGCGCGGAGCGAGCCCCTGAAAACCTCATGAAGGACATCGATTGCGACAACGACGGCTCACTCGAAGCTAACAAGGAGAGTAACCAATGAAACGCAACGATATGTTAATCATCGCGTCCCTGCTCTCGATCCTCTTGCTGACGCTTCACGTAACGGACGACATCGTCCGCGGGATTTCGAAGGCTGAGCCCTCAAACATTGCGCTGGCCGTGTTAGTCGTGCTGCTCTATGGGACGCTGGTGCTTTCGGAACGGCGATTGGGGTACGTCATCATGCTGCTCGTGGGGGTCTTCGCGGCGGGCATGCCCGTCATCCATATGAGGGGGGTGCATTACGCCGAGATCGCCAAGTCCCCCGGCGGCTTCTTCTTCGTCTGGACACTCTGGGCGCTCGGCGCGCTCGGGGGCTTCACCTTCATCCTCTCGGTGCAAGAACTGTGGAGCCTGCGAAGCGGCCAGTCTACACAGGAAAGCCGCCGTCCATAGCTGACACGGAGCGCCTGACGTTCTCGAAATCGAGGACGACGAAAAGCCTCATCCCAAGGACAGCGAAATCCTTGTTCGCTAAGCGGAGATTCGGCCCGTTCGGCGCACGGAAAGAAAACTCGGGCGGTCTAAAGACGCGCCCCTACCACAGATAGGGGTCAGGGATCAGGGGTCGGGGGTTAGGGCAAAACCAAGAATCGGATCAAGCTGCTTTGCCACAACACTTCTTATATTTCTTCCCACTTCCACACGGGCAGGGATCATTGCGGCCAATTTTGGCGCCGGTGCGGACGGGCTTAGGGGCTTCGGCCTGGGCGGCGCCGGCGATGAGCTGCATCTGCTGTTCCTGGCGGCGCTGTTTGCGTTCGAGTTCGCGGGCTTCGTCTTCGGGGCGGGCGGGCTGCATGAGGAAGAGGTAGCGCACCGTTTCGTTGTCAATGCGGTCCATCATTTCTTCGAAGAGCGTGAAGGCTTCCTTCTTGAATTCGACGATGGGGTCTTTCTGCGCGTAGCCGCGGAGGCCGATGCCTTCCTTGAGGTGGTCGAGGGAGAGCAGGTGGTCCTTCCACTGGGTGTCCACAATGTCCAGGATGATGCGGCGCTCGAGCCAGCGCATGGCGTCCGGGCCAAAGGTTTTTTCCTTTTCGTCGTAGCGCGCGGCGGTGGCTTTGGCGAGCGCGTCCTTCAGCTCGTCGTGGCTGACGGTATCGAGATTGATGCCCGCCGATTTGACGTCGATGCCGAACTGGTTGAGGGTTTCGTTGGCCATCTGCGCGACGTTCCACTTGCTGGGGTGCTCATCGCGCGGGCAGTAGGACTCGGCGAGATTGATGGCGATATCCTCGCCGATGCCGAGAACGTATTCCTTCTGGTCCTTGCCTTCGAGCGCGGAACGGCGGATGGAATAAATCGTCTCGCGCTGCTTGTTCATCACGTCGTCGTATTCGAGCAGGTGTTTGCGAGCGTCGAAGTTCTGCGCCTCGACGGCCTTCTGCGCGTTCTCGATGCGCCGGGTGATGAGGCCGGACTCGATGGGCACGCCTTCGGTCATGCCCAGGCGGTACATCAGTGACTTGACGCGCTCGCCGCCGAAGATGCGCAGCAGGTCGTCTTCGAGCGAGAGGAAAAAGCGCGAGGAGCCCGGGTCGCCCTGGCGTCCGGCGCGTCCGCGAAGCTGGTTATCAATGCGGCGGGCTTCGTGGCGCTCGGTGCCGAGGATGTGCAGGCCGCCCAGCGCGACCACTTCGTCGTGCTCGGCCTGGCACTGCTGCTTGTAGCCCGTGAGGATGGGCTGCCACTGCGCGTGCGGCACTTGAAAAATTTTCCCCTCGTGCTGGAAAAGCACCATATTGCGCGCAGCGGCCTCGGCGTTGGCGCCGTCGCCGCCGGCTTCGGCGCTTTCGGCTGCGGCGCTTTGCACGGCAATGTAGGGCATGGCGAGTTTCTGCTTGAGGCAGTGCTCGCGGGTCATGGATTCGGGATTTCCGCCGAGGAGAATGTCCGTGCCTCGGCCGGCCATGTTAGTGGAGACGGTGACCGCGCCCTTGCGACCGGCCTGCGCGACGACGTAAGCCTCGCGCTCGTGCTGCTTGGCGTTGAGCACTTCGTGGCGGATGCCGGCCTTCTTCAGCAGGTCACTGATGATTTCCGATTTCTCGATGGAGATGGAGCCGATGAGCACGGGCTGACCGCGCTCGCTGAGCTGCTTAATGCCGTCGGCGAGGGAGTTGTCTTCCTGCAAAATGCCGTGGACCACGGAATGATATTTTTCCACCGCGGTGCGATAGACCACGTCGGGAAATTCCTTGCGCACGAGCGGCACGTTGGTGGGGATGAGCGTGACGTCGAGGTTGTAAATCTTGCCGAACTCCGCCGCTTCGGTTTCCGCGGTGCCGGTCATGCCGGCGAGTTTTTTGTACATGCGGAAATAATTCTGGAAGGTGATGGTGGCCAGCGTCT
>CAZIWR010000288.1:0-3080 GCA_964542805.1 uncultured Acidobacteriaceae bacterium
GCTTCGGTGGGGATTTCGTTGGGGGCGAAGGGGTAGCTGGCTTCGCGGCCCTTGCACCAGTAAATCGTTTCGCCCGCGCCGGCGCCCACGGAGTCCACGGCCACCAGCGGCCTGCCTTTGTCTTTTCCGTGGCGGTTAAGCGGCTGGACGAGCAGGAGCTTCTTCCCTTCCAGCGAAGGGTTTTTTACGGTGCAGACGACGGTGCCGATGATGCGGCCGAGTTGCATGAGAAGAACGAAGCTCGAATCCCGAAAGATCTGCCCGCGCTAGCGCTTGCGTCCAGCGAAAACGCTCGCTTCCTGCAGCGCGTCGAGCTTGACGGTGTCCACGATGCCGACGATGGCGGCGTCCACCGGGCGGTCCTTGCACTCGGCGGCCATGCGCGCGGAGCTGCCGGAGACCACCAGCACGGTTTCCCCGGCGCCCGCGCCCACGGTGTCCACGGCGATCAGGTAGCCGGCTTCGTCGGCGCCTTCTGGCGAAACGGGTTTGACGATGAGGAGTTTCTTGCCTTCCAGGCGCGGGTCTTTCTTCGTGGAAACAACGGTGCCGGCGATGCGGGCGAGGATCATAGAGGCTAGTGGTTAGTGACTAGTGGCTAGCAAAACCGAAACTCGAAAAAGGCAGAATTGGTTTCTCGTACGCCGGCGGCGCGCTCGGAATGACAAGCGTACTTCAGGGGCTGAAGCCCCTTCGTGGCGTGTTGGCGTACGGCGGGGTTGAAACCCCGCCCCACAAAGCGTCCGCGAAAACTACTTCGCGGAGGCGGCCATCGACCTGCCGATGGGCAGCACGTCCTCGAGCGACTGGTGCGGCCGCGGGATGACGTGGACGGCAATCAGCTCGCCCACGCGGCGCGCGGCAGCAGCGCCGGCGTCGGTGGCGGCCTTGACGGCGGCGACGTCGCCGCGCACCATCGCGGTGACGTAGCCGGACCCGATTTTTTCCCAGCCTACCAGCGTGACCTTGGCGGCCTTGACCATGGCGTCGGACGCCTCGATCATGGCCACGAAGCCGCGCGTCTCGATCATTCCCAGTGCTTCACCCATTCTGTCTCCTCCGATTAGCGGCGCAACTCAAGAAACGAAAAGCGAATAGCGCGACCCTGCTTTACCGATGCGCACGATCGCGGCGAACGGCGTCTTCCACCAGCGCTTCCAGCTCATCACGCGAAAGCGTGACGCGATCCGGCGCCGCAGCCTCCGCCGTGACCGGACACTCCGGGCCGACCTGGGCCGCGGTGGTCAGGCCATAGCGGGCCCGCGCCGCGAGCAATTTTTCCACATCCTCGCCGGAAAGCAAGACTTGTTTACCAAGAAGCTCGGTGACCAGGGAAACGCGGGCGAAGTGCTCGGTGGTCTCCATGCGGAACCACGCGCTGAGCAGGTCCGGGCCGTACGTGACCACGCCGTGATTGGCCATGAGAATGGCGTCGTAGCTGGGCACCAGCGGCTCCAGCGCCTCGGTCAGTTCCGGCGTGCCCGGCGTGCCGTATTTCGCCACCGGGATGCAGCCGAGCGAGAGCACCACTTCGCTGACCAGCGCTTTGTTCAGCGCAATGCCCGCCGCGGCGTAGCCGGTGGCCACCGGCGGATGCGCGTGGCACACGGAGTGGATGTCCGGGCGGCGTTTGTACACGAGCAGGTGCATGGCCAGCTCGGAGCTGGCGTTGAGGCGGCCGGAAAGTTTTTTTCCGTCCATGTCGGTGATGACCAGATCGTCGGGCGTCATCATGCCCTTGCTGATGGCGGTGGGCGAGGTGAGCACGCGCTTGTTGTCGAGGCGGACGGAGATGTTGCCGTCGGTGGCGGCCACGTAGCCGCGGGCGTGCACCCAGCGGCCGACGGTGCAGACGTCGCGGCGGTGCTCGTCTTCGGACTTGAGCGCGCCGTGCGAGATGGTTTCGGGCAGCATCGAAATTCGAAAAGCGAAAAACGAAAATCGGGAAATTGGAGCCGAGGAGAGATTACTGATTTTAGGTCAGAAAGTCGAGGACGTGGGGAATGGAAAAGAAGAGTAGCGGCAGTCTGAAGACTGGCCCCTACAGACCTCTGCGAAAGCTCAGACCAGGTCGGTTTCCGAAAGGCCAGCGAGCTTGAGGAGGTGCTTAAGCAAACCGATCTTCAGGGGTTTGTTTCCGTGGATTGGAATGGAAAGGCGAACGATGCTGCCCGGCATACCGTAGATGTGGTGACTGCCGTGGATGCGGAGGAGGTTCCAGCCATGCTGTTCAGCGATTCTGGCGAGTTCCCTGCCAGAAATCGACTTCATACAACGATTTCCAGCACACGGTCATTGGCTTTAGACGTCGATTGCTGAACATCAACAGAGAGGCACCCTTCGACCGCCTCGTACAGATTTTGAAGAAGTTCCTCAAACGTCTCGCCTTGCGTTGCGCAGCCCGGGATGGCGGGCACTTCGGCCCAGTAACCGCCTTCTTCCGCCTGATGAACCACGACCTTGATCTTCATGGCAGTGATTGCCTCTGTAGAAGATTCTACCGCACATGTAGGAAGTAAAGAACAAGCGCGAAAGTGAAATTCCAACTTCCGAAACTGCCGGCGTAAAGGCGGGCGTTACGCGTAAATGCCGCGCATTTTGAGGGCGGTGGCCACGCGGTCGATGGCCAGCATGTAGGCGGCGATGCGGTTGGGCACGCCGTGCTCGCCGGCGTAGCGCACCACGTAGCTGAAGCTGCGATCCATGACGTCCTGCAAGCGCTCGTTGACCTCGTTTTCGCGCCAGAAGAAGCCCATGCGGTCCTGCACCCATTCAAAGTAGCTCACCGTGACGCCGCCCGCGTTGGCGAGGATGTCCGGGATGACGAAGACGCCTTTGCTTTCGAGGATTTCGTCGGCGGGAGCGGTGGTGGGGCCGTTGGCGCCCTCGCAAAGAATTTTGGCTTGCACCTGATGGGCGTTTTTGCTGGTGAGCTGATTTTCCGTGGCCGCCGGAAGCAGGATGTCGCAGGGCTGAAAGAGAATCTCGGTGTTGGACATTTTCGCGCCGCCCTGGGGAAATTCCGCCAGGGGCTTGCGCTGGACGTGCACCCAGTCCATCAGCTTGGTGGCGTCGAGGCC
>CAZIWR010000289.1:0-3074 GCA_964542805.1 uncultured Acidobacteriaceae bacterium
GCAGCAGCGCCTCGCGGCTATTGAAGGCGTTGTGCGGTGTGAACACCACGTCTTCTCGCTCCAGCAGCAGCCGCGTGCGCACCACCGTGCGCAACCGCTCCAGGTTGTCCTTCTCGTAGAGCAGTTGCTTTTCTTCCTTGATGAGCTCTTCTCCTTCGAGCACGTCCAACCCCGCGCCCCCGCACTGCCCTGATTCGAGAGCTTCTGCCAGCGCGTCCGTGTCCACCAGCCCGCCTCGCGCCGTATTAATCAGCAGCACCCCACGCTTCATCCCGGCGAACTGTGCGCGGCCAATCATGTGCTGCGTGGACGGCAGCAGCGGGCAGTGCAGCGAAACAATGTCGCTCTCTTTCAGTACTTGCTCCAGCGGCACGTACTGGAAGCCCAGCAACTCCGCCAGGAACGGGTCGCGCCGCGCGTCGTGCGCCAGCACGCGCATCCCGAAGCCGCGCGCGATGCGAATCACGTGCAGCCCGATGCGCCCCGCGCCGATCACGCCCATCGTCTTGCCTTGCAGATCAAACCCCGTCAGCCCGGCCAGCTCGATGTGGCCGGCGCGTACCTGCGCGTGCGACTTGTGCACTTTGCGCGAAAGCATCAGGACCAGCGCGAAGGTGTGCTCGGCCACCGTATTTTCGCCGTAGGTCGGCACATTGCAGACGGTGATTCCGCGCGCGCGGCACGCCGCCACATCAATGTGGTCGTAGCCCGTCGACCGCGTGGCCACGTGCTTCAGCGCGGGAAGCTGCTCCACCACCTTCGCCGTCACCTTCGAATAGATGAACACCGAAAGCGCCTCGGCGTCTCGCAGGCTCTCCAGCCGTTGGACATCAAGCTGCCCGGGCTCAAAGGACGCGCGGTCCGCCGGCAGTCGCGCTTGCAGGTATTCCCGCTCCCAATCTTTTGTTTCAAAGAACGCAACGCGCACGGCCCCTCCTTCCCGTCCCACCTTCAGGCCACCACGATGTTGACCAGCTTATCCGGCACCACAATCGTCTTGATGACCCGCTTGCCGACCAGAAACGCTGCGACCTTCGGGTCGGCTATGGCACGCGTCACCAACTCTTCCTCGCTCAGCCCACCTTCCACCGACATCCGGCTGCGCACGCGCCCGTTCACCTGGATCACCACTTCGTGCATCTCTTCGCGCGCCAGATCTTCCCGGTATGCCGGCCAGCGCACTTTCGCCAGCCCGCCCGTGTGGCCCAGCATCTCCCACAATTCCTCGGAGAGATGCGGCGTGTACGGTGCCAGCATCAGCACCAGCATTTGAAAAACTTCCTTCACCACTTCCGGCCGCGCGTCCTGATCCAGCGGCTCCGCGGCGTGCAGTTCGTTCACCAGCTCCATCAGCAGCGCGATCGACGAGTTGAAGTGCCAGCGGATTTCCAGGTCGTGCGTTACGCGCCGCAGCGTCTGGTGCGCCTTGCGCAGCAGTGCCTTTTCTTTTTCCGACGCGGTGGCCAAGTCCAATGCAGCGCCCGCCGCGCGCACTTGGCTCAGCCGCCCGGCATGTTTCTCCAGCAGCCGAAATACGCGGTGCAGAAATCGCGAACAGCCTTCCACGCTCTGCTCGCTCCACTCCATATCTTTTTCCGGCGGAGCGGCAAACAGCGTGTACAACCGCGCCGTGTCGCAACCGAATTTCTCCGCCATCTCCATCGCCGCCACCACGTTGCCCGACGATTTCGACATGGCCGTGCCGCCCTTCAGCACCGTGCCCTGGCAGAACAGCCGCTTCACCGGCTCGTCGTGCGTCACCAGCCCCAGGTCGCGCATCACCTTGCAGAAAAATCGCGAGTACATCAGGTGCAGGATGGCGTGCACGATCCCGCCGATGTACTGGTCAATCTGAAACCAGTAGCCCACCACCTTCGGATCAAACGGCGCCTGGCTGTTGCGCGGGTCCGCGTAGCGGTAGAAGTACCATGAGGAATCCATGAACGTGTCCATTGTGTCGGTCTCGCGTCGCGCCGGCTTCCCGCATTTCGGGCACGTCGTGTTGACGAACTCGGGCACGCGCGCCAGCGGCGATTCGCCCATGCCCGTCAACTCCACGTTTTTTGGGAGCAGCACGGGCAATTGCGCGTCCGGCACAGCCACCACGCCGCACGCGCCGCAATGGATGATCGGAATCGGCGTGCCCCAGAACCGCTGCCGCGAGATGCCCCAGTCCTTCAACCGAAAAATCGTCCGCCCTTCGCCAAACCCGCGCGCCACCGCGTCGGCCGTCATCTTGTCGATGGCCTCCGCCGAAGCGAGTCCCGCATACGGCCCGGAATTCACCGAGCGCCCGTACTCGGTATAGGCCTGGCCCATCTCCTTCTCGGCTAGATTATTTTCTGCGTTCTGCACCACTACGCGAATGGGCAGGTCGTACTTGCGGCAAAATTCAAAGTCGCGCTGGTCGTGCGCCGGCACGCACATCACCGCCCCGGTCCCGTATCCCAACAGCACAAAATTCGCCGCCCAGATCGGCAGCTTCTCGCCGTTGAACGGGTTGACTGCGTAACGCCCGGTAAAGACGCCTTCTTTTTCCGCGGTGGCCAGGTCCGCTTCACGCACGCTCTGCTGGCGGAGCCGATTGAGCGCGTCAGTAATTCCCTTCTCCGCACCGGCCAGCAACTGCCCGAGCAACGGATGCTCCGGCGCAACGATGATCGCTGTCGCTCCATAAATCGTATCAATGCGCGTCGTAAAAACTTCGATAGCCGCGCCCGCGACGCCCTCCACTGCGAATTTGACGCGCGCGCCTTTGGACTTGCCGATCCAGTTGCGCTGCATGGTGAGCACGCGCTCGGGCCACCCGCCTTCGAGCTGCGCGATGTCGTCCAGCAACTCGTCGGAGTATGCCGTTGTCTTCAGAAACCACTGTTCAATCTCGCGCGCTTCCACCGGCGTGTCCTCGTGACGCCAGCAGAATCCGTTTTCCGCCTGCTCGTTCGCCAGCACGGTCTGGCACTTTGGGCACCAGTTCACCCGGCTCGGCTTGCGATAGGCCAGCCCGCGCTCGAACATGCGCAGAAAAAACCACTGGTTCCAGCGGTAATACTCCGGTTCGCACGTGGAAATCT
>CAZIWR010000290.1:0-3067 GCA_964542805.1 uncultured Acidobacteriaceae bacterium
CGCAGCCCGGCGATCAGCCCGATCTGCCGGCCGATTCCGAAATCCGCCGCTACGCCAGCCACGACAGCTCCTGCCCAGCATCTTTGGCGCCGCCGACGATTTCCAGAAAAATCTGCTCGAGGGTGAGCTTCTCGCCTTCTTCATGTGGCGCAAGCAGGCCGCCGGCCGCGGCGGCGCGCGCTTCTACCCCGGCGCGCAGCTCTTCGATGGAGCCTTGCGCGACGATGCCGCCCTTGTGAATGATGGCCACGTGACTGCACAGCCGCTCGACGATTTCCAACACGTGCGAGGTGAGAAAGATGGTTACGCCGCGCTCCACCATGCGGCTCAGCATGTTCTTCAGTGTGCCTGCGGCGATGGCGTCCACGCCCTCGAACGGCTCGTCGAGAAACAGCACCTGCGGGCCGTGAATCACCGCCGCGGCCAGCGCGAGTTTTTTCTTCATGCCGTGCGAATAGTCCGCCACGAGTGACTTCGGCCGTTCGGCAAGCTGCATGAAGTCGAGCAGCTCGGCGCCGCGCTGCATCGCGGTCTTGCGGTCGAGTCCATACATGCGACCGACAAAGCTCAAGTACTCCGCGCCGGTCAGCCGCTCGAAGAGCGCGAGGCCCTCCGGCACCACGCCGATGCGCCGCTTCACCTCGACAGGTTCTTTTTCCAGGTCGTGCCCCAGGATGCGGATGCTTCCTCCGGTCGGTTGCAGCAGCCCGGTGAGCATTTTGATGGTGGTGGATTTGCCCGCGCCGTTCGGCCCCAGAAATCCGAAGAACTGCCCGGTTTCTACGGTCATGTTGACCTGGTCCACGGCGATCAGCTCTCCAAACCGCCGCGTGAGGGTCTCCGTTTGAATCGCAATGCTGTTCATGGCAAGGGGCTGAATCTATCACAAGGAATGGCTGTTCGAGCGGTTGAAACTACAGTATGGCGAGCGAAAAGCCCAGGGGCGCTAGTTGTGCTTCCCCGCAGTCAAACCAGCGGGAATGGGAGCAGGTGCTTCGTCCTTCGCTGCGGGCGCAGGTGCAGTCAATCCCGGAACGGGGGTGAGCGAAGCTGCCGCCGCCGGGGCGCTGCCTGCTTGAAAGGAGCCAGACGGGGAGAGTTTTGGAAGCACGGGCGCAACCGCGGGAAGTTCCACGCGGAACGTTGCGCCGCCTTCCGGCCGGTTGTAGCAGGAGATGTGCCCGCCGTGCTCCTGGATGATGCCGTAACAAATGGAGAGGCCGAGGCCGTTGCCCTTGCCTGCGGCCTTAGTGGAATAGAACGGGTCGAAGACCAGGCTGGGGTCCTTAATGCCCGGACCGGTGTCGGAAAACTCCAGCACGACGTTCTTCTTTTCCCGCAGGGCGCGCACGGTGAGTGTGCCCCCGTGGGTTTCCTCCATGGCGTCCACGGCGTTGCTGATCAGGTTGTAGAAGACTTGCAGCAATTGGTTGGGGTCGCCGCGCAAGCCGGGCAGCACGCTTTCGCTTTGCAGATCGATGCGGATGTTCTGTTCGCGCAGGTCCAGCGTGCGGAGCTGCACCGCGCCTTTCAGAACGGAGTGAATGTCGAGGAAGGATTTCTCCACCGGCAACTGGCGCGCAAAGCTGAGCAGGTTGTTCACCAGCAGCTTGGTGCGGCGGGCCTGCTCCTGGATTCTGGCGGCAAGCAGCTTCAGCCGGCTGGGCATTTCCTCGTCGTCCTTCATCAGGTCGGAGTAGCCGAGAATCGCGGTGAGTGGGTTGTTGATTTCGCGCGCGGCGCCAGCGGCGAGCTGTCCAAGCGCGGCCATTTTTTCCGATTGCGCAAAGGAAGTCTGCAGCCTGCGCAAGTTCTCGAGCGATTCCTGCGAAGCGGCCAGCAGGCGCTGGCGCTCCTGGTCCACCACGTGCTGGCGGAGGAAAACCAGAGCGGTCAGCAGGACCATGGCGACCATGGTCACGACCATGCGGAATTCGCGCACGGCCCATGGCGCCACGCTGATGGAGATGTTCCACGCCGCCATCACCGGCAATGAAAGCACCGCAGCCATGGCCAGGCGCGACGTCCAACTGGATTCGCCGACGCGCAGAACGCGCGGTGCGTCTGTTTTCCGCGCCGCCGCAGGGTCGATGGCAGAGGTGTTGCGGAAGGCGATCAGTCCCGCCGTCCCGAACCACACGAACGACGCGATCAGCGGGATGTCGTAGATGCTGCCGGTACTATATTCGCCGCGGAGAATCGCCACGTTGATGGTAAGCGAACTGGCCGAATACATCGCCGAAGCGTAGAACAGGTGCGCGTAAGTGCGGCGCCAGGCGCCCTTCGTTCCCAGCCAAAAGATCCCCAGGCCAATCAGGAGAATCAGGTTTTCCGCCCAGTACAGGTGGGTAAAGGCAAAGAGATAGACGGCGGGGTCGAACTGGATGTATTGCCAGGGAATCACGATGAAGGCGTACAGAAATACCCACCAGAAAAGAAGGAGCAGAAAATCCAAGTAGCCGAAGCGGAGGCTGCGGTCGGTCAAGCGGGCGTGCGGCCGCAGAGCCAAAGCCCCGATGAGCGGTACGGTATGCAGGAAGATAATCACGTCGCCGGAAAAGGGGTTCGGGGCCTGCTGGTGCAGCACCAGTTCGTAGTAGGTCCACAAGAGCTGGGCGCACATCCACATCGAACATCCCAGGGCCAGCAACATCCAGAAGGCATTGCGGCGCCAGTGGGTGGAGCCGGCGTTGATCAGCAGGCCGGCGTTGGCGAACAACGGCACCAGGCACTGCATGACATCGCCGAATGCGGTAAGTTTGGGTCCGGCTGGAATAATCAGTGCGGCCAGCGCATAGCCGCCCACCAACAGAATCCACGCAGCAATCAACATCCACGTTGTGGGCTTGAGGCGCATGGGCATTGGGACTTTGGAGTCTAAGACAGCTCCCCTGGAATGAAAGGATCCCGTGCGAATCGGCGGCCAATAGATAACTGGTACAAAGGTACTACGGCCGACGCAGAGTCGAAGCGACAGTAAAAGGAATTGAGTTTGACGCGCCGGCCGCAGCGCAGCGGCCACCGATGGAGTGGCGGAGGAGGAGGGATTCGAACCCCCGAGACCCTT
>CAZIWR010000291.1:0-3052 GCA_964542805.1 uncultured Acidobacteriaceae bacterium
TCGGCGCCGACCTGCTCCATGCGCGGCAGCAGGAAAATTCCCAGCAGCGCGGCCATCAGGTTGGCGGACCAAATCCCCAGCCAGGGCGAAACAACTCCTTGCCGGGCCATGCCCGCGCCGGTGATGAAGACCAGGTAGTAGCCGCAAATGAGCAGCAGGGTGAGGATGAGTCCTGCGGCGCGCCCGCCCCGCCTTGGGCGGGCACCTACAGGCACGGCCAGCAGCGCGAACATCAGGCTGGCCGCGGGGAAGGCCATCCGGCGGTGAAGCTCCACGCGTAACTCGCGCCAGTTGGGCCCGTGGGCCGCGATCAAATCACGCACGGACATTTCCGCGGGGGTCTGGCGCACGGCGCCGGTGCGGGCGAACTCGCCGAAGGTGACGGGGATGTCGCTCTCGCCAAAGGTGGAGACGGAGTAGCGGTCGGGCTCGCGCAGGTTATACTCGTGCGTGCTGCCGCTCTGGAGGTGCAGCTGGATCTTGCCCTGCTCGCGATCGGCGATTACAATCGCCTCCTCCGCGAGTGTCACTCTGGATCCATTTTCCGTGCCCGCCTCCGCCAGAAAGATGCCGCGCCAGCGCGTGGCGGCTGCTTCCACGTCCTGGACGTAGAGGACGAGTTTGGGAAAGCGCTCGTCGAATACGCGGGGCTGGATTTCGAAGGAGGCCTGGGACGAGCGCAATCTCTCTTCGAGCGAGCGAAAGGTGCGCAGAGACGCGGGCGTGAGCCAGAAGGTCATGGCAGCGGTGAGCAGCGTCGCACCCAGCGCCAGCGCGCCCACGGGCAGCAAGAGACGACGCTGGTTGATGCCCAGGGAATGCAGGGCGATGACTTCGCTATCCGCGGACATGCGGCCGAGTCCGATGAGCACGCCGACGAGCACGGACATGGGCAGAGTGAAGGTGAGCACGCCGGGCAGCGTGCAGAGGAAGAGAAGCGCGACGCTGGGCGCGTCCGCGGAGTGGCGCACGACCAGCTCCATCAGGCGCACGAGCTGGGGGATGAAAAGGACAAATGTGAAAACAGCCAGCCCCAGCGCGGCGTGTGAGATGATTTCTCGGCAGATGTACCGGTCAATGAGACGCATGCGTCAGGCTTCGCATTCTAGCACGTCCGCCCAAGCTGCAATGGAGTCAGCGGCGCGATGAACCGCGTGCACCTGGTTCTGCTGTGGCACATGCACCAGCCACAGTACAAGGACCCCTCCACGGGGCGCTACGTGATGCCGTGGACGCGGCTGCACGCCACGAAAGATTACTGGGGCATGGTGAAAATGCTGGAGGCGTTCCCCAGCGTGCACATGACCTTCAACGCGGTGCCGTCGCTGGTGGCGCAACTGGAGGAGTACGCGGGAGGGCAGTTCGACGAGCCGGTGTTCCAACTGGCGTTCAAGCCCACGGCCGAACTCGAGCTGGACGAAAAGCTGGAACTACTGGACCGCGCGTTCCAGCTCAACCGCGAGAATTTGATGCGGCGCTGGCCGCGCTTTGTGGAGCTGTACAACTTGTTGCAGGAACTGGGCCGCGAAGAGGCGGCGGAAAACTTCGGCCCGCGCGACTGGTGCGACCTGCAAGTGCTCTCGCAACTGGCGTGGATGGACGAGCTGTGGCTGGCGGACGACGACATTGTTTCCGAGCTTTCCCGCCGCGGCGCGAATTTTACGGAAGAGGACAAGCAGGCGTTCAAGTGCCGGCAACTGGAGTTGCTGGCGGACGTGCTGCCGGAATACCGCCGCGCGGCCGCACGCGGGCAGATCGAAATCTCCACCACGCCGTTCTACCACCCCATCCTGCCGCTGCTCTGCGATACGGATATCGCGCGGGAATCGAACCCGGGCACGCCGCTGCCGCAGCCGTCCTTTCACCATCCGGAAGATGCGCGCGAACAACTGGTGCGCGCGCGCAAGTCGCACGAGCGCGTCTTCGGGCAGCCGCCGGCGGGACTGTGGCCGTCGGAAGGCTCCGTCTCCAACGCCGCGCTGGACCTGGCCAGCGAGCTGGGCTTCCAGTGGTTCGCCACCGACGAAGGCGTGCTGGGGCGCACGCTGAACCTGGGATTCTGGCGCGACTCCGCGGGCATCCCCGCAAACGCCGAGCGGCTGTACTCGCCGCTGCGCGTGCGGCGCGATGGCCGGGAGGTGGTGGGCTTCTTCCGCGACCACTACCTTTCCGATCTGATCGGCTTCGTGTACAGCCGCATGCTGGGCGTGGCCGCGGCGGAAGACCTCTACCGGCGCATCCGGCAAATCGGCGAGCGCGTGCAGTCGAACCACCCGCTCACGGTGACGCTCATCCTCGACGGCGAAAATGCCTGGGAGTATTACCCGGGCAACGGGCGGGAGTTTTTGGCGGAGTTTTACAAGCGGATTGCCGCCGACCCGGACATCCGCGCACTGACAATGTCGGAAGCGGTCCGCGAAGCCGGCGAAATTCCTACGGTGGACAGCATCTTCCCGGCGTCGTGGATTAACGCCAACTTCGACGTGTGGATTGGTCACGCGGAAGACGTGCGCGCGTGGGAGCTCTTGCGCAATGCGCGAGATTTTTTCTCGCGCGCCGAAAAGCAACAGAATGAGCGAGCGGCCGGCGCGCCCACGGTCGAACAGCTCGCCGCGGCTTACGAATCGCTGCTCGCCGCGGAGGGCAGCGACTGGAACTGGTGGTACGGCCCGGAGCACAGCTCGGCCAACGATGCGGAGTTCGACGCGCTGTACCGCAAGCACCTGACCGAAGTGTATGCCGTGCTCGGCGCGGAAGCCCCCGAGGAGCTGGCCCATCCCATCAAGAAAAAACCGGAACGCGCGTTTGTGCTGCCGCCGAGCGCGTATCTCCAGGTGCAGGTGGACGGGCGCGTGAGCTCCTACTTCGAATGGCTGGGCGCCGGGCTCTACTCCGCCGACCGCCAGAGTGGGGCCATGCACGGGCGCTCGTACACGCTGCACGAGCTGCACTACGGCTTCGATGAAAACAATTTTTATTTGCGCGTGCAGCCGTTTGCCGAGGCCATGGAAGAATTGCAGGAGTGCGAATTCCGCGTGACCCTCGCCGCGGA
>CAZIWR010000292.1:0-3040 GCA_964542805.1 uncultured Acidobacteriaceae bacterium
CCCAGCCCGAGCCCACCATTTCCCTGGCTCGTCAGAATTTCCGCGTGCCGGAGCGCCGCGGCTTGCCGCCCATCGAACATTACGCGCACCTCGTTGTGCCCGGCGGCGCGCACCGCATCGTCGGCTACACGGAAGCCTCGCGCGGCTGCAAACACTTGTGCCGCCACTGCCCCATCGTGCCGGTGTACAACGGCGCATTCCGCATCGTGCAGCGCGACGTCGTGCTCGCAGACATTCGCTGGCAGGTATCCTCCGGCGCGCAGCACATTACGTTTGGCGATCCCGATTTCTTCAACGGCCCGGCGCACGCTCTCGCCATTGTCGAAGCGCTGCACAGCGAATTCCCGCAGCTCACTTACGACGTCACCATTAAAGTCGAGCACCTCTTGCAGCACGCCGCGCACTTGCGCACACTGCGCGACACGGGCTGCCTCTTCGTTACCAGCGCCGTGGAATCCGTCGATGACGCCATTCTCGCGAAGCTCGACAAAGGCCACACGCGCGCCGATTTCCTCGCTGTCGTCGAACTCTGCCGCGAGGCTGGCCTCGCGATGCAGACAACCTTTGTTCCCTTCACGCCGTGGACCACGCTTGAAAGCTATGCGGAACTGCTGCGCGTGCTCGCGGAAAATGAGTTGGTGGAAAGTGTCGCGCCGATTCAGCTCGCGATCCGTCTGCTGATTCCAGCAGGCTCACGCCTGCTCGAATTGGATGATGTGCGGCAAATGGTCGCGCCGTTCGACGAAGCGGCGCTCGTCTATCCCTGGCGCCACGCCGACTCCCGCGTGGACGTGCTGTGCGAAGAAGTGGAAAACATCGTGCGCTCCGGCGAAAAATTCAATGTGTCGCGTGCAAAAATCTTCGCGCATATCTGGGACGCGGCATCTGTCGGGGCCATTCCTCCGCGCTGGCAGCGCCCCGCGCCAGTGCTCGTCGCCCGCGCTGCCATCCCCTTCCTGAACGAGCCCTGGTATTGTTGAGCAGAACCCACCCGGGACCAGTTGGCCCCCATTGCGAAAGCGAAGGAAGCGATAAAAAAAGCGGAAGCGTTCGTATGAAGCGCTTGTTGATTCTCGCCAGCAAGCTCGGCTACCAGACGCGCAGCTTCGCGGAAGCTGCGCAGCGCCTCGGCGCTGAAGTTGTCTTCGGCACGGATCGCTGCGGCCGTCTCGACGATCCCTGGGCGGACGGCGCCGTGCCGCTGCACTTTGAAGATCCCGAGCAGGCCGGCCGATTACTGGCCAACACGGTTCGCGGCCAGCGCATTGACTCCATTCTCGCACTGGGCGACCACCCGACGTCCACCGCCGCGCACGCCGCGCAAAATCTCGGCCTCACCTACAATTCCGCACAATCCGTGGAGAATTGCCGCACCAAACTCCGCCAGCGCGAAGTGCTGCGCGATGCGGGTCTGCCCGTTCCTGATTTTTTTGCATTTTCTCTCGACGAAGAAATTTCCCGCGTGCTGCCGCGCGTGAAGTTTCCTTGCGTCGTGAAGCCGCTGTCGCTCGCCGCGAGCCAGGGCGTGATCCGCGCGAACAACGCGTCGGAATTCATGGTCGCATCCAAGCGCGTACAAACGCTCTTGGAATCGCCCGAGCTGCGCGCCACGCGCGAGCGTTCGCTCGACCGCCTCCTCGTGGAGCGCTACATCCCTGGCGACGAAGTGGCCATCGAAGCGCTCCTCTCCAACGGCGAATTGCGCGTGCTGGCCATCTTCGACAAGCCCGGCCACCCCGAAGGCCCTTACTTCGAAGAATCCATTTACGTGACGCCCTCGCAGCAGCCCGCGCTGGCGCAGGCCTCGCTCGCGGCCACGCTGCGCGCTTCGGCGCGCGCGCTGGGCTTGACGCACGGCCCCGTGCACGCGGAGTTTCGCCTGAACGAGGACGGCCCCTGGGTGCTGGAGATTTCTCCGCGGCCCATCGGCGGGCTGTGTTCGCGCGCGCTGCGCTTCGGCCCGGAGAACATTTTTCTGGAAGAGCTGCTGGTGCGTCACGCGCTTGGACTGAACGGAAGCGACTTGCCGCGCGAGAAGGAATCTTCCGGCGTGATGATGATTCCCGTGCCGCGTAGCGGAATCCTCGATGGCGTCGAGGGCGAAGTGGCCGCCGCGACCACGCCCGGCGTCACCGAGGTGCACATCACCGCGCGCCTGCACGACTACATCGCCGCCTGGCCGGAGGGTTCGAGTTATCTGGGATTTATTTTCGCGCGCGGAGATGAGCCTGAAAAAGTCGTCGCCGCATTACAGCAGGCCCACGCCAAACTGCATTTCACGCTCGCGGAGCGCCTGCCCGTCGAGCATCCGCTGGCGGGCAAGATTCCCGCGCGGGCCCGGGAGAATTAGGCCTTTGCCTTGGGGGCCACGTAGCCTTCCGGCAGTTTCGCGCCCACGCCGAAGAAAAACTGTTCCATCTGCTCTTCCATGATTTTGTGCGACTGCGGGTCCAGCGGGTTCAGCCGGTACTCGTTCATCACCATCTTCGCGTGCTCGATCCACATCTTCCAGGCTTCCTTGGAAACGCTTTCATAGACACGCTGGCCGAGCTCGCCGGCCCACGGCACGCGCTCCAGTCCGGGCATCTCTTTGCCGAACTTCACGCACTTCACCATGCGGGTGCCCGGCTTGATTTCTTCCGCCGCCGGCGCCATGGGCAGGCTACTGCATTTTTCGTCCGCCATGCGGACCTCCTGGTAACATTTCAGAAGAAAACGATACTTCAATTTGCCGGAAAAGCATAGTGCGGCTGCTCGCCGGCGCGCCCACTCTCGCCCGCACGAATTTCTTGCATCGTTTCATTGCCGGCCGTCATCTATGAGATAAATAGGCAGCCGTTCAGGATGATTCTGTGCCGCGAAGAACTTGCACCGTAGTTGCCTGCTTGCTTGCACTCGCCGCACCCGCGGCGTTCGCGCTGCAACAGCAGCCTGCGCCGCGCGGCGCTTTCCTCGGCGCGGGCGAAACCGCGGGCATTTCTTCGCTGTGGTTCTGGGCCGGGCTGTACGTGGTGGCCGGGCTCGTGTTCGGCGCGCTCGC
>CAZIWR010000293.1:0-3033 GCA_964542805.1 uncultured Acidobacteriaceae bacterium
TTCCCGTGCCGTCGTGGCGCAGCGCTGCAGAAAGTGTCAGCGGTTCGCCGGGATTGAACAGTTTTCCTAGATTACTGTAGAGCGAGCGAAAGCCCGGATCAGCCGAACCAAAATTGACGCCGGACTTCCATTGCATTTCATTAGTGGCAGCGGAAAGGTCCACCTCGGAACCGTTGCCTGCGGCGTTGACGAGCGCAAAGTAGCGCGCGACGTGCGTGCCTTCCTGTCCGGCAATGCCCGTCAGAAAAAAATCACTGTTGCCAAGCAGGCTTTGTGGGTTGATGGCCGCGCCGATGGACGGATCGAGCTCCTGCGCTTCGAAAAAATGAACGGCGAACACCAGCGATTGCGCCGGAATCTGGCCTTGTGGCTCATTGGACCACGGCGACCACCCGATGGCATCTCGGCGGCGCGCGCGAAACTCCCAAGCGCCTGTTTGCGAAGCCACAAAATTGAATTTGTCCGGCTGCCCGGCCAGGAGGGTATCCTGCGATGGCGCGGCAAAGCTGCCGCTGGGACCAATCACTTGAATTTGTGTTTCAGCGATTTCGATGGTCAGGCGGTCCAGCAATACTTCCAAAACCTGACCAACAGAATTTCCGCTGGAAAGGGATGGCTTGGCCGGCTGCGGGGCCGATGCGGTGGCTGTTTGCGCTGGCGAATACTCGCCGAGAACGTTCTGCGCGTAGGCATATAATGTCTTGTTTCGATTCAAAGCGGACGAATTGTCTAGCGTAAGACTGACTCGCAACGCACCGTCTTCCTGCCTGAGTTGGCCGAAATCCCATCGTGCTAAAACCGAGGCATTGTCGGAATCCCGCAACTCGACACGATCCACATCCGTCGTGTTTGCCGAATCAAGAGTGATGTCGGCGAAGATGGCGGGCTTGCCGTCGGCGGCCGTGCCGAATTGCACGGACAGGGATTGGGGAGTTGCGGGCACGAGGGGATAGTGGACAGCGAGCATGCTGGAAAAGCGGCTTGTGGTGCCCGCGGCGCCGACCGGGCGCACGAAGAAGAAATGATTGCGCGCGGTGCGCGCCATCTGGATGCTTTGCGTCGTAAAAGTTCCCAGCAAATTCTGAGCGGTCCCCGATGCTGAGGCGTTGCTCCAACCCTGATCGCTGCGGCGGACTTCATAGCGGCCGTTGGCGGGCGGCAGCACGCCCGTGTCCACGGAAAAATACGTGGGACTTGTCGCCGTCAGAGCCAGGGCCGGGGAGTCGTTCAGAAAAGCTGTACTGATTTGCGTGGAGTCGAGCGGTTCCAGGGGCAGGGATTCTCTAGGTCCGAGAATGCTCTGCGTTGAAGCGAAGTGCTGGAGCAGATCTTCAAAGCGAGAAGGCTGGCCGAAATCAAGCGTGTGCTGAATGCGTTCGGTTTCGAGGTCACGCAACTCACTTGTGACGCTACGAACCAGCGCGGAAAAAGCGGGGTAGCGCGATTCATTCCGTACTTCCAGGAGGCACCCGCTGCGCGGATAGGAATCAGCAAACTCTCCCCACGTGGAGTAGTGTCCTTCATAGCGTGGCGTCGTGTGGTCTGCAAGGTACGCCTGGGCAGCCAGCTCGGCTTCAGTGGACGTCCGCGGCATGGGATTGAAATCGTCAAGGACCGCTGCGCGGACGCCATCGTCCCCGGCAAGTACGGCCTCAGAGACGATGCTGGCTGCATCGCGCACCCTCGCGCGCGCGCGCCCGGCAGCACGGTAGCGCAACGTGATCTTTTCTCCTCGCGCCGGGATCGTGTCTTCGTAAAACTCGAGTGCCCATTGGTTTTGGTTTGGATCGGCAGTGATCGTCGCGTCCTGGCCGGCTACTCCGAAGCCGAGGGAGCGTGCCCGTGGCGAATCTCCAAGAGCCTGCGTCACGAGGCTGGCTTGGATCGGCTGCGTTACCTGAAGAAAATTCGCGACCAAGTGCAGATCGGCGGAATTCACTGGCGCGTAAAAGGCAAACGCAGGCAGGGTCGATACAGTGCTTTCATGTAGCACGACATCCTGCGGATGCGCGGTGTCGGCCAGGTCAATGTCGCGGACCAGCAACGTCACATTGATGCTGGCCGGCAAAGACGCACCGCCGAAACTAGTGCTCAAACTCGAAAAAACTTGTTCGGTGCGATGGATGCGGTCAGCACTCAGCCGGGTCAACAGAACGTAATGATGATTGGACTGGGCAAGAACCTCGGCGGCCTGCACCATCCCCGCGATCAGCGGGCGAATGCGCGACGTGCCGCTGATGGCCGAGACGTCAAATCCCAGCTGGCAATTGGGCGGCTCCAGTACGGCGCTTGAATAGAGCCCGCCGAGGATTCCGGTGGACGCGGCTGTGAATTCGAATTCACCGTGGAGCAACTCCAGTTCACCACCGAACTCTACGGCTTGTTGCGCCAGCAGTGCGGTTTCGCCAACCGCACCGGTGCCGCCCGTGACGTTCAGTCGCCCCTCGAAAAGCTGAATGTGACTGGCTGGATCGATTTCCTGCCAACGATTGGTGTCTATGGAGGCTCCGGTGAAATCGTCGGCCAGCAGGAGAGACGATTCTGCGCCAAACACGGGCGCAGTCAGCACAAAACGGGATGTAAATCCGTCGCCGACAAATTGCTCAGTGACAAAGGTCCGCGGCTCGATCCCTCCCAGAATGGTGACGTCATTCTGGATCGGGTTGCCGAGCGGCGTCACTTCGAGCGCCTCCGGGCGGAATCGGCGGTCGCGCTCGTCGATCATGACGCCGGCAGTCTGCGCGCTGACTGCCTCGAAGTAGATCTTTCCATCCAGGACGCGATAAGCAAAACCAGAGCGTTCCGCAAGCTCTCGCGCGATGTCGCTCCAGCTTGTGGCCGGCGCGGGCGCATAGAAAGGAATGACGGCGCCGTCAGCGATTCTGGTTTTGTCGAAGCGGCCCGGCTGGAGCTGCTCGGTGAGCAGGCGGAGAATCTGTCCGGCGGTTTGATTTAGAAAGGGCGGAATGATCCCCAGGCGCTTGATGTTGAGCAGGTATTCCTCGCTGGTCGCCTGGTAACGGTAACCGTACA
>CAZIWR010000294.1:0-3006 GCA_964542805.1 uncultured Acidobacteriaceae bacterium
CCCTCGCCCCGCCGAGCCAGTCAATCACTTTCAGGCACATCCGTTTCCGAATTTCAGGAATCAGCACCGTTGCCGTGTCTGCTTTTGACAGCTCCACACTATATTCATACGATGGCGTCGCCTCCGTAGTTTCTTGAGCCTCCCCGTTTGGAGTCTGCGGAGGCGTAAAAACCAGCCGGTCGAACACGCGTTCCACCTCCGTTCCACCGGGAAGTGGCACTCGTTGCCCGCTGTGGCCCTCGCGCGCCAGGCGAAGAACTTGTTCGACATGTAGCGACGCCAACTGCCCCCGCGGTCCGCGGCTTTCTGCCGCCAGCCTCCGGATCAACCTCTTGCTCACCGCCTCCATGGCCCGCGACACGCCCTTCGATTGAGCCAGCGCCGCTCGCAATGCGGGCGGCTCCATCAGGTCCGCAATGCGAATGGAGAGCCCTGCGTCACTCTTCGTCACGCTGCTCTCGACGCAGCTCTGCACCAGCGCTGTCCAAAATGCCTCTTCCTCCCGCACCAGGTGGGCCAGTTCGCTCAGGTGTTTCACCGCGCCCGGCTGCAACTCACGCTCGATGTGCGGCAACACGCTGTGGCGCACGCGCGCCCGCAGCCGCGTCAAGTCCCGGTTCGAGGTGTCCTCACGCCACTCCTGCCCGAGCGCGCGGAGTTCATCGCGCAATTCTTCCCGCCGGGCATCCAGTAAGGGCCGCACCACATGACCCACCACGGGATAAATTCCTGCAAGCCCGGTTGGGCCGGTACCCCGCGCCAGTCGCGCCAAGACTGTCTCCGCTTGATCGTCCGCCGTGTGGCCCACGGCAATCCATTCCGCGCGACCCGTCGCCACCAATTCCTCAAAAAAACCGTAGCGCAACCGCCGCGCCGCGTCCTCCAAATTCCACCGGTTTTCCCGCGCCCGCGCGGCAACGTCTTCGCGGCCCGCTACAAACTCCAATTCATGCCGCGTCGCCAGTTCTCTCACAAACGCTTCGTCCGCATCCGACTCCGCACCGCGCAGTTGATGATTGAAATGTGCGACCAGCAGAGTTATGCCCAGCTTTTTCCGTAGCTCCAGCAGGACGAGCAGCAGACCCACCGAATCCGCACCGCCGGATACCGCTACACCGATGCGCCCGCCGGCACGCATCATCCCGTGCCGCCGAATCGTAGCTTCCACTTGCGCAAGCAGTCGCGCGTTCATTTCGGTTTGCCTTACCTGACCAATCTCGCTTTGACTATCGTAGCAGCTTGGAGGCTCCTGGCAAGTCGCGCTCCCCAAAAACAGAAAACCCGGCTGGCCGTTCGCGGCCAGGCCGGGCTCGATTCTTCTGCAGCGGCTCTTACTGGTTGGACAGTTGTTCTGCCATCAGACCGCGGCTGTGTGCAATTCGTCGGTCGAGCGCCACTGCGGCGAAGTACGCGCAGCTCTCTCGCTCCCGCTCCATGCGCTGCTCCAGCGACGGTGCAATGCGGTGAAACGCGGCGCGCGCCATGGACAGCAGCCCGTAGTAGGTGCGCACAGCGCCGATTTCCCGGCTGTCGTCGCCCGGTTCGGGGCACATCCGCACCAGCTGCAGCAATCGCGCAAAGTCCTGTCCGTTTACGTGGCGGTTGCTGATGCCGGTCACCTCGCGCGCCTGTTCCGAAAGATCCACGCGCTCATACGCGGCAATCAGTGAACGGCAGTACGAAACAAAAAATTGCAGAAACCCGGCAACGGCAATCACGAATATGAGCGCTGCTATCATGTACTTCCTTCGTGCGCCGCGGCGACGCGGGCCGTCGCAATGCGCGCCTCTTCAGGAACTCTTGCAAACGTATAGGCCCAAGCCAGGGGCAACCAGAGTGCCAGAATCTGGGGAAAGTAGTTCCAAATCGCAAGGCTAAAATGACCCTTGGAAAGGTTAAACAGCGCATAATTGGCCGCGAATGCGCTGAAATACACCCCCAACGCGGAAACGAGCTGGATTACCTGGGTACGTGTTTCGCGCAGTTTCATCACCGCGCCCCACAACAGGTACGTCAGCACGAGCCCCACGAAGTAGAGGTTTTGTGACAGTTCCACTACGAACCGAGTCTTGTTGACCAGGTGTACGCTCGAATTTGAAAGCACTTGATAGGTGAAACCCGAAGTCAGCGCCAGCAACAACAGCGCGCCTGCCCGCAGATGCCGGTGCACTCCCATTTCCTGGAAGACATGTGAATACAATCCCATCAGCGCGAAGTACAGGCAGATGGTCAGCAAGGCGTCTGAATAGTAGTAGAAATAGCGGTACTCAAGGGAGAGGAATCCGTACTTCCAGAAGATGACAAACCGCCCAGCCGACAACAACGAAGCGGCCAGCATGTACAGGTTCAGCGCGAGATAGCGCAGAAAAACGCGCCCCTTCAACGCACACATCACCGTGGCCGCCTGTAAGAAGACGGCTAGCATCCAAAGGACGCAATCAACTGGACCAAGCACTTCCGACTCCTCGGTGCCCTGATCCAGTATACCCTAATTTTGGGCTACAGGAGGCCCCAGGGCGGGGGCGGCGGGGGCGGCGGTCCGCCACCATTCGCCATGATTGTCGGTGCCGCGCCTGCACTCGCCGTCATGGCGAGGTTGCGTACTCCGATCGCGCTTACGAGCACTAGAAGAACTAGCGCTATCACCACTGTCCAACGGTTCATATACTTCCTCCGGCTGGTCATAGACCAGCGCGAAGGAAGTATGGAAGTGGCTCCGCCTCTACTTAAACCGAATCCGGCGGCGTGTGTCTAAACAGTACACACCCGCCTCCCCGGCGCCAGGCCAGGGGTCTTCTAGTACGCGCGCAGAGTACCGCCCGGCCTCTCGGCGCGTCAACAGTACGACAGTACCAATTCATTTACGCTCTGCTCTCGCAAGTTGAAACCGGAGCTTCTCGTTCCCTTGACACTTCGCTGGCTCACTCCTTACCATGGATTGTAGCGACCCATGCCGGTGTAGCTCAGGGGTAGAGCGAGGGTCTCATAATCCCTAGGTCGTGGGTT
>CAZIWR010000295.1:0-2989 GCA_964542805.1 uncultured Acidobacteriaceae bacterium
CCGATGGGCAACGGCTGGTCGGCATAGGCGCCGGCCATCATGTCTTCGGAAACAAACTCATGTCGCGGCACGCGCTGCATGGCGTCCAATACCCGCGGGTCTCGCACGCCCCGTTCGCGGATCTGTTCCTGCACCATTTCCCGGCGCAATTCATCCAGTTCTCGCGTTGTCGTTGCGCCGAACATCCGTGCGCCCGCCAGGGCGCCTGCCGAAATTATAGCACTCGCTCAAACGGCTTGAAGATGTCGCTCCCACGCTCGCGTGGCGAGTATCTCCTCGATCTGAGCAAGTGCGAAGTCCATCTCTTCGTCGCGGTTGTAAAAATGGGGCGAGAGTCGTATGCCTGCTTGCGGTCGGTAGTCCACCAGGATGTCCCGCGCCAGCAGTTCCCGCATCACTTCTGCGGCGTGCGGACACTCCACGGATACGGTCCCGCCGCGCTCCCCGGAATTCGCCGGCGAGTTCACTTGCCACCCGCGCGCTCGCGCGCCCTCCACTAACCTTGTTGTCTGCCGGACGGAATTCTCGCGGATGCGCTCCACGCCCACTTGCGCGACAATCTCCAGTCCCGGCTGGCACGCGTAGAACGCGGGAACCTGCGTCGTGCCGGTCATGAACCGAAAGGCGTCATCACGCCTTTGAATTTGTCCCGGCTCGAACTGGAACGGCTGCCGGTGCGCAAACCAGCCCGTCACTCCCGGCTCGAGACTGGCGCGCAGGTCCGGCCGTACGTAGAGATACGCCACGCCCGGCCCGCCGCACAGCCACTTCAACACGCCGCCTACGGCAAAATCGGCGTTCAGCGCGCGCACGTCCACCGGCACGGTTCCCGTCGCCTGAAATACGTCCAGGACTACATGTGCGCCTACGCGATGCGCCCGCTCGATGATGGCCCGCGCATCCACAATCGTCGCGCTTCGGAACAGCACGTAGGAAATCGGCACCAGCAGTGTTTGCTCATCAATGGCCGCGAGGAATTTCTCCATCGGCACGCCCAACCCATCCTCGCTCGGGATCAGCTCTACTCGTGCTCCGCGCCGCTGCTGCTCAAAATAGAAGTACTGGATGGACGGAAACTCCAGGTCCACCATCACCACTTTGTTCCGCGGCCCGCTGAAATCGAAGCACGAGGCGATCACCGCTTGCGTCAGCGTCACGTTCTGGTGCACGGAGACTTCGCCCGGCCGCGCGCCGATCAGTGCCCCAATCCGGTCGCCCGTCTCCGCGGCCATCTCCCACCAGCTTTCTTCCCACGCGCGCACGCCGCGCGTCGCCCAGGTCTCGGCGTAGTCCTGCATGCGTTCGTACACCCCGCGTGGCATCGCTCCCAGCGAATTGCTGATCAGGTAGGTCGTCTTCTCGAGGATGGGAAACTCTTCCCGCCACTTCAAAAGTTCTTCCGTCGCCACGACAACTCCTCATTCCTTCGCGATCTGCCTTCTTCCCCTGAAACCCGACAAGTTAGCACAAGCCTTCGAATGCTGCTACGTGGCCGGCGGCTTGTCCCAGATGGCACTCCGATTGAAATAAGACCTTGACTGCCTTCTGGAGGCTAAAGTATCGCGTGCTACTTGAATCTCTTCTTGAATTTCACATCCAAACCAAACGTGCCGTTCTGGTCGCGCAGCGCCACAATGGAAACATTCTTGTTGACGTTGTACTCCACCTGGATCACCTGTTGCTGCGTCGAGGTCACGTCGGTGATGTAAGTAATCGTCAGGTCGCGCGCCACTTGCTGCTCGATGGTCACTCGCGCCGACGCATTTTGTTGCGACCCTGTTCCTGCCAGGAAGGGATCCACGCGGAACCGGCTCACTCCAAAAAGTTTTTCGATCCGCCCACCCACCTGACTGGAGATGGCTTCTGAAAGCAGAGTTGAAGCGCCCATTTCCGGTGACTGCACCTGCGTCGAGGAGCGCAATTCGCTCTCCTCCCCGGTGCGCCCCAGGGCCAGCAGGGCGATGATGTCCGTCGCCGGCAGCGGCGGGTCCGAGCGGTACCCCAGCACCGGATGGCTCGCCGCCCCCGTAAAATTCAGTGTGATCTCGTACTGCCGTATCGTCGTCGTCGCTTCCACGTTCAACACGGGGTCCAGCCGGAACGGGTTGGCGAAGTTGATGTCGCCGCGCGTCAGCCGGTAACGGTTCCCTCGAAAACTCATCTCGCCGTTTTGCATGTGGATGTGCCCGAGAAAAATGGGATGCTCCCACGTGCCGCGCAGCCGCAGACTGGCTTCGCTCTCAAATCGCGCGCCGCTCCACTCCAGCCGCGCGCCGGGCGTGGATGCTGCTTCCAGGTCGAACTGCAGGTTCCGCACATACGCCGATGTCGTCGCCGGCGTGCGCACTCCCTCACGAGATGCGGTCATGATCGACGCCAGATCGACCCCTTCCGTCAGCAGCAGCCGCTCGACCAGCACGCGTCCGGAAAGCACTCCCGCATCCATTGTTCCGGTTAGGTGCACGGTTCCGCCCGCCAGCCAGCTCATGCCCTCCGGGTAGCGCACTCGCACTCGCGTCGCCTGCAGTGTCAGGTCGTACCGCGCCGCTGCTAGGCCGTCTCCATACGTCAGCGCGCCACTCAGCACCACCTTGCCGCCCCCGGCCTCGGCGGCCACGTTTTCAAACACCAGCCGGCTGGTATCGAACACGAAATCCCCGCGCAATTTGCTCAAGCCAGCTGGGAAATCGCCGTAGTTCGCCGACGCATTTTCCACGTGCACGCCACCTGTGATTCGTGGGTTCGCCAGTGTGCCTTCGATCGAGGCATTCACCCCTGCCGCGCCGCGCGCTTCCAGTTCCGGTATGAAACCGCCCAGCAGTTGCAGGTTCACCGTGCCGTCCAGCTTCAGGTTGACCGGCTGCGTTCCCGCGAATCGCACGAATCCTTCGATCGCAAAATCCGTTTCCGGCCCGCGGATGCGCGCTTGCTCCACGCGCACTTCCTCCCCGCGGTACGCCAGCCGTAGCGGCCCCACGTTTTCCAGTTT
>CAZIWR010000296.1:0-2968 GCA_964542805.1 uncultured Acidobacteriaceae bacterium
TGAAGGAAGCGGTGCCCGCGGAAGTAGGCGTACATTTCCGCGTTCGCCGGAAGCCACAGCCGGGTTTTGCGGGTCTTGAAGTCCACCGGTTGGTATTCGATCGTGATGTGCTCATTTTCGAGCCGCAGCCTCTTCATTGGCTCGACCAGCTCGGTCTCTATGCGCAGCACCTGGAAATTATTGGCGGCGATCCAGGCGCGGCCCTTCAGCGGCACGTTGAAACTTCCATCCAGCATCGTGTAGCTGCGGATGCGGCTGGGCTTGTCCGGGCGCTGTTTGAAGTAGACCGACCACGCCGCCTGGCCCTGCATTTCCGTCAGCCCTTCGCAGCGCATATCATAATCTGTCACGTAATATGGATGAAAGATCAGTGCCATTGCGCCCAGGCCGTTGGTCAAGTACTTAGGCTTCGGGGCGTTCCGGCTCACGGCCTCGCGCATCTCTTCCACGGATAGATTGCCGGGGCGGGTCTCGATGATGCTCACCAGGTAGCTGAAGACGTTTGTCCGGAATTGGATCTGGTTACCGTCTGCATCGAGGTCGGTCTGCTCCACTTTCTCCGTTGCGGACACGCGCTCCAAACTTTCCACCAGCGCCATGGCGCGCTTGCCAGTGCCCGCCAGCACCTCTGCCTGTTTGCAGGACGTGTTTTTCTGCAACGTAGGTGGCGTGTCGTCTAACGCGGGTGGCGCCCAGCGCCCCGGCCCGCTGCGCACCTCCGGCAACTCCACGTTTACCCGCACGGTGGCCACGGCCGCCTCCATGCTCGATGTGCTCGCCGCGGACGGCCCGGGACCCGCTTCGGGAGTCCCCGCTTTCGGTGCGTTCAACTCCCCCAACAAAATCGACAGCAGGTGTTGCGCCGCGGCCGTTTCCGAGTGCCCCGGATTGGCAATGAGGAACGCCTGTAATTCCGAACGCGCTTTTTCCTTCTGATTGAGCACGATCAGCACGCGCGCGAGAAGCACGTGCAGCTCCGGCGACTTGTCTCCGGCGGTTTCAATGGCGCGTTCGGCGTGGGCCAACGCTTTGTCGTAGGCGCGCAGACGGATATGGCAGATCACCAGCGCGCCATGCGACCGCCAGTTCTGCGGCGATATCTCCACCGCTTTGTTCAGCGCCGCGACGGCGCCCGCAAAATCTTTCAAGCGGTACAGCGTGGCCCCTAGCGAGGCCAGCGCGCCCGCAAATTGCGGGTAGAGGTTGATCGCCGTTTCCAACGAGGCCCGCGCCCCGGCGTTGTTTTCCTGCTCCAAGTAAATCAACCCTTGCAGGTAGAACACATCGGGATGACCCGGCGAGAGTTTTTTCACGAGGTCCAGGTGCGCCTGCGCCTTTTTCAAGTCATTCGCGCGCAGCGCCGCTCCTGCCAGGTCGAGTTCCTTGCGTGCTTTCGGCGCCATCACCGGCGGACCAGCCCTGCTGACTTCGCCCGCAGGAGAATTCGGGCCCTTCTCCAGCCGCAACTCCGCCCAGACGTAGGAGATGGCGTTCGGTGTCATAAGGCTGGCTTCGTAGGTGGACTGCAAATACCCAGGAGCGCGTATTTCGATGTGGTATTCACCCAGCGGCACATTATCGAAAATAATCTGGGAGTTGTCCTGTGTGCCGGAGGAAAGCTGGAACATGGAGGTATCGGAATAGAGCCGCACCCAGGCTGGCGTGGAAATGTAGGCCCCGCCCCGCTCGCGGATGCGGACGATGACTTTGCCCAAAGCGCCGGGCCCAAACTGCGCTGCGGCGCCGGCCGCAAAGCCAAACACAAGCACCAGGCTCGCGAGAATCCGCCGTATACACACAGGCCGCCCCCCCCAATGGGTATCTTTGGCCCTGAGTATACATGAAATACGTGCTTACGGCTGAAACTTACGTGAATGCCCCGGCCGCGTGGGGAAGACTGCTACCTGCCGCCGCCCTTGCCTTCCAATTCGTCGGCAAGCGCTCCCGCGTCGTAGAGTTTGCGCAATGCTTCGATGATGGCCGCGCTGTGCACGGAGACGGCGCGGTTCTTCGCTTCGTCGTACACAAAGTTGCCCACCAGGCTCTCGATGTTGCCGTCGAAGATCAGCCCCACCAGCTCGGCGTTGCGGTTGATCACTGGCGAGCCGGAATTGCCGCCGATGATGTCGCCGGTGGACACTGTGTTGAGCGGCGTGGAAAGGTCCAGCCGATCCTTGCGCTCGAGGAAGCGCGGCATCAGGTGGAATGGCGGCTTCATGCCGAAGCTGGCGGCGCGGTCGTAGAGACCGTGGAACGTGGTGATCGGTGGCGCAATGGTGCCGTTCATCGGGTAGCCCTTCACTGTGCCGTAGGAAAGCCGCAGCGTAAACGTGGCGTCGGGATAGCGGTCTTTGCCGTACACGGAAAAGAGCGCGCGTCCAACTTTTTCGCCGGCCGGCGTTTCCACGCTCTGCACCGTGTCTTCCAGCGTCTTCCGCGTTTGCCGCGCGATGGGATCAATCTTCCGCGCTAGCACGATGAATGGATCGGTCGAGGCCGTCACAGCCGCCTCGCCGCCTTCTACCAGCGCCTTGCGCGCGGCCGGGTCGGCCAGCTTCGTGCCGCCGACCAGCTCTTTCGCTACGTCAGCCGGCTTGCGCCCGTCAAGCGTGGCCTGCACGAATGCATCATTCGCTCCGAGTTCCTCCAGCGATTCCTGCAGGCTCTCTGCAATCAGCGCCTCTTCCAGTTGCGCATAGACCGGTGCCGGGGAAAAAAGCCGGAAGCGCAGCGACTCCAGCTCGGAGTCGTGGAAGCCGTCCAGCCGCTCGCCGTCGGGCTTTTTCACTTCCGCCACGTACTGCACGATTTGCAGCGCCACGCCGGGCAGGCGCAGCCCGCGGACTACGCGGTAGCGGCTTTGCTTGAAGAGAACCACCCGTTGTTTTTCCGCGCGTTCGATGGCCGCCCACGCGTCGCCGTACTCCTTCTGCCATGCGGGGTTCGCCGCCACCTTGCCGCGGAATTC
>CAZIWR010000297.1:0-2945 GCA_964542805.1 uncultured Acidobacteriaceae bacterium
CGCCGCGCCTTCGCGCTTCAAGTAAATGACATAAGCCAGCCAGATGCCGCCGAGCGCAATCGCTACAGAGACGATCATTAGGCCGTACTCCATCGGGTCGTGATGCGCCGCGCCACCCGCCGCCTCCGCCACTTCCCCGCCGTACTTCGCAATTACCGGCTCGAGGAAATGCTCGAATTGGTTGCTGCCGCCGAGCGCCGCGGGAATGCCGATCCAGCCGCCAACGAGGGAAAGCACGGCGAGAATCACCAGCACGCCGGTCATCGAGCGCGGCGATTCGTGGATGTGGTGCTCCACCTCGTGGTCCACGCGCGATTTGCCGAAGAACGTCATGTTCACCAGGCGGAACATGTAGAACGCCGTCATGCCCGCGGTGATGGCGCCCACGAGCCACAGCGCGCGGCTGTGCCCGAATGCCCTCCAAAGAATTTCGTCCTTGCTGAAGAATCCGGCCAGCGGAGGAATCCCGGCGATGGCCAGCGTGCCGGCAAACATTGTTTTCGCCGTAGTCGGTATCTTGGCCCACAGGCCGCCCATCTTGCGCATGTCCTGCTCGCCGCTCATCGCGTGAATCACGCTGCCCGAGCCGAGGAAGAGCAGCGCCTTGAAGAACGCGTGGGTCATCAAGTGGAAGATGCCACCGACGAACGCGCCCACGCCGCACGCCAGAAACATGTAGCCGAGCTGGCTGATGGTGGAGTAGGCCAGCACGCGCTTGATGTCGTTTTGCACCAGGCCCATCGAGGCGGCAAAAATCGCGGTGACCGCGCCGACCACGGCCACGGTTTCCATGGCCACCGGCGAAAGCTGGAAAATCGCGTTCGTGCGCGTGACCATGTACACGCCGGCGGTGACCATGGTCGCCGCATGAATCAGCGCGCTGACCGGCGTGGGGCCTTCCATCGCGTCCGGCAGCCAGACGTACAGCGGAATCTGCGCGGACTTGCCGGTAGCGCCGACAAAAAGCAGCAGTGCAATCGCGGTCATCACCGGCGCGCCGAGTTCAAATTTCCCGGCGGAAATAGCCGCGCCGAATTCGCTGAACTTGATGGTGCCCAGCGTGGCCGCGGTCAGGAAAATTCCCAGCAGAAAACCGGTGTCGCCGATTCGGTTGACGATGAATGCTTTTTTGCCCGCATCCGCCGCAGATTTTTTCAGGAAGTAATACCCAATCAGCAGGTAGCTGCACAGCCCCACGCCTTCCCAGCCAACGAACATCAGCAGCATGTTGTTCGCCAGCACGAGAATCAGCATGGAGAACATGAAGAGATTCAAATAGCCGAAGAAGCGGTAGTACCCGGGGTCCTTGGCCATGTAGCCGATGGAATAGACGTGGATCAGGAAGCCGACGCCGGTGACCACCAGAATCATCACCGCGGAGAGTGGATCGAGTAGGAAGCCGAGGTCGGCGGTGAAATTGCCCAGCATTCCATTCGACGTATGGAAGGCTCCGGCGGGAACCCAGTCGTAGAGCACCACCTGGTGAACGCGCTCGCCGGTCATCTGCGTCAATTGCCAGACGGCGCCCACGGAAAACGCGAAGGAGATGAACACGCTACCGACACAAAGAAAACTGACCGCTTTTTCCGGCAATCTGCGGCCGAGCAGCAGCATGATCGCCGCGCTGGCCATCGGAAAGAGCGGGATCAGCCAGATATTTTCGAGAAAGTAGTTGGTGTCCATTCTTCGCTCAGCAAAACCTTCCTACCACTTCAGTAAATCCATTTCGTCGGCCAGCACCGTTTCGCGGTTCTTGAAAAACGCGATGATGATGCCCAGCCCCACGGCGGCTTCGGCCGCGGCGTCGGTGATGATGAACAGCGTAAAAATCTGCCCGTCCACATTGGCCCAATGGCGCGAGAAGGCCACCAGGTTGATGTTCACCGCGTTGAGGATCAGCTCGATGGACATCAGGATGATGATGACGTTGCGGCGCGTGAGCACGCCGATCACGCCGATAATGAACAGCGCCAAGCTCAGGAACAGGTAGTGGCCGATGGGAACCATACGTTTCTCCGGCGTCTCCTAGGCGCGTTTCTTGGTCATTACCACCGCCCCGATCAGCGCCACCAGCAGCAGCACCGAGGCGATTTCAAACGGCAGCGCGTACTTCTCAAACAGCGCCAGCCCGAACTGCTCCACATTCTGCGGGCTCAACGTGCCCGTGCGCCCGGCGGGAATGTCCAGCGAGCCCTCGCCGCGCGCGAACCAGATGGCGAATCCGAGTTGCGAAGCCAGCACCAACGTCAGCAGGCCCGCCACCCACCGTTGCCGGTTGAACTGCAACTGGTGCAAGGCCACGTCCAGGTTTACCAGCATGATGACGAAAATGAACAGCACCATGATGCCGCCGACGTACAGGACGATCTGCACGGCAAAGATAAACTGCGCACCGAGCGTGAGAAAAATCCCCGCGGTGGCCAGCAGCGAAGTAATCAGATAAATGGCGCTGTGCACCACGTTGCGCGCCGTCACCGTACCGATCGCGCCCAGCACGGCCAGCCCGGCGAAAAAGTAAAACGCGATTTGGCTGAATTGTGCGGGCGTCATTCCTTATCCTTCCACTTCTGTCATGTCGCCGACGGGACCGGGAACCGCCACTTTCCTCTGCGCAAGCCACACCAGCCAGATGGCCACCAGCAGCGTGCCGCCCGTGGTCAGCAGGAACGCGGGCCACCGGCTCCATTGCAGCTGCCGCAGCACTTTGTACACGCCCAGGCCGAGCACATTCACGATCGAAAGCGGGATCATGAAGTACCAGCCCAGCTTCATGAGCTGGTCAAATCGGAACCGCGGAAACGTGAAGCGAATCCACATGAAACTGTAAATATACAGAGACACTTTAAGCAGAAACCAGAACGCGCCGTGCAGCCCTGGCTTAGAGGCCGCAAAGGCCGGCACGAACGGCAGCGCCATCGCCGCCGCCAGCAAGAAACACAGGCCGC